>CALUOB010000064.1 GCA_944322175.1 uncultured Coriobacteriaceae bacterium
GCTCGATATTCAGCTGGTGGCAGATGCCCTCCCCCGGAGGAACGATCTGCACGTTGTCAAAGCTCTCGGAGCTCCACTTGAGAAAAGCAAAGCGCTCGGCGTTGCGTTCCGCTTCGATGCGCATGTTCTCGGCAAGCGCCGAAGGGCAGCCCGCAACGTCAGCGGTAACGGAATGGTCGATAACCAGCGTGCAGGGAATCTGCGGGTTCACGGCAGCAGGGTCAGCTCCGCGCTCGACCGCGGCGTCGCGCATGGCGGCAAAGTCAACGAACACCGGAACGCCCGTAAAATCCTGAAAGAGCACGCGCGCCGGCATGAACTCGATCTCGTCCCCCGCCTCACCCGCAAGCCCGGCCGACACGATGCTCTTGGCCGCAGCCTCGGCCGCTTCGACACTTGACGCGCGGCGCAGGACGTTCTCGAGCAGGATCTTCAGGCTCACCGGCAGACGCTCGGACCCCTCGACGCCCGTAATGTCATAGTACGTGAACGTGCGATCGTTGCTGCAAAGCTGGCGAACGTACGGATTATCGGCGAGGCAGGACATGGTACCTCCAGATGGTCGAATACTCAACTCGTGGTTCTCCGGCACGGCCGGCGTCGATTCACTATATCGTCCATGCGTCGTTTGCCCCCGCAGCCTCTTCGACCCCGATACAAAGAATTAAAAAGCCGGAAACGGAGGCCGCTGCAGAATGCCCCTACTTCGTTCGTTTCTTTCCCCGAGGCATGGTCACCTGCACACCGTGAGACGACTTGCTCACCCGGAAACCGGCTCTGCCGACACGCGTCCGGTTAGCGACTTCCACAGCGCGCTCGGCGCTCCTTTGAGCCTCGCGCATGCTCCGCTCATCCTGTTTGCGTCCCGCGCGCTCAACGGCTCGTCGTGCAACGCGTTCGATACGTCCCGGCTGGGCGGAGACGGTCCGGGCGCCCCGACGACCCATGCTCACATGCACGCCACGGCCCAGGCGAGAGGCCGAATGGTTGAGGAAGCGCTTAACGGCTGCGCCCACGCGGTCAAACGTGAGCGACAGCCAGCCAAAGAGCACCCAGCCAATCGCCACGGCAAGGGCAAGCTCCACCAAGACCCAGGGTGTGAGCGGAGCGATCATAAAGAGCTCGGGAAGAAGGATGATGCTGCCCACGATGCCGGAAACGATGAAGACGAAGAGAGCCCCTCTGAGCAGCGTGAACGGAAACGACAGGCGCCAGATGAGCCGGCATCCCACGGCGCTCGTAACGATGAGGCACATAGTGGAGAGCACCCGCGCGTCGTAATGGAAAAGCGACGAGAACCACATGCACAGAGCCACCACGGCAACAACCGAGACGCTCGCCGGGCAGGCGCGTGCCAAAACGTTGGCCAAGAAGTTGCCACGGACACGCGCCTTGTTAGGCTCAAGCGCGAGAACGAAGCTCGGCAGACCGATACAGAAGAAATTGATGAGCGTCATCTGGATCGGCTGGAACGGATACGGCGGGAAAAAGATGCAGATGGCAGCCAGAGCCATAGAGAAAAGCGTCTTCATGAGGAACAGCGCGGCCGAGCGCTGAAGGTTGTTGATGGAACGGCGGCCCTCGGCCACCACAGCCGGCATGCTCGCAAAGTCGTTGTTCACGAGCACGATCTCGGCTACGTTGCGCGCGGCGTCGGAGCCCGCCGCCATAGCGACCGAGCAGTCTGCCTCTTTGAGGGCGAGCACGTCATTCACGCCGTCTCCCGTCATGGCTACCGTGTGGCCGCGGCGCTTGAGGGCCTGCACGAGCTCACGCTTCTGCTGCGGCGTGACACGACCGAACACATGGTACAGGTCAACTGCCGCGTCAAGCTTTGCCGGGGTATCCAGGGTCGTTGCATCAACGAACTTCTCGGCGCCCGGAATACCCACGACGCGCGCGATCGAAGAAACCGTACGCGGGTCGTCGCCCGAAATCACGTTGAGCGTGACGCCCTGCTCACGGAAGTACCCGATAGTTTCCGCCGCAGACGAGCGAATCTCGTCACGAATGGTCACAAAGCCGATGGGCTCTGCAACGCCCGTAAAGTCGCCCTCATCGGTAAAGCCACCTACGCGCGCAACCACGAGAACGCGGGCCGTGCTGGCGAGCTCAGACACGCGCTCCTCAACAGCACGGAACGTTTCCGGATCGAGCACGAACTGAGCAGCGCCCATGACGTACGAACCCGTGGCAAACGACGCCCCGCTCCATTTTTTCGCAGACGAGAAGGGCACGACCGCGGACGGCTCGAGAATCTCGACCGTCGTTTGGGCATAATGGTCGAGAAGCGCCCGGCACGTCTCGTTGGCATCTGCTGAGGTAGCGCGCGCGAGGCTTGCCAAAGCGCAATCGAGCTCCGCGGAGTCGTTTCCGTCGAGGGGATGCGTTCCCGCAACCTCCATTCGACCCGACGTGATCGTGCCCGTTTTATCGAGGCACAAAACGTCAACGCGCGCGAGGGTCTCGATGCAGTACAGCTGCTGCGCGAGCACCTGCTTGCGAGCCAGACGAATGGTTGCCAAGCACAGCACCGACGAAGTGAGGAGCACGAGCCCCTGCGGGATCATGCCGAGCAGCGCACCGACCGTCGTGAGAATTGCGTCGAAGAGTTCCACCCCGTCGGCGTACGAAGCCCAAAAGAGCGCAATGCCGAGCGGCAGCATGACCACGCTGGCAAAGCGCACGATAGTGTTGAGCGCACGCATGATCTCGGAGTTTACCTGCTTGACGTACTTGGCCTCATTGTTGATCTTAGCCACGTAGTTGTCGGCGCCCACATGCTCTACACGTGCGAGCATGATGCCGGAATCCACAAAACTGCCGCTCATAAGTTTAGAGCCAGCCGTCTTGCGTATGAGGTCGCTCTCGCCGGTGAGAAGGCTCTCGTTCACGCGTGCTTCGCCTGACACCACGACGGCATCGGAGGGTATCTGATCTCCGCGTCCGAGCCTTAACAGGTCGTCGAGCACGATCTGGTCGAGCTCGACCTCGTGCTCCACGCCGTCGCGTATGACGACGGCCTTCTTCATGGCAAGCAACGTGAGCTTGTCGACCATACGCTTTGAACGTAGGGCCTGCGCCACGCCAATCAACGTGTTGGCAAAGACGATGGCCAAAAACGTAAGGTTCTTGAACTCCCCCGTCACAATAACGAGGACCGCGAGAACAACGTTGATGAGGTTGAAGAGTGTGCAGATGTTCTCGATCAGGAGCTGCTTGACCGACTTGGTCTTGAGCTCGGTGTTGACGTTGACCTGGCCCTGGACTATGCGCTCCTCGACCTCTGCCGACGTGAGGCCCTGCTCGTGAATCGCCGCAGTGTCGCTCCAGGCAGGATCAGACACGGGCGGAGGCGAAGCTTCACCACGATCATCAGCGGACAAGTTGTCAGATGCGTGTATTTGATCAGTCATAAGAACCCCGGAGGATACCGCTGGCAGCTTACTCTACATGTCACACGTCCAACTATATCCCGTAAGGCCGCGTCTCAAACACGAGAAGGCCGCACCACCCACCACAACAAGCGATTCTTAAGCCCGCAACCGCGCCGATCTTGAGCATCGCACCCCGTTGGGCTACAATGCAACACGCAAAGCCCCGTTAGCTCAGTGGATCAGAGCGTCTGCCTCCGGAGCAGAAGGCCGAAGGTTCGAACCCTTTACGGGGCACCAGAATCCTACGCGGGCCCGCATCTCAAACAGGTGCGGGCCCGTTGCCATAAAGAGCAGGGTTCGAACCTTGCTGAAGGTCCGAGCGACAAGGAAGACGCGGAGCGTCTTCCCGCGAGGACGCGAGGGGCGCGAGCCCCGAGCGGGAGCGGGCTGCCGCCAGGCAGCGCGCCGAACCCTTTACGGGGCAGGAAACCTGCGCGGGCCCGCATCTCAAACAGGTGCGGGTCCGTTGTGTTAAATCACTCCTGAAGGCTGATCCGGGGAGATGCCGTGGGATTTGCTGAGCTAGACTTATCTATTACGTACGTTCTAGGTAAGGATCTAGCATGATCGCAATTCTGCGCAAAGACGCTCCCGACGGGGCTGTGGACCAGCTCGTCTCTTGGATCGAGAAGAAGGGCCTCGACGCCCACGTCAGCCACGGCGAGAACGAAACCATCATCGGCTTGGTAGGCGACACCACCAAGATCGACCCCTTCCTTCTCGAGTCGATGGACATCGTGGAACGCGTGCAGCGCGTCTCAGAGCCGTTCAAGAAAGCAAACCGCAAGTTCCACCCCGAGGACACCGTGGTCGACTGCGGCTTCGGCGTAAAGATCGGCGGGGGCAATTTCCAGGTCATCGCCGGGCCCTGCTCCGTTGAGGGAGACAATCTGCTCGAAATCGCACGTGCTGTGCACGCGGCTGGAGCCACGATGCTGCGCGGAGGCGCCTACAAACCGCGCACCTCGCCGTACGCCTACCAGGGCATGGGCGAGCGCGGACTCGACCTTCTCCTCCAGGCCCGCGAAGAGCTCAAGATGCCTATCGTCACCGAGGTCATGGATCCGCGCGACGTTGAGCTTTTCGTCGAGAAGGGCATCGACGTCATGCAGATCGGCGCGCGAAACGCCCAGAACTTCAACCTCCTCAAAGAGGTCGGCAAGACCAAGACCCCGGTTTTGCTCAAGCGCGGTATCGCCGGCACTGTCGACGAGCTTCTCATGAGCGCCGAGTACATCATGAGCGAGGGCAACGACAACGTCATTCTCTGCGAGCGCGGCATCCGCACGTTCGAGACGAGGACGCGCAACACCTTTGACCTCAACGCCGTCCCGGTGCTCCACTATCTCACGCACCTGCCCGTCGTTGCCGATCCGAGCCACGCCACCGGCTACACGCGCTACGTAGAGCCCATGGCGCTCGCCGCCACCGCCGCAGGCGCGGACGGCCTCGAGATCGAGGTGCACAACGACCCGGCCCATGCCTGGTCCGACGGCGCGCAAGCCCTTACGCCCGCAATGTTTGCCGACACCATGGCACGCATCGCGCTGGTGCGCGACGCCGTTACCGGCGAGGGCCTCGAGTAGCAACCCTGCTCACCCAACACGAGTCAAACCCCATCCATCACACGAGGACTCACATGGACCGCCAGTCACCTGTATCGAATACGGGCTCATCGCCCAAATCCGTCGGCATCATAGGCCTCGGCCTCATCGGCGGCAGCTTTGCGAAAGCGTATCGGGCCGCAGGCTGGAAGGTCTACGCATACGACACCGATGCGGACACTATGGACCTCGCGCGCATCGAAACGATCGATGGCAAGGTCAACGAAGGGACGCTCCCCCTCCTCGGCCTCGTGGTTCTCGCGGCATACCCCCAGGCCTGCGTTTGCTGGTTGCGCGAGCACGCACCCCTGCTCGGCGAGCTCGGCAGCGAAGGCCCCCTCGTCATCGATGCCGCGGGCGTAAAGCAAGCCGTATGCAGCGAGGCTTTTGCTCTCGCCAAAACACACGGATTCTCGTTCTGCGGCACGCACCCCATGGCGGGCACGCAGTTCTCCGGTTTTGCCCATGCGCGCGCCGACCTCTTTGAGGGAGCGCCCTGCGTTCTCGTGCCGCCGCCCCTCGGCGACCTCGACCGCCTCAAGCTTTTGGATCGCACGCACACTTTGCTCGGGCCCGCCGGTTTCGGATCGTTCAGCGTGACCACGCCCCAGGCGCACGACGAGGTGATCGCGTTCACGAGCCAACTCGCGCACGTAGTCTCAAATGCCTACGTCAAAAGCCCGACGGCGCAGCTCCACCACGGGTTCTCGGCGGGGAGCTATCGTGACCTTACCCGCGTGGCACACCTCAACGCGCGCATGTGGTCCGAGCTCATGTGCGACAACGCCGAGAACCTCGCAAACGAACTTGGCTATTTAGTTGACGCCCTCAACGCGTACCGCGCCGCGCTCGAATCACGAGACAAAGATGCGCTGCGCATGCTGCTCGCCGACGGCGATCGCATCAAGCGAGCCCTCGACGACGAACAGGTCGATTCCCAAGGCGAAAGGTAAACCATGCACGTCATAGACGTCCCTGCGAGCACGCCCTATCGCGTACACATCGGCACTCGTCTTCTCGAAGCTTCGGGCGGCATCATTGCATCTGCGTGCGGTGGTGCCCAAGCAGCCGTCATCACCGACTCCAACGTAGGCCCGCTCTACGCCGACATCGTTGCCGACAGTCTCAAAGCAGCAGGCTACGCCGTATGTGTCTTTACTTTTGAAGCCGGAGAGGAGCACAAGCGCGCCGACACGCTGCTCGCTGCGCTCGAGTTTCTCGCCGAACACGAGCTCGACCGCAACGACGTTGTCGTTGCCCTCGGCGGCGGCGTTACCGGCGACCTCGGCGGCTTGGCCGCAGCCCTGTACATGCGCGGCATCAAACTCGCCCAGATGCCCACGAGCCTGCTCGCGATGGTCGACTCCTCAGTCGGCGGCAAGACCGCCATCGACCTCGAGGCGGGCAAGAATCTCGTCGGCGCCTTCTGGCAGCCGCGCGTGGTGATCGCCGATATCGGCTGCTTGGGCACGCTTACGCCCGAGCAGTTCGCAGATGGCTGCGGTGAGGTTGTGAAGCACGGAGTAATCGCTGACCCGGACCTCTTTGCCGCACTTGAACAGACGCCGCCCACGCTCCAGCTGCTTATGACCAACCTTGCGCGCGTCGAGGCGATCGTCGCGCGCAACATCGAGATCAAGCGCGACGTCGTGGCCCAAGACGAACGCGAGGGCAGCGTGCGCAAGCTCCTCAACTTTGGTCATAGCATCGGTCATGCCATTGAGGCATGCGCCGCATTCACGATCGGACACGGTAATTGCGTCGCTGCCGGCATGTGCGCCATCACACGGGCCGCCATTGCCGAAGGCGCATGCGACCCCGACGTTATCGACCGCCTGACGGGGCTCCTCGAAGCCTGCGGCCTTATGACAACGAGCCCGTACTCCGCTGAAGAGCTCTTTGCGTGCGCGCTCCACGACAAAAAGCGCCATGGCGACTCCATCGATCTCGTCATCCCCAGGCGTATTGGTGCATGCTCCATAGAAAACGTGTCCCTCGACGCGTTCCGCATCCTGATTGAAGAGGGTCTCGCCTCGTAGCAGCTCGCACACGCTATCGGTCCCAACACCCTGTACGCCCCAACACGAAAGGCTCCCCGATGCTCGCCCGTATCAAACCGTCGCGCTTAGCCGGCACCGTACCCGCCATTGCTTCCAAGTCGATGGCGCACCGTCTCGTTATCTGCGCTGCTCTTTGCGCGGGGCCCACACTCGTGCGCTGCAACACAACGTGCGACGACATCGAAGCCACCGTCTCGTGTCTTGAGGCGCTCGGCGCACGCATCATCCGCTCGCACGACGGCTTTTCGGTAACGCCCATTCCGGGATCATCCGCTTCGGACAACGTGCTCATGCCTCGGCGCAACGCGACCCTCGACTGTCGGGAGTCCGGCTCGACGCTGCGCTTCATGCTCCCCGTAGCGGGAGCGCTTGGTGCCGAGGCCGAGTTCGTCGGTTCGCATCGCCTGGCAGAACGCCCCATCGGCCCGCTCTACGACGAGCTCTTCGTAGGCGGTTGCAACCTCTCGCCCCAGGGGCGCTTCCCGCTCACGTGCGCAGGAAAGCTCCGCGCCGGCCGCTTCCAACTCCCCGGCAACGTGAGCTCCCAGTTCATCAGCGGGCTTCTCTTGGCTGCGCCGCTTCTTGGCCGCCCCTCGGAGATCGTTGTGTCGGGCAGGATCGAGAGCAAGCCCTACATAGATCTTACGATCAACGCCATGAGAATCTTTGGCGTTGAAGTTGGCTGCGAGCGCTTTGCTGCGCGCGGCGGCAATCCCGAGCGCACGGTTTACACCGTAACCGGCGACCCGTACACGAGCCCAGGAGAGGTAACCGTGGAAGGCGACTGGTCCAACGCCGCCTTCTGGCTTTGCGCTGCCGCCATGGGCGATGACACCATCCAGGTGACGGGCCTCGACCCCAACTCGCCCCAAGGCGACCGCGCCGTTCTCGGTTCGCTGCTGCGCTTTGGCGCACACGCACGCCGCGGCAGCAGCGCCGCCGCCGTGCAGCCGGGCAAACTCCGCGCCTACGGCTTCTCGGCAGCCAACACGCCCGACCTCGTCCCGATCCTCGCATGCGTCGCCGCCGTTGCCGAGGGCACCACGCACATCACCGATTGCGGACGTCTGCGCATGAAAGAGTCCGACCGTCTCGTCACCACCAGCGAAGCGCTCAACGCGCTCGGGGCTAAGGTCCGCATTGACGAGGACAGTCTGATCATCACGGGAACCCAGCGGCTTACGGGCGGGCGCGTCTATGCGCACAACGATCACCGCATCGCCATGATGGCCGCTATCGCGGCTACGCGCTGCGAGGGACCCGTCGAAATCGTCGGAGCCGAGTGCGTTGCCAAGTCGTACCCGCAGTTCTTCGACGATTACCGCGCGCTCGGAGGCTCGGTGGTTCTCGAAGACACCGAGCTCAACGCGTAGCGCGTCAAAGAGAAGGACACGTTTATGGCTAACCTATTTGGCAGCGCGCTGACGCTAGCGGTGTTCGGCCAGAGCCATGCTCCCGCCATCGGCTGCACCATCGAAGGGCTCCCAGCTGGTTACACGGTCGACGAAGAGCAGCTTCAACGCTTCCTCGACCGTCGCGCTCCGGGCAATAACCCCACGGCCACGGCGCGCAAGGAGGCCGACAAGCCGGAGATTCTCTGCGGCATCGCCAACGGAGTCACCTGCGGCGCGCCGCTCACTGCGATCATCCGCAATACCAATACCCGCAGCCACGACTACGACGAGCTGCGACGCATCCCGCGTCCCGGGCACGCCGACTATCCCGCCTACGTGCGCTACGGAGGCCACAACGACATCGCCGGCGGCGGACAATTCTCAGGAAGACTCACGGCCCCCATCTGCATTGCGGGCGGCATTGCCAAGCAGATTCTCGAAAAGCTCGGTATCCACGTCATAGCCCACGCCCAACGCATAGCCTGCGTTGACGACACTCCGCTTGATCCCATGGCGTATCGGAGCGAGCAAGAGCACGCTATTCTCTCGAACGCGCTCCCCTGCATAGACGGGCGCGCAGCAACCCTCATGCAAGAGAACATCCTCGCCGCTCGTTCCGAGGGAGACTCGGTCGGAGGCATTGTGGAATGCGCGGCGTACGGCCCTGTTCCCGCCGGAATCGGCGAGCCCATGTTCGGCGGCATCGAAAACCGTATCGCCCAGATGGCTTTTGGCATCCCCGCCGTTAAGGGCGTTGAGTTTGGAGCGGGCTTTGGCTCGGCCGACCTCAAAGGATCCGAGAACAACGATCCCTACGGCATGCGCGACAGCCGCGTTACAACGCTCTCAAACAACGCCGGAGGCTGCGCAGGCGGCATGACCACCGGAGCGCCGATCGTCTGGCGCATGGCAGTCAAGCCGACGCCCTCCATAGCGCGTCCCCAGCAAAGCGTTGACCTCAGCAGCGGCTCCAACGCCGAGCTGGCTGTGCGAGGACGGCACGACCCGTGCATCGTTCCACGTGCCGTTCCCGTTTCCGAGGCGGTTTGCGCCTTCGTCCTGCTCGACGCGCTGCTCCAAGACGGAGCCGTCCCTCGTGTTCTTGGCGAGGCGTAAACGAAAGGATTTTCATGGACCTCTCTTCCATCCGAGCGCGCATCGACGACGTGGACGCGCGCATCGTAAGGCTCTTCGCCGAGCGCATGGATCTTGCCCGCGAAGTAGCCGAGTCAAAACGCGGAACCGGCAAGGCAGTCTACGACCCGGCTCGCGAACGCGAG
>CALUOB010000065.1 GCA_944322175.1 uncultured Coriobacteriaceae bacterium
CTGCCCGCCCGAGTGCGCAAGGTGTTTCTCGACGGTTTGGGCGATAAGAAGATGCGCGTCGACTACCATACGCAGGACGGTCGCGACACGCATTGGTTCACCAAGTACGCGGGCGTGCGCAACATTCTTTACGAACGCTATATCGAGACAACCAACGAGAACACCAAGGCAAAGCTCGAGAAGTACATTCGCGAAGAGCCGTGCCGCGCGTGCCACGGCGCCCGCTTGCGTCCCGAGATGCTCGCCGTGACGGTCGGCGGCAAGTCGATCTACGATGTGTGCTGCATGAGCACGCGCGAGAGCCTTGCCTTCTTCGAAGGGCTCGAGCTCAATGAGCGCGAGCGTGCCATCGGTGCCGCGATCGTCAAGGAAATCATCGCGCGTCTTACGTTCTTGGTGAACGTCGGCCTCGACTATCTGACCCTCGACCGTGCGTCCGCAACGCTGTCGGGCGGCGAGGCTCAGCGTATTCGTCTTGCCACGCAGATCGGCGCCGGTCTCATGGGGGTTCTCTACATTCTGGACGAGCCTTCTATCGGCCTGCACCAGCGCGACAACGAGCGTCTCATCGCCACGCTCAAACGCTTGCGCGATCTCGGAAACACGGTCATCGTCGTCGAGCACGACGAGGACACGATACGCGCTGCCGATTTTGTGGTCGACATGGGGCCGGGAGCCGGCGAACACGGAGGCAAGGTGGTTGCTGCGGGAACTCCCGAGGAGATCATGGCATGTCCCGACTCGCTGACGGGACGCTACCTGCTGGGCGAGCGCATGGTGCGCCTACCGGCGGAGCGGCGCAACCCTGGCCGCGGGGCGCTGACGATCGAGGGCGTCACGACCAACAATCTGCGACGCGTCAAGGCGTCCGTGGAGTTCGGCACGTTTACCGTTGTTACCGGTGTCTCGGGTTCCGGCAAGTCGAGCCTCGTGACCGACACGCTTGCCCCGGCGCTGACCAACGCGGTGCACCACTCCGCTCGTCCCGTGGGTCCGTACAAAAGCATCAGCGGGCTTGATCAGATCGACAAGGTCATCGACATCGACCAGTCACCTATCGGCAGAACGCCGCGCAGCAACCCGGCAACCTACATTGGGCTCTGGGACGATCTCCGGGCGCTCTTTGCGAGCACGCCCGAAGCCAAAGCGCGCGGCTACTCTCCGGGACGCTTCAGCTTCAACGTGCCCGGCGGTCGTTGCGAGGCGTGCAAGGGCGATGGCCAGATCAAGATCGAGATGCACTTCCTGCCCGACATCTACGTCCCCTGCGAGGTGTGCCACGGCAAGCGGTACAACCGCGAGACCCTCGAGGTCACGTATCGCGGCAAGACGATCTCCGACGTTCTCGATATGAGCGTCACCGAGGCGCTTGCGTTCTTTGGCAACATCCCCCAGATCAAGCGCAAACTGCAGACGCTCTTTGACGTGGGCCTTGGCTACGTGCGCCTGGGACAGCCTGCCACGACGCTCTCGGGCGGCGAGGCACAGCGCGTGAAGCTCGCCAAGGAGCTCCACCGCAAGCAGACGGGCAAGACGTTCTATATCCTCGATGAGCCTACCACCGGACTTCATTTTGAGGACGTTCGCCAGCTCATCGACGTGCTGCAGCGGCTTGTTGACGCCGGCAACACCGTGCTCGTCATCGAGCACAACCTCGACGTCATCAAGGTCGCCGACAGGATCATCGACATGGGGCCCGAGGGGGGCACCGGCGGAGGCCGCGTGGTGGTCGCGGGCACGCCCGAGCAGGTCGCGGCATGCAAGAAGAGTTACACCGGGCAATTTCTCAAGCCCGTTCTCGAGCGCGACCGCAGGCGCATGGCAGAGCACGGGGAGGCCTGATCCATGGCTCGGCCTGCTAAGATTCAAAAGACCAACGCCATGCGTGAGCTCGAGCGCGCCGGTATCGCTTATCGGGCGATCACGTACGAGGTCGACGAGAGCGATCGGTCGGGCGTGCACGCCGCCGCCGTGTTGGGCGAAGACCCCGACCAGGTCTTCAAGACGCTGGTCACCACGGCGCCCGACGGCGACCACGTGGTGTGCTGCATTCCCGTGGCGCAGGAGCTTGATCTCAAGGCCGCTGCGCGCGTGGCGGACGAGAAGAGCCTTGAGATGATGCACGTTCGCGATCTTCTCGGGGCGACTGGTTACATCCGGGGCGGTTGCTCGCCGGTCGGGATGAAGCGGCAGTTTCGCACCATTGTTGACGAGACATGCCAGCTCTTCGATGAGATCATGGTGTCGGGAGGTAGGCGTGGTCTGCAGCTTGCCGTCGAGCCCGAGGCGCTCGTGCGCTTTTGCGGGGCCGCTATGGCCGACATCTGCAAGAGGTAACGTCGATGGTCGGTTGTGGGTCGCTGGGCAGTAACCCAGATGCGAGGCCGACGAGGTGGAGGATCTTCGCGGGCATTCTGCTTTGGACAATGCGCGCGATTGCAAGGTAGTGGAGGTAGATGTGACGGATCGTATGAGCGCTGCCGCAGCCGTAGCAGACGAAAGAGACGACATCCGCGATGACGACGAGCTGTCGGGCGGCGGCGATTACGAGAGCGTTGGCCGCTCCGCGTCGCTCATGACGCTACTCATCATCGTAAGTCGACTCACCGGTTTCGTACGCACATGGGTTATGGGTGTCGCCTTTGGCGTTTCCCTCATCTCGACGTCGTACAACATCGCCAACAACCTCCCGAACATGCTCTACGAGCTTGTGATGGGCGGCATGCTCATCACGGCGTTCCTGCCGGTGTACCTCGACGTGCGCCGCAAGCAAGGGCGCAAGGGAGCCGATGCGTACGTGGGCAACCTTCTCGGTATCTTGCTCGTGCTGCTCGGCGTACTCTCGGTTGCGGCTATCGCTTTTGCGCCGGGGCTTATCTGGACGCAGTCCTTCATGAGCGGCGATGCCGACGGTCTTGACACCGCCGTGTACTTCTTCCGCTTCTTCGCGATCCAGATTCTCTTCTACGGACTCGGCTCCGTTTTCTCGGGCGTTCTCAATGCGCATCGCGACTACTTCTGGAGCAACTTCGCCCCGGTCCTCAACAACGTCGTGGTCATTGCGAGCTTCGTTGCCTACCACGTGCTCACCAACGTGCTCGGCGTGACGGGTGCCCTTCCCATCACGATCGTCGCGGTGGGCACCACGCTGGGCGTCTTCATCCAGATGGCGTGCCAGGTTCCTGCGCTCGCCAGGCACGGCGTTCATCCGCGCGTTCACGTTGATCTGCGCGACCCCGCTCTGCGTCAGACGCTCGCTCTGGGTATCCCCACGCTAGCGGCCACCGTGTGCACCTTCGTTACCGCCTCGGTGCAGAACGCGGCGGCGCTCTCGGTTCAGCCCGAGACGGGCGCGTCGGTTATCGCGTACTCGCGTTTGTGGTACACGCTGCCGTACGCGCTTCTCGCCATCTCGCTTACTACGGCCCTCTACACCGAGCTCGCGCGCGACGCGAGCCAGGGCAACGACGATGCTGTCCGCGGCGGCATCTCGCGCGGCATCAGCCAGATGATGTTCTTCCTGATTCCCTTCGGCCTGTACCTCGTTGTGTTCAGCTTCCCGCTCAACATGATCTACTGCGCCGGAGCATTTGACGTGACGGGCGTTGAGCTGGTGAGCGAGTATCTGCGCTTCTTGGCTCTCTCGCTGCCGTTTTACGGCGTGATGGCCTTGGTGCAGAAGAGCTGCTCCGCTCTCATGGACATGAAGCCCTATGCCGTGTTCGTCATCCTGGGAGCTATCGCCGAGATCGTCGTCGCGGTTGGTTGGGGCGTGTGGCTCGGCGGCGGTATGCCCGCCATCGCCCTTTCCATGACGGCGTCGTACGTGGTGTCCATCGGCGGGGCTATCGTATGGCTGCGCCGTCGCCTGCACGGCCTGGAGCTGCGCACGATTCTCCGGGGTACGCTCGCGGGCCTCGTGCTTGGCGGCCTGGGCGCTGCCGCGGGCGCTGGGGTGCTGTGGGCGCTCGAGTCGTTCGCCGGTCCGCTCGTGAGCTACGTCGACGGCGTCGCCGTAACGGCGCCTATTGCCAAGACGCTTGTCTACGTTGTCGTTGCGGGCTTGGTGTCGCTTGCGGTCACCTTCGTTCCTGCCGTGGCTCTCAAGGTTCCCGAGGCGGGCATGATCCGCTCGATCGTCGGCCGCTTCACGCGTCGATAGGCGAGCGATGACCGGCGAGCACAACAACGAGGTAGTCACATCCCACGCAGCGGGGGAGGGTGTCGCCGCGCCGCTCGACGCGGTAGAAGCTGCCGACGCGGCGTTGCGGGCAGTGCGCCTGCCGAGCGGCGTGAGTCCCTCCCTTGCGGAACAGGTCTCTCGCGTTCCGACGGACCCGGGGTGCTACCTGTGGAAGGACGCTTCGGACACGGTCGTGTACGTCGGCAAGGCAAAGAACCTGCGTGCGCGCATGCGCCAGTACGTCACGTTGCAGGATGAGCGGCAGAAGATCCCGCTCATGATGCAGCTCGTCAAAAGCTTCGACTACATCGTCGTCGAGAACGAGCATGAGGCGCTCGTGCTCGAGCGCAACCTTATCGGCCAGTACCATCCGTACTTCAACGTCGACTACAAGGACGACAAGAGCTATCCCTACATCGCCATTACCAAAGACGACGTATTTCCTGCCATCAAGTACACGCGCGAGAGGCACCGCAAGGGTACGCGCTACTTCGGCCCCTATACCGACAGCCGCGCGGCGCGTGAGACCATCGACACGCTTCGCAAGATTCAGCCCATCTGTCTTGCCACCTGTGCCGAGTGGAAGCGCATCAAACGCCTCATCGCTGCGCATCCCGACGACGCAAGCGTCATCGAGCTCATTTGCGCGCAGAACGGGCGTCCGTGCTTCGACTATCACGTGGGCAGAGGTCCGGGTGTTTGCGCGGGTCTCATCAGTCCAGGCGAGTACGCTCGTCACGTGCGCGATGTCGAGCGTTTTTTGTCCGGACATCGCGGTGCGTTTGTGCAGGAGCTTAAAGACCAGATGGCAGAAGCCGCAGCCGATCTCGATTTTGAGCGGGCTGCTCGCATCAAGCGTCGTCTCGAGGTTATCGACGGACTCGACGATCGTCAGCAGGTCGTGTTCCCGCAGGCGCTCGACATTGACCTCGTTGGATTCTACCGCGAGGAGACCATTGCAGGAGCCTGCGTGTTCGTGGTGCGCGAAGGCCGAACGGTGCGGAGCTGCGAGTTCATTCTCGACAAGGGGCTTGATGTTGCGGAGGAGGAGCTTGTCGAGGGTTTTGTTAAGCGCTATTACGACGAGACGAGCGATATCCCAGGCGAGATCGACGTTCACCTTGATCTCGAGGACGGGGAGCTTATCGAGACATGGCTCAGCGAGAAGCGCGGCAAGCGATGCCGTCTGCACCGGCCTCAGCGCGGCGAAAAGAAGCGGCTCCTCGACATGGCAGCGCTCAACGCGCGCCACGCCCTGATGCGCTATATGATGCGCACGGGCTACGCAGACGACCGGACAAACCAGGCCCTTCTTCAGCTCGAGAGCGCTCTCGCGCTGCCTGCGGCGCCTCTGCGCATCGAGTGCTTCGATATCTCGACCATCCACGGCAGGCACACTGTTGCGTCCATGGTGGTGTTCACCAACGGGCGTCCCGACAAGAGCCAGTACCGTCGCTTCAAGGTGCAGAGCGTGACGGGGGAGGCAAACGACTTTCTCTCCATGCAAGAGGTCCTCGGACGTCGTTACGCTCCCGAGCGTATGGCTGACGAGCGGTTTGGAAGCAGGCCAGACCTACTCGTCGTCGACGGCGGCAAGCCGCAGCTCACCGCTGCCCTGACGCAGCTTGAGGAGCTTGGGCTCGATATTCCCGTCTGCGGTCTCGCTAAGGCCGACGAGGAGATCTTCGTGCCTTGGGACGATACCCCGGTCGTGTTGCCCAATGGGTCAGCATCGCTTTACCTCATCAAGCAGGTGCGCGACGAGGCGCACCGCTTTGCCATTACGTTCCACCGCGAGCTCCGCGACAAGGCCATGACCGTGTCGGTGCTCGACGAGGTCGACGGGGTGGGGCCCACGCGCAAGAAGGCCATCATGAGACACTTCGGATCGATGAGGCGGCTACGCGCGGCGAGCGTCGAGGAGATTGCTTCCGTTAAGGGAGTGCCCGCACAGGTGGCTCAAGAGGTATACGATACGCTTCGCGCATGGGACGAGGAGCGCCGAGCAACTGCTTCGCGCGAGGATGCAAATGAGCATAAAAGTGTGGAAAATGCCGGGTGCAGGGGCTAGCGAGGCGGAAAATACAACGCGGATAATGCCGCGGAAGCGCCTGTTAGCAACCCGGCACATGCGGTAGCAGTATGCAAATAAACTTGAATAATATGCAGTAGCATAATGATGCGGAAACAATCTGTTCATAACATCTCCGCGAACATGGATGCAAGATGCTTGCTTTTGATTCGCACTGGGTTTTGTTGAACCAGCAAAAGGGCAGATACGAGAATAGATAATCCACAAACACTCGTTCTATGGGGTGGTAATACGTTTAACCAACTGGTATCACACTGGTATTAGAGTGTCAATACAATGCTCTTGACAATTTGCAAGATACCGTCTGAAAGGTTTCATCTACCGTTGGCCGATGCGGGGCTGATTTACTCCCCAGATCGCCGTATGCTGTGAATGTCTACAAACGGTGCTTATGTGGTGATCAACAATCCTGTCAAGCACCCTTTGTATTTTGTGACAGAGCCTTTACAGGCTCTCTGCTTTGGGCGGTAAAGCCTTCTGCGGGATGGTTGCAGGAGCTCGCAGAGAGGCACGTTATCCTGCAAAGGATTGGAGCTACAAATGCGTGAACTGTTGACGAAGGGCCTGAGCCGGCGCTCGTTTATCGGCGTTGCCGGTAGCGCGGCGGCTGTTGCCGGCCTCGGCCTTGCCGGCTGCGGCGGTGGCGGCGGCGAGGGCGGCACGGGCTCCGCGAGCGCCACGGGCGGCGGCACCATCACCGCGGGATCTGCCTACGCGACTCAGAACTACGATCCCACGAGCACCTCTTCGGCGCTTTCGCTCGGTACCAACTGGCATGTGGTCGAGGGCCTTTACGGCATCAACTACCATGACTACAGCACGTTCCCCGAGCTCGCCGCCGGCGATCCTACCCAGGTCGACGACACCACCTACGAGATCACGCTGCGCGAGGGCGCTGCCTTCTCCGACGGTAACCCGGTTACTCCTGAGGACGTCGTCGAGTCCTATACTCGCTGCACCGCCGAGGGCAACATCTACATTCCGATGCTGACCCCGTTCGAGAGCATTGAGAAGAAGGACGACACCACCCTTACCGTCAAGACCACGATTCCGAACTTCTCGCTCATCAAGGAGCGCCTCGCCATCATCCGCGTGGTTCCGGCTTCCTCCACCGTTGAGGAAATGACCGCCATGCCGATCGGCTCTGGTCCCTGGATGTACGACTCCATCGATGACGCCGCCGTCGAGCTGGTTCCGAATCCTGAGTACAACGGCGACCATCCGGCCAAGGACGAGCGCCTGCACTACGACGTCCTGACCGACGCCACCGCCCGTATCACCGCCCAGCAGGAGGGCACCACCCTCGTCATGGAGATGGCCACGGCCGACGCCATCGACCAGCTCCAGGCTGCTGGCTGCAAGGTCGACACGGTTCAGGGCTTCGGTACGCGCTTCATGATGTTCAACACCAAGAAGGCCCCGTGGGACAACAAGGCTGCCCGTCAGGCTGTCATGTACGCCCTCAACTACGACCAGATGATCACCAACGCGTTCGCTGGCCTGGCCACCAAGCCCACCTGCTACCTGCCCAACGATCCGGCGTTCCCGAACTATCACGAGGCCGCCACGATCTACGAGTATGACCAGGACAAGGCCAAGGAGCTTCTCGATGAGGCCGGCGCGACTCCCGGTGCCATCGAGCTCTGCGTGACCGACAACGAGCAGGTCGTCGCCATGGCCACCCAGGTCAAGGAGGACCTCGACGCTCTTGGCTTCGATGTCACGATCAACGAGCAGACCTCTGCCAACACCTACACCTACATCGATGGCGGCGGCGACTTCGATCTGCTGCTGGCCCCGGGCGATCCGTCCTGCTTCGGCGCTGACCCTGACCTGCTCATGAACTGGTGGTACGGCGACAACGTCTGGATGCAGTCGCGCGCCCGCTGGAGCGAGACCGACGAGTGGGCCGAGCTCACCGAGATGATGAACACTGCGCTCGCTCAGTCCGGCGACGAGCAGCAGGAGACTTGGAACAAGTGCTTCGACTTCATCGCCGACCAGTGCGTGCTGTACCCGGTGCTCCAGGTCCAGACCGCTACCGGCTACTGGGACGATCCTGCGACCGCTCCGAACGGCACCGCCATCAGCGGCTTCGCCGGCATCGGAACCACCGGCATGTCGTTCATCGACTGCTCCACGGCAACTGCGTAACACGCTCATATCCGTCCTGCCGCGCCGCATGATCGCGGTCCGGTAGGGCACTTGGGCCCCAACGGGGACCCGAGCGGCACCAAGCGTCTCGGGTCCCTTTTTTCTAACTTTTGGCAAGAGAGAGGGGAGAGGTAGTGAATAACCTTCTACGCCTCGTCGGCAGGCGCCTCATTGCGCTGCCTATCATGGCCTTGGGTGTCACCCTGCTCGTGTTCTTCCTCATGTCCTTCACCGATCCCAGCATCCCTGCGCGCAACGCCCTCGGCGAGGGCGCTTCGCAGGAGGCGATCGCTCAGTACATGGACGAGCACGGACTCAACGATCCTTGGCCCGTTCGCTACGTTGCCTACATCGGCAACATGGTCCAGGGCGACCTGGGTACTTACGGCGCTTCCCAGACTTCGGTGGCCGGCCGTATCGCGACCGCGCTCCCGATCACGATGCAGCTTACCTTCATCGGTCTCATCTTGGGCGCTATCGTTTCGTTCATCCTCGGCGTCATCTCGGCGCTTTACCGCGACCGGTGGCCCGACCAGTTGATACGCGTTATATCCATCGCGGGCATCGCGACGCCCTCCTTCTGGCTCGCCGTGCTCCTCATCCTGATCTTCTCCTCGTACCTGAGGGTTCTGCCCGCCTCCGGCGCCCTGCCGAGCTTCTTCGTGAACCCGGGCGGCTACCTGGCGCGCATGCTCATGCCCGCGGTTGCCCTCGCGTTCCCGCTCACCGGCCAGATGACCCGTATCGTGCGTACGGCCATGGTCGAGGAGCTCGATAAGGACTATGTCCGTACCGCTCGCGGCGCTGGTATCCCCGAGCAGATCGTCATCGCGCGCAACGTGCTCCGCAACGCGCTCATCACGCCGGTCACCACGCTCGGCCTGAAGATCGGTTACCTCATGGGCGGCGCCGTCGTCATCGAGGTCATCTTCAACCTCCCCGGCATGGGCACGGC
>CALUOB010000066.1 GCA_944322175.1 uncultured Coriobacteriaceae bacterium
GTCCGCGTCGATCTGATCCTCGTCAATAACCGAGAGATCGGAAGCCGAGGCAGCAGGGACCGCGAGCGCTACGCCCGTGTACGAAACCGCGTCGGAGCCCTGCGCAGCGCACACCCGTGCCGACTGGGCGGCAACGAGCGCGGGCAGGCCCTTCTCGAGCGCCGCCAGCCCGTCGGCTGCCGACGCGGCAAACCGGTTGCGCGCCTGGATCATCTTGAGGCCGCTCTCGATCATCGTCTCGGCAGCGGCCTGGGCCCCCGGCACAAACAGGGCGACCGCCCCGACCGCCGCCGTGCTCATGCCCGCGAGCCCGAGGCTCAGCACGCTCGCGTCGACGACCGTCGCCGCCGTGACGTAGGACGACACAACGTTTGCCCCGGCAAGGGCCGTTGCGTCGGCGCTCGACTGCACGTCGCCCGCGCGTGACAGGCTCCAGCACGCCACCGCCACCGAGAAGGTCAAGACGAGCACCACGAGCATCGCCACGGCGGACGCAACTGTGGTGTACGCGCCGTTCTCGCCGATAAAGACGCCGATGGCGTCGGGAAACCGGGCGTTGTCTTCCCTAGGACCACAGGGCGATCCAGTCATCGTAGCCTCCTTCCACCCACTCCGGCCGATAGGCGATCTCGGTGCGTGCCGACAAGCGCAGGTTCCCGTACGCGTCCGTGTTGCCGCCAAAGCGCGCGAACGCCCCGATCACCGGCAACGGACGCAGCGCGCCCGAGACGCTCACCGCAACCGTCTTCTCCGTTCGCTCGACGTCTATGTCCCACGCGAGCGGGCCGCCCTCGTGAAAGATCGCGAGATCGGGCACGGCGGCGAGCCTCCGCTGCGCGAAGGCAACGACCGCCTCGTCATCCGGCGCACCCTCCCACAGCGCCGCGACCCGCGCGGTCTCAGCGGCGGCGCTCTCCATAACCGTGCGGGTGTAGAGCATGCACGCAGGCTGCAACGAGAGCAGCAGCACGGTGAGAAACACCGGCACGAGCACCGCGGCCTCGACCGTTGCCTGCGCCGTGCAGGACCGGCGCAGCCCGGCATTCGCCGCGCTAGTACAGCGCCACGTCGAGAAGACCCAGGCCGTCAAGCGCATGGGACGCCCCCCTCTCGATCGCATCGGCAAAGACGCCCGCGGCGCCGGCGTGCCAAAGAGCCGCAAGACCTGCCAGCAGTCCGAGAAACGCCAGCAGCACCAGGGCGTATTCGAGCGTTGACTGTGCCCTCTCGGAGCCGAGCGCGCGCACTGCGCACAGCGCAACACCCCGGAGACCCCGTCCATCGCGCCATACCCACGTCCTGCGATTCGCCATGCGCCTCACACCCCCTGCTCCTCCAAAACCTCGACCGAGAACCGCGCGACCGCGATCTCGGCCCCTTCTCCGCCTTGCAGCTCCTGGGCAACGAGGAGGTCGACCCACTCCCCGGGGCAGGCGAGCACGGCGCCCCACACGTTGCCCGAAACATCCAGGTATCCGTATGCGAGCAGCGAGACGCCCGCGTTCTCCCGATACGCCTCGAGCGCCTCGCGCGCACCGTTTACCAACCCCTCCGCGGACACCCAGCGCCGAGAAGACTCTGCCGCTCCCCGCTCTGCCAAACCCGCAAGCGCGTCGAGCGCCCGGTGCGCGTCCGACGCATGCGCAGTGAGCTCGTCTGTGACCGAGGGGTCATGGGCCGACGCACCACCCTCGCCTTCGCCGCTTATTGCCGCGGCGTCCGTTTCGGCGGCGTCCGCCCCAGCGGCCTGGTCTTCGCGAGAACCACCGGTTGCCGAGCCCTCGTCAAACGTCTGCGCGGCCTCCGAAGAACCCGAGCCGCCGTTCCCGTCGGAAGGAGCTGCCGCGCGCCATAAGGCGAGACCTGCCACCGCGAGCACGACGACGAGCGCGGCGTACGGCGCCCAAACGGGCGCGCGCCGAGCTACAGGCTGTTGATGGCGGATGAGATCTCGTCCCACAGCTCCGACACCTTGTCCCTAAAGGCCACGATCGCCAAGATCGCGATCACCACGAGCACGCCCACGAGGATCGCGTACTCGGTCGTGCCCTGCGCGGCTGACCCCGTCATCAGCTCCTTGGCGCGGCCCCGCGCCCGCACGAACCTCGCATCCGTTTGCACCGCTTCTCGACGCTCGATTACCTGACCCATGTCTCCTCCTCAGATCATTCCGCTTGCCGCAAGCAGCGGACCCACTATGGCCAACAGCAATGCCGGCAGGATGAGCGTGCCGGTCGGGATGAGAATCTTCACCGGTGCGCGCTCGATTGCGCGCTCGACGCGCGCGACGTTCTCGAGGCGCACTTCTCGCCCGAGGTTCATGAGCGCCTCCGACACCGGGGCGCCAAACCGGAGTGCTTGGCAGACCGTCGTCCCAAAGCGGGCCAAGGCAGGCGCCCCGAGGTCGCGCGCCGCCTCGAGCAGCGCATCCTCGCGCGGGGCAATGCCCACCTGCCACGAGAAGCGCGCCTCGGCCATGCGGCGCGAAAGCGCCGAAGACGTGCGCTCGCAGTACATCCCGAGCGCCGCGTCAAACGAAAGCCCCGCGGTGAGCCCCAGGCTCACGATCTCGACCATATCGGAAACCTCGCCGGGCCTAAACGCCGGGCGAGACCGCTGGCCGGCCGCCGTCTTTGCCGCGCGCACCCGCGCGACAAGCGCCGACACGGCGCGCCGCAGCACCGGCACCGCATCGCACGCGACGTTACGCGCGCGATCGGCGAGATACGCCGCCGTAGCGCGCGCATCGGCTGCCCCGAGGTCTGCGGCGAACCACGCGCACGCGCCCACAAGGGCCCCGATACTTCCTACTGCCACCGCCCTCACAGCTCCACCTCCATGATCTTGCGAATGATCAGCCACGCGCACAAGTCGAGCGCCGCGGCTGCCAGCACCGACCCCGCACCGGTCGCCGTGGCAAGGCCGCTGCGAAAATCAGGCGAGAAGCACCCGAGAAACGCCACCATGACGAGCGGCATGGCGGCCACCACCCGCGCAGACATGCGCGCTTGGGCGGTTCTCACGTCGAGCTTGCGCTCGAGCGCAACGCGGTCCGCGACCATATTGGACGCCTCCTCGAGAAGCCGCTGCAAGGGCGCGCCGGTACGCTGCGAGACCCCGAGCGCCGTGGCAACCAGGTCGACCCCAGGCACACTCAGGCTGCGTTCCAGGCGATCGAGCACCTCGCCGAGCGCCTCGCCGTACTCAAGGGCAAACGCCGCGCTCGTGAACTCCTGTGCAACGGGGTCCTCGCAGCGCTCGCCTACGTAGCGCAGCGCCTGGGCAAGCGACCTTCCCGACCCGAGCGTTACCGCAAGCGCCTGGAACGCCTCGGTTGCCGCCGTCTCGAGCCGCGCGCGCTCTGTACGGGCCCCCGCATGGGCGCGGCCCGCGAGAAGCACGATCGTCGTCGCGCACCCGATAAGGGCCCCGTACCACGACGCCGCGAGCACGACGCCCGCCGCAGCGCCCGCCGCAACCAACAAGGCCGTCGCAGCGAGTGCGCGCTCTCCCTCGCGCATGCTCTCGGGAAGCGCAAGGGCGACCGCCCCCACCGCGCGCTCCCCCGCCGGCGAGGCAGCTGCGCGCACGGCGAGCTCGGTGCGCGACAAAGCCGCGACCAGCGCCTCGGCAACCGCACGCGGATCGCGCGGCACAGCTTCGGCAAACGGGCGCAGCAAAACCCACGCATCTGCCGCAAACAGCGCGGCGCACGCCGTAAGCGCGCCGATCACGACGGCAACTCCGCATACCATGCGAGCACCTCCTCTTCCTCGAGCGCGCCACGGCGCACCGCCTCGGCAACGAAGGGCGGCTCCTCCTCAAGGCGCCACGCACAATCGCGCCGGTCAAAGACCACGTAGGGCTTGAGGTCCACGCCGCCGTTCTTGGCGCGGCAGACCCCCGTGTACGACCCCACGTATCGCTCGCCCCGCGCCGTGCGCACCGTCATGACCACGCCGTCCAAGGCCGAGGCGATCTGTGCCTCGATAAGCTCGGACGGCAGATCGATGCCGTAGCGCGCAAGCAGGGTCAGGCGCACGACAGCCTCCTCCGCCGTGCCCGCGTGAAGCGTCGTGAGCGACCCGTCGTGCCCTGTGTTCATGGCCTGGAGCATGTCGATCGCCTCGGCTCCGCGCACTTCTCCCACGACGATGCGGTCGGGGCGCATGCGCAGCGCGTTTGCCACGAGCGTTCGGATCGTGATCTCGCCCTCGCCCTCGATCGATGCCTCGCGCGCCTCGAGCCGCACGACGTGAGGGTGGCGCGAGAACTTGAGCTCCGCCGAGTCCTCGATCGTGACGATGCGCTCGCCCTCGCCGATTTCGCACGACAGGGCGTTCAGAAGCGTCGTCTTGCCAGAGCCGGTGCCGCCCGCCACCGCCAGGTCCTCCCTGAGGCTCACCGCCCACGAGAGCAGCTGCGCGTACCACGCGGGAAGCGAGCCCAAGCTCACCAGCTCTTCGAGCGAGCTGATGCGGTCCGAGAACTTCCGGATCGTGAGCGCGGGCCCATCCACCGCGACCGGCGGGATGATGGCGTTCACGCGAAACCCGTTTTTGAGACGCGCGTTGACGATGGGGCTGCGCTCGTCGACGCGCCTGCCCAGAGGCGAGATGATGCGGTCGATCGCCACCATGATCTGCTCCTCGGACTCAAAGACGCGCTCCATGCGGTGCAGCTTTCCCTCGCGCTCGAAGTAGCACGACGTAAGTCCGTTCACCATGAGCTCGCTCACGCTGTCGTCTTCGAGCAAGGGTTGCAAGGGCCCGAGCCCCACGATCTCGTCGAGAATCTCGCGCTCGAGCCGGTCGCGCTCCTCGGGCGCGAGGTCCTGGCACCCGGCGGTGTTGAGAACGGCGGCCAGCGCCGGACGGAGCTCCGCGCGCGCCTGCGCGACGTCGGGAATGGCGGCGATGCGCGCCGCCTCCGCGTAGCCCACGCGCTCCATAAGGTCGCGCTTGACGCGCGCCTTGCGCTCAGATCGTTCCGGCGCGGCAGTAACCGCATCCGCGGTGCCGAACTGGCGGATGCGCTCGAGCAGGCTCATACCGCCGCCTGCTTCCACGGGAACCGTATGCGCAGGCGCCCTTGAGGAGCCGGATCGCGCGGCGGGGCCTCAATCGGGGCAATAACGCACCCGAGCTCGCGCGCGAGCGTCCTGCCGAACTGCTTCACGTCGGCCGCGAATCCCGTTTGGGCGCCGAGAACCTCGCTCATGCGCCCGATCTGCATGAGCTCGACCGCCTCGTCGCTCGCCACGCCGATGCGCGTCATAGACGAAAGCCCCGCTTCCATCTCCATGCGCAGCGCCGCCTCCTCGGCAGGAGGCTTCTCCTCAAAGCGGTTCGTCACGCAGACCATTTTGGCGCGCGGCACGCCGAGCTTTGCCGCCAGGCCTATCGCCCGCTTGGTCGCGGCAACCGCGCCGGTCCTCCGATCGCTGACCACGAGGCACCGATCCGCCTGTGCGACGGTCTCGGCAACCGCGTCGCCCCACGAGGACGACGTGTCGGCAAAGACGATGTCGGCCTCGGAACGAAGAAGGTCGATGAGCCGCCCGACGCACGGAGCGACGAGCTCGGCCTGCTCGGGAACGGCGCACGGGCCCCAAAGCGTGAGCCCCGGGCACACGCGCTGCGCCGAGCGCTCAACCGCCGCCTCAAAATCGGCCTCCCCCGCCTGGGCTATGGTCGCGATATCCGCTGCGAACTCGGCGCCGAGCAAGGCGTGCGCGTTGCCGAACATCAGGTCCACGTCAACGAGAGCCGTGCGCAGGCCCCATGCGGCCATGCAGTAGGCAAGCGCCGCCACCAGCGTGGTCTTTCCCGCGCCGCCGCGCCCCGATATCGCGGTGACGAGCGGCGCTCGCGCCCACGGGGCCGCCACGGTGCGGGCCACG
The DNA here is from genome assembly GCA_944322175.1 of uncultured Coriobacteriaceae bacterium. Taxonomy (GTDB): domain Bacteria; phylum Actinomycetota; class Coriobacteriia; order Coriobacteriales; family Coriobacteriaceae; genus CALUOB01. The sequence goes on from CALUOB010000066.1 coordinate 5,903, forward strand.
GGATGCGCCGTCTGCGCGCCTTGCGCCGCGGCGCGCGAACCCGCCGAAGGCCTTTGCTGCAGCACGATCTCTTGAGAAGGGTCCGCTACAGCAACCTCCTCGGCGCTTGCCGAGCGAGGCCCCTCCTCGCCCGCATCCGCCGAGCCGGCCGCGGCCACCGTCGGCGCTGAGGGCGGCGCATCTCGGCCGGACGCAGCCAGAACCCCTTCCGCACGCTCCGACGCCATATTTTGAGGGGTGCGCGCGCCCTCACCGACGGCGATGACCTCGGTTGCCCCGGCTGAGAACAGGCGGGCGACGTTCTCGGGATCCACAACACGCGTCATCACGACGATCTGCTGGGCGCACCCGTCTTTGGCCAGTCCTTCGACGACGTTCTCGACCGATCCCGTGCGCTCGCTCTCGACGAGAACCACGCGCGCCGCGCCGAGCGGCAGCGCCCGCACCATGCGGCGCGCCCCGTCAGGGTCGTTCATACGCAGCAGCTGAGCCGAGGCATCACGCTTCTCGATCTCACGCTCGACCCGACGGTTCTCCGCCTCGCTGCAGCACGCCAGCCAGATTGCGCTCATGCCCTCTCCCTCCCCGAGGCCGCGGGCTCCCTCTCGTCGTCCTCGTCCTTCTTGTCGTCTTTTGCCTTGTCCTCGCCCTTTGCCTCGGCGTCCGCCTCCTCGCTCTCCGCGCCGAGCGTCACGCCCTTGCCGGGAACGACGAGCGATACGACCCCCTTGTCAGCGGCCGCCATGAGCTCCTCGGCTTGATCGGGATCCACGGCGAGCGTGACCCAGCTCAGACCCTCAGCATCGCCCGACCCAAAGACGCTCGCGTCGACCACGCGCGCATCGGATACGAGAAGGTCCGCCACGCCGTCCTTGGAGACGTAGGCGCCCACGCTCTCGCCCTGGGTCAGGGCTCCGCCCACCGCAAAGGACGCCTGCACGGGAATCGACACGGCCACGCGCCCTGCGGGCACCTCGACCGCGCCCCGGGCCTCCTCGAAGTACGCCGAGGCGAGAGGCGCCCCTTCGGGCACGCGCGAGGTCACCTCGACGGACGCGAGGTCGTCAAGCGACGTCACCGCGCCGGCGGGCAGAAGCTCCGCCGCCCACTCCTCGAGCGCCGTGTTGGAAGACCCCGCGACCTCGCCGGGCTCGAGGTCGCGCGCGGCAACGACCACCGTCACCACGTCGTCTCCGTACGCTGCCAGCGCCTCGGTGCGCGCGCGGTCGACCTCGGCCTCAAGGGAGCTGAAAAGGCCCCACGCCAGGACACCCGCCGCGATGCCGCACCCTGCGCTCGCCATGATCCGTGTCCGTCGCTTCATGCAGCCTCCGCTTCCGTCCGAGCCCACGCACCCGCCGATTCCCGGCGAGCGCCGCTGCATCAATTGTCGAAAGCAAAAACCGCCCCAGGGGCATCGATCTGAGATTCTCGCGCACGGTCAAACAAAACGCTTGTCGCCCGACAAACAAAAACGACCTGCCGACAACGTATCGGCAGGTCAGAGAAGTGCTGTGGATAACTTTGTTGGATCGGGAACAGTGCGGCGCCCATGTTGGCAACCGCGCGTGCCGACGCCTGCGGCGCAAAACCCGCCGCTTACCGATGCGCATGGGCAAAGACGGCGCTACGCCTTCACGTCGGGATCGAGTTCGCGCGCGCTCACGCGCAGCTCGTGCGCCAATGTGGAAAACGTCGCGTAGCGCAGGCTGTCCAGCTCGCCTGCGTCGAGCCCCGCGCGGACGGCGCACCCCGGTTCGTGCGTATGGGTGCAGTCGTTGAACCGGCACGCCCGCGCCGCATGAACGATCTCGGGGAACAGCCGCGCGAGCCCGCGCTCATGCCCCAGAAGCGGCAGGCTCCTGAGCCCGGGGGCATCGGCGATCACGCCCGCGCCCGGCAGCTTGATCATGACGCGGGCAACCGTGGTATGGCGCCCCGCGTCGTCGCGCTCGCGCACGGCGCCCGTCTCGAGCGCCTCGTGGCCGAGCAGATTGTTGAGCAGCGTCGATTTTCCGGCTCCCGACGCGCCGAGGATCATGCCCACCGACCCGGCGGGCAGGCAGGCGCGCACCTCCTCGAGCCCCGCCCCGCGCGCCGACGAGGTCGTGAGCACACGGACGCCCTCGCCCGCCAAGCGCCGCACGCGCTGCACGTCGGCTGCAAGAGAAACCTCGTCCGCTTTGCGGTCGGCCTTGGTGAGCACCACCACCGGACGCGCGCCGCAGTCAAAGCTCAGAACGAGCGCTCGCGCGATGCGGTCGACCGGAACGTCTCCCTCGCCCAGCGCCTGCACGATGAGCACGGTGTCGACGTTTGCGGCGAGCGTCTGCTTCTCGCCGCGCGCGAGGCGTCCGCGCGGCCGCTCGAAGGCCGTTCGACGCGGCAGCACGCGCTCGATAACGCCCATCTCGTGCCCAGGAGCGCGCCGCACTGCAACCCAGTCGCCGACAGCGGGCAGAAGGAGCTCGTCCTTCTCCTTGTCGAGCTTGGCAAACGCAACCGCGTGCTCTGCCCGGAAGAGCTCGCCCTCGGTCACCACGAGCGGAAAACCGCGGTCCAAGCGGACCACGCACCCGAGGCGCATCTCGTCGGGCGCCTCGCACGAACCCAGAAACTCCTCGTACGCCGCGCGCTGGCGCTCGTCGGCCTCGAGGTCGGCATAGGCGGGAACGTCCTCGAGCGCATCGACGCGGGGCAGCTGGGCCACGAGCGCCCCCGCGCTTTGCCCGGCGTCCGCGCCGGCCCTCTTTGCCTTAACGGCCGCTCTCCGCGCGCGCTTGTCGCCCTTTGCCTTACCGCCCGAACGCTTGGCCCTCTTTGCCATATACGACGCCCCTCTTTGCCTCAGATGTGCTTGGGCCATTGTACCGCACACACGCGCGTGCCCCCGCCCGTCGACGCGCCGTCGCACGCGCCCGACCGGCATAAAAAACGAGCCGCCGCCCAAAGAGGCGACGGCTCGCGATGCCGTGCTGAACCGAAGGAAGGCCTTACTGGTTCTTCTCGATCGAGCGCATGATGGCCTTGTAGATCTCCACCAGCGGGATGATCAGGAAGCCAAGCACGAGGGCGGTGATCATGCCCTTGGGCTCGAGGTGCTCCACGCCGAAGAAGATCATCGAGAGCGCGTCGACCTCGACCACGATGAGCGTGAGGATGAGCGCGAGGACAGCGGCGCCCCACAGCCACTTGTTCTGCTTCTTCATGTGGAAGATCGAAGCGCGGCGGCTGCGCATGTTGAAGCAGTGGAAGATCTCGACCATGTTGAGCGTGATGAACGCCATCATGACGCCCTCTTCGTC
>CALUOB010000067.1 GCA_944322175.1 uncultured Coriobacteriaceae bacterium
CTTCCGTAATGTTTGACGGTGTGTCGGCTCATCTTGCCCGCTGGCGCGAGGGGCGCGACGCGCTCGGGGCAGCCGCGAGGTTTGTGGTGGGGTCCAAGTGGCTCGCGCGCAAACTGGAGCAGAGCGAGCCCATGGCGCTGCGCTTTGGACGACTCGAGGCGGGCACGGTACGCAACGCCGTAGCGGGCACGGCGCGCGTTGAGGGGAGCCTGCGGGTGTTCTCCGACGCCATGTTTGCGCGCGCTCAAGACGAGATCCGCGCGCTCGCCCAAACGGCGGCCGACGAAGAGGGCTGCAGCTGCACCGTGAGCTTCTCGGAGGGCTACCCGCCCGTAGTAAACGACGAGGCGCTCTGGCGCGAGGCTGTCGAGGCTCTCGACGGCATTGCCGAGGTGCCCGAGCCCTTGCTCATTGCCGAGGACTTCTCGTTTTACCAGCAGCGCATCCCGGGGCTCTTCATGCTGCTCGGCACCGGAACCGGCACGCCGCTCCATGCCGACACCTTCGACTTTGACGAGCACGTTCTTCTCGCCGGCGTCAACGCCTACCAGCAGCTCCTGAGCGCCTAGCAGCTCGGGGCCCTTCTCCCTAGGCCCTTCTCCCTAGGCCCTTCTCCCAGGGGCCCCTGTCCTCCGGTCCCCCTCTGCCAAAATCCGCTGTTCACAGCGGATTTTGGCATAAACAAAACACCCCCATCTACCTGGGATTATCTACTATTACCGCAGGTAGATGGGGGCGGCCAAAAAACGGAGATAACAGCGTTATTTGGCAGGCGCGGGCGAGAAGCGCCGGGGAGAAGCGCCCGCCACGGACAAATGGGGCCAGGGCGCGGGCGAGAAGACCCCCCTAGCCGGCGAGAACTTCGGCGAGGGCCTGGGTCATGTGGTCCACGTGGGTCGGCTCGGCGATGAGCGGGGGCAGGAAGCGCAGCGTGTGGTCGCCCGTGGCGTTGATGACGTAGCCCGCCTCGAGCATGCGCGACACGACGTCGTGGGCGTCGCCCGCCTCGTCGGCAAGGTCGCAGCCGACCATGAGGCCCGAGCCGCGCACGTCTACGACCTGCGGGATCTCGGCCAGGCGCCGCATGAAGTACCCGCCCACCTGCTGGGCACGCTCGGCGTACCCGCCGCTCACGAGCTCGCACAGCGCCGCCTCGGCCGCCGCGACCGCCAGGCAGCTGCCGCCGAACGTAGAGCCGTGGTCGCCGGGGCGGAACACGTCAGCGATCTCCTGCTTGGCCACGCACGCGCCAACGGGGATGCCGCCGCCGAGGCCCTTTGCCAGGCTCATGATGTCGGGCTCAACGCCGTAAGTCTGGAAGGCAAACGGCTTGCCCGAGCGGAACACGCCCGTCTGCACCTCGTCGGCAATGAGCAGCGCGTCGTTGGCGTGCGCCAGGTCGCGCATGGTCTCCATGAACTCCTGCGTGAGCGGATGCACGCCGCCCTCGCCCTGGATGGGCTCGTAGAGAACGGCACAGATGTCGGCGCCGTGCACCTCGAAGATGCGGCGCAGCTGGTCGCAGTCGTTGGGGTCGCAGGCAATGAAGCCGCCCGGCAGGGGCTGGAACTCGTCCTGCAGGCGGTTCTGCATGGTGGCGGCGAGCGTCTCGAGCGTGCGGCCGTGGAAGCTGCCCCTGAGCGCCACGATGGTGTTGCCGCCCGAACCCGCGCGCTTGGACCAGAGGCGCGCGAGCTTCATGGAGCCCTCGTTGGCCTCGGCACCCGAGTTGGCAAAGAACGTCTTCCAAACCTGCTCGCCCTCGGCGGGCTCGGCGGCACGGGCCACGGCGGCCTCGGCCTCGGCGCGGGCCTCCGGAGCGGCGGCCGCGGCAGCCATCAGCGCGTCGGCCAGCGCAGCAGCGCCCTCCTCGTCGTCGTTGGCGAGCTTGGAGACAAGCGCCGCCACCTCGGCGCGGTGCTCGATGTAGTAGTAGTTCGAGACGTGCCACAGACGCGCCACCTGCTTGGTGAGCGCGTTTACGAGCGCCGGATGGCTGTGGCCGAGGCAGCACACGCCGATGCCGGCGAGAAAGTCGGTGTACTCCTTGCCGTCAGCGTCGACGAGCGTCATGCCCTCGCCGCTCACGAACTCAACCGGATAGCGCCCGAACGTGGGCATCACGTAGGCGGCGTCGAGCGCCTTCTGCTGATCGAACGACATCGTCGCTCCCCTCTGCCCGCGTGCGGGCGGTAGTTCTCCTTGTGCCCGGCAGATGCGCCGGGCGCGCCGTGCTTCTCGCGACGCCTTGCGCGGCCTCCGGGCAGCCCCGGGAGCCTGCTTGTGCGAGGCCCTTACGCGGGCCCTTATGCGAGACCCTTGCGCGCCTCTTCCTCGGACAGGTTGACCATCAGGCGCGCCGCAACCTTGCCGAGCGGGTGCGTGTCGAGATCGTAGGCCTCCTGCGTGGCGTGCACCACGGTGCCAACGCCCTCGTCGGTCAGAAGCTCGATCAGAAGCGAGTGCGCCGTCGTGCCGTTGATGATGTGCGCGCGGAACACGCCCGCCTCGAGCGCGCGGATGCACGCGTCGATCTTGGGGATCATGCCGCTCGCCAGCGTGCCCGAGTCGCGCAGGCTGCGGCACTCGTCGAGCGTCATGTTGGAAATGAGCGAGCTCTTGTCGTCAAAGTCCTCGTAGAGGCCGTCGACGTCAGTCAAAAAGACGATCTTGTGCGCCCCGAGCGCGGCCGCCACGTGACCCGCCGCGGTGTCGGCGTTGACGTTGTAGTACCCGCCGTCGTCGCCGAGCGCCACCGTGGCCACCACGGGAATGTACTCGCTCCTGATAAGGTCTTCGAGGTAGCCCGTGTTGACCTTGGTGATCTCGCCCACGCGCCCCAGCTCGGGATCGAGCTGATGCGCTACGAACGTGCCCGCGTCGGCGCCCGAAACGCCCACCGCCAGGTTGCCGTGCGCGTTCACCGCGCGCACGAGGTCCTGGTTGACCTCGCCCACGAGCACCTGGCGCACCACTTCCATGGTCTCGGGTGTGGTAACGCGGCGCCCGTTGGCAAACTGCACCTCGAGGTGCTGCGCGGCCATGGCGCGGTTGATGGCCTTGCCGCCGCCGTGCACGATGATGGGGTTCACGCCGAAGAGCTTGAGCAGCACGATGTCGCTCATAACGGCGTTTTGCAGGGCGGCGTTTTCCATTGCCGCGCCGCCGTACTTGATAACGACGGTCTTGCCGGCGATGTTCTTGATCCACGGCAGGGTCTCAGAGAGAAGCTCCGCCATCTGCGTGGGCTGGGAGAAGGGCCGCGTGTCGCGTGCGTATTTCATGCGTTGCTCCTAGAGGAGAAGTGCGGATAGGGGGAGCCAGGCGCGCCTTGAGACAGCGCCCCTGAGGGCGGTACGTCCGACTACGTGCGGTAGTCGCCGTTGATCGTGACGTAGTCGTGCGTGAGGTCGCAGGTCCACACCGTGGTGGCCGCCTCGCCGGCGCCGAGGTCGACGTCGATCACGATCTCGGGCTCCTCGAATCGTCGCAGCGCCTCGTCCTCGTCGAAGGGCACGGTGAGCCCGTGCTCGCAAACGAGAAGGCCCATGATCTTGATGGTTACGTCCTCCTGCTCAAAGGGAACGCCGCACTTGCCGAGCGCGCCGGCGATGCGGCCCCAGTTGCAGTCGTGCCCAAAGATCGCCGTCTTGACGAGCGGCGAGTTGGCTACGGCGCGGGCGGCGGTGTCGGCGTCCTCGGCCGTGGCGGCACCGGTAACGTTTACGGTCACAAGGCGCGTGGCACCCTCGCCATCGGCGGCGATGCCGCGGGCGAGCGCCGTGCACACATGCAGCACGGCCTGCTCGAGCTCGGTCCACGCCTGCGTGCCGGGGTGCACGGGCTCGGCGCCGGGCGCGGCAGCGCCGCTCGCAAGGGCGATGCAGGTGTCGTTGGTCGAGGTGTCCGAGTCAACGGTGACCTTGTTGAAGGTTTGGCGCACGCAGCCGAGCAGCAGAGCGCGCAGGTCGGGGGCGGCAACAGGCGCGTCAGTCGTGACGACCGCGATCATGGTGGCCATGTTCGGCATGATCATGCCGGAGCCCTTGCACATGCCGCCGACCGAGAACGTGGCGCCCGCGTAGGCCGAGTCGGCGCTTTGCCAGCTCACCGCGCACTCCTTGGGAACCGTGTCGGTCGTCATGATGGCGCGCGCGGCGGCCGCCGCCGTCGGCACGCCCGATGCGGCCTCGTCGGCCGAGAAGCGCGCGTTGTCCTCGGAGACGGGCTGGGCCGCGGGCGCTGCAGGGGCGTCCTTCTCGGCAGCTGCGACGAGGGCGCGCGCGAGCGCGGGAACGGCCGTCTGGTACGGCTCGAGCGGCAGCGGAACGCCGATGACGCCCGTCGACGCCACGAGCACCTCGTCGGGCGCGCAACCGAGCTCATGTGCCACGACGGCGCACGACGCCTCGGCCACCTCGCGACCGGGCTCGCCCGTGGCGGCGTTGGCGTTGCCCGAGTTGATCACCACGGCGCGCGCCGTGCCGTAGCAGGCGCCCGTGCCCAGATGCGCGCGCGAGACCTGCACGGGGGCCGCGCAGAAACGGTTCGTCGTGAAGGTGCCCGCCGCGGCGCACGGGGCGTCGGCTACGACAAGAGCCATATCGAGGCGCGCGGGGTCCTTGCGAAATCCGGCGTGAATGCCGCCGGCGGCAAACCCCTTGGCAGCGCACACGCCGCCCGCCACCTCGGAAAAGGCCTGCGAAGACACGGCGCTATTATGCTGCTGGCCGTCAAGCGTACCTGTCTGCTCTGATGCGCCCATGCGGCGCTCCCTTCCTGTACGCGGCGCTCAGCACGCCGCGGCTGTTCGTCTCGTTCTTCTCGCCCGCCCTGCGCGCGGGCATGCACGGAGCTGCTACACCGGCAGACCGGCCGTAGGCAGGCCGCAGGTCTCGGGCAGGCCGAACACGATGTTGGCGCACTGCACCGCCTGGCCGGCCGCGCCCTTGCAAAGGTTGTCGATCGCGCCGACGGCGATGAGCGTGTGCGTGGCCGCGTGGTAGGCAAGGCCCACCTGCGCGGCGTTGCTGCCGGCAACCGAAGAGGTCTTGGGCATCTGACCTGCGGGAAGCACGCGCACAAAGGCGCTCTGCGCGTAGGTCTCCTGGTAGGCGGCAACCGCCTGCTCGGTGCTGAAGCCCTCGGCCGCCGAGGCGGCAAGCGGCAGGTACACGGTCGAGAGCAGGCCGCGCTTGAGCGGAGCGAGGTGCGGCGTGAAGATCACGCGTCCGGGCGCGCCGAGGATCTGCTCGATCTCGGGGGTGTGGCGGTGCTTGGCCACGCCGTAGGCCTCGATGTTCTCGTCAGCGCCGCAGTAGTGCGTGCGCGCTGTGCAGCCCTTGCCGGCGCCGGTCACGCCGCTGATGGCGTCGACCACGATGGGCAGGTCGGGCGCAACCCAGCCGGCGCGCACCGCGGGCGCCGCCGCGAGCGAGGTGGCCGTGGGGTAGCAGCCCGCGCAGGCAACGAGCGTCGCCTTGCCGGCAGCGTGCTTCTCGGCCGCTTGGGCGAGGTCCTGGGCAAAGAGCTCGGGCAGGCCGAAGGCGCGCTCGGCGAGCAGCTCGGGCGAGGTGTGCGGCGCGTTGTACCACGCCTCGTACACCGCCGGGTCGGAGAGGCGATAGTCGGCGGAGAGGTCAAAGACCGACACGCCGGCCTCGAGCAGGCGCGGCACCTGGGCGAGCGCCGCGGTGTGCGGCACGGCCAAGAACGCAAGATCGCACTCGAGAAGCGCCGGGTCGTCGTGCGTGGTGAAGGCGAGGTCGGTAAGGCCCGCGAACGCAGGGTACTGGTCGCTGAGCTTGTCGCCGGCGTCGGCGTTGGACGTGACGACCTTGAGCTCGAACTCGGGGTGGTTGAGCACCAGGCGCGCGGCCTCGATGCCCGCGTAGCCGGCCGCTCCTACGATTCCTACCGTGTATGCCATACGATCGCCTCTTCCGTCGTACGTTTGCGTTGCGTTTGCCTTGCGGCGGGCACGGCACAGGGCCGCCCGCGCAAGGGGTTCGTGCCAGCATACACCGCTGTCAAGAGGGGATGGCCGAAGTTATCAAAACACACGGATTATTAACGAAACTGCAAATTTGTATTCAGATATCTAGTTTTCTGCATATTTGAGCGCTGATTTCCACCTATATGAATAGAAGCGGCGCATGCGGCGATCTTATCGCATACTGGCGCGGCTCCATGCGACGCGCGCGGCGGCGGCGAGCTTCCGGCACGGCGGCGTGTTGCGTCTAGCCCGCAAGCACGGCGTCGAGAATCTCGGCGCAGCGCTCTGACGCGGCAAGCGGCATCACGGGGCTTTCGGCAGCTCCGGCACGCACGAGGCCCGAGAAGTGCGTGATCTCGCCAAAGAAGTCGTCGACCACGTAGGGCGCGTCGTACACGCGCGCCTCGCCGCCGTCCGGTACGAGCGTCACGCGCTGCGAGCGGTGTAGATCGTCCACCACGATACGGCCCTTCTCGCCCACGAGCGTGGCCTGCCGCGGCTTCTGGCGGTCAAACGCGCACTCCAGAAGCGCGGTCTGCTCGACGGCGCCGTCCTTCTCGCCCGCGTCAAACGCAAGCTCGGCGCGCACGTAGGCGTCGACGCTGCGGTAGCGCTCGATCAGGGACGAGCGCACGCTCAGCGCCCCGGTCAGGAAGTCCTCAATCCAGCTCGCGCAGTAGATGCCGCAGTCGAGAGCCACGCCGCCCTGCACGGGGTCGAGCATGTACGAGCGCTCGAGCTGCTCCTCGGTCATTTGGTTGCAGAGGCTCGCCTCGACGCGCCGCAGCTCGCCGATCGCTCCGGAGCCGAGAAGTTCGCGCACGCGCTTGTAGGCAGGTACGAAACGCGCTTTCTGCGCTTCCATGAAGAGCGCGCTGGTCTCGCGGGCAACGGCAGCGATGGCGCGCATCTCGTCGGCCGTGAGGGCGGCGGGCTTCTCGCAGAGCACGGCCTTGCCTGCGCGCAGGGCCGCGCATGCCCACGCACGGTGCAGCCCGTGGGGAAGGGCCAGGTAGATGGCATCGACGCCCGCGTCTGCGAGGAGCTTGACGTGCCCTTCGAGCGTCGTGCCCTCTTGCTGAGACGGGGCCTCGGCGCCCACCGGCGTCGGTACCGCGCCCGCGTCATCGGCATAAGCGTGATTCGCTGCAACACCAAATTCCGCGGCAAACGCAGACGCCTTGGCAGCCGAGCGGCAGCTTATTGCCACGAGCTCGCTTGCCGGGTCTTGCGCCAAGCTGCGGGCGAACCGGTGCGCGATGAGCCCTGCTCCCAAGATGCCCCAACGGACGCGCTTCTCTGCCATTGCTTCTCCTATCTGCGCCCTGCGCTTGCGCTGGCCTCCGCCCGACCGGCGCCACTAGCACAAAGCTGCTGCTAGATCAGGCCAAAGTGCGCCAGCCCCGTGGCCACGCCGTCAAACGCCGCATCGTCGGTAACGTAGTCGGCGCGTTTCTTTACTCCAGGGAGCGCGTTGCCCATGGCCACAAACGTCTCGACTGCCGGCGCCATCGAGAGGTCGTTCTCGGAATCGCCGAAGGCAAAAGTTCGTTCGCGGCCGTGATTCAGGTGCTCGAGCACCGCCGCGATGCCCGCGCCCTTGTCGAAGCCGATCATCGAGAACTCGGTCGTGCCGTGCTGCAGGTCGCAAGCGGTGTAGTGCTCGCGGATGAACGGCATGATCGGCGCGAGCTGCTCGGACGTTGCGCCATGGGTGCAGAACTTGGCGATGCCGAGGCCGCTTGCGAGCGCGCAGAACTCGTCGAGCGTGCGCACGACCTCCGCGCCCGGGAACATGCGCGGGGCGCCGCTCGGGTACAGCTCGATGTTGTGGACGTTGCTTTCCATATCGACGTCTATGCCCGCGTCAACGAAGCGCCGGGCGGTCTCAACGAGCAGGTCGAAGGGGATGTGGGACTCGCGGATCACCGAGCCGCCGAGCTCGACGTAGGCGCCTGCCTCGGCAACCACGCCGTCAAACTCGATCTGCCTGATGGGTTCAGGAAGGATGGATACGGGCCGTCCTGTGCAGACGAGCGCGTAGTGACCGTTTGCCCGCATGCGGTCGATAGCTCGGTGAACCGCCGGACGAACCGGCTCTTCGGACCATTCGACTTGCTTGCCCGCCGCACGCAGCTCGTTCTCCTGGCGCAAGCGCTCCGGATCGTGGTAAATCAGCGTGCCGTCGATGTCAAAGAACGCAACTGCCGGGGTGCCGCCATCCCGTACAAGACGGGGCGCCCCCGTGGCGCGAGCCTGCTCTTCTGCCATGCACATACTCCTTAGCAACGGGCGCAAGCTGCTGGTTGACACGCCCGGTAGCGACGCCCGATCTTCTTGTAATTGTACGCGCACAATTATAAAAGCTTGTTCGAACAGACTCCTCGGGACGCAAGGCAAACTTCGTCCGCTACGCGGTGGCAAAAGCTCGCTTGCGCCCCCGAGCGCGGGACAAACACGACGGAGGCCGAGACGCTTGCCAGCAGTACCGTTGCACTTCCCCGAAGTGAGGCAAGCACGTCACTGACACCACGTTTCCAACAATCCTCTGCCACCCGACGCCAGGCTCCCGCGACGCCCCTCGCCCCGATGCCCCCGCGCCCCGCGCGGCGGTCGCTCCGCTATTTCGGCCGGAACTGCTCAAAAAATCAAATAGTAAGTCGTTTCTGGGCGGCTAGAGCGAGACTGTCGCATATAGCTATATCCGAATCCTGGGCGAACGCGCACGGATGCATACGCCCGGAGGTCCCCGGCGACGGAAAAGACTGATTATTTGATTTTTTGAGCACTTCGCCTCGGAAACTCCGGGCGCGCGCCGCAGGCCGGCCGGAATAGAGCGAGGCCGGCTCCCCGAAGGGAGCCGGCCAAAGCGGACCAGGTTATGCACGCGAAAGCGAGGGCCGAGATGCCCGCCAGGGGCGGCCGCAGCGTCGAACCCGAGTCATGGCTGACGATTGAAGGCCAGCCTGGCCGCCGGACGCGGCCGCAGCGCCGGATCCGACTTAGAAGTCCACGTCCACGTCGTTGTAGACGCACTCGAGGAGCTTCTCCATCTCCTCGGGCGTTGGCTGGCGCGGGTTGGAGCCGGTGCAGGCGTCGCCGATGGCGTCGACGGCGATGCGGGACTTCTTCTCCTCGAACTCGGCGTAGTCGATGATCGACTCGTCGGCCTTGACGCCGCCCTTGCCGTAGTTCTTGATGC
>CALUOB010000068.1 GCA_944322175.1 uncultured Coriobacteriaceae bacterium
TCGTCCTTCTTCATGCCGTAGCTCTGGTAGATGCCGTACTTGAGGCCGCGGCCGAAGTTCTCGAAGAACGTCTCGTACGCCTCGCGGTCGTCGTCGCGCATGCGCTCGAGCTCGGAGGTGATCTTCTTCTCGATGCGCTTGGCCATGGCCTGTAGCTGACGGGTCTGCTGCAGGGTCTCGCGGCTGATGTTCAGATGCACATCGGCCGAGTCAACGACGCCGCGGACGAAGTTGTAGTAGTCGGGCAGGAGGTCGGCGCACTTCTCCATGATGAGCACGTTGGAGCTGTAGAGCTCGAGCCCCTTCTCGTAATCGCGGCTGTAGAGGTCAAACGGAGCCTTGCCGGGAACAAAGAGCAGCGCGTCGTACTCGAGCGCGCCCTCGGCATGCAGGCTAAACGTGCGCGCCGGATCGGTGTAATCGTGGAAGGTGGCGTGGTAGAACTCGTTGTACTCGTCCTGGCTGACCTCGGAGGCCTTCTTCTTCCAGATCGGCGTCATGGAGTTGAGCGTCTCGAGCTCCTCGTAGCTCTCGTACTCGGGCGTGTAGTCGTCGCCGGCGTCCTCGGGCTTGGGCTTGGGACGGCTCTTCGAGACCATCATCTGAATCGGGTAGCGCACGTAGTTGCTGTAGCGCTTGACCAGGTCCGTGAGCCCCCACTCCGAGAGGAACTCGTCGTAGCTGGCCTCGTCGGTATTGTCCTTGAGCTCGAGAATGACGTCGGTGCCGTTCTCGGCGCGGAAGCCCTCCTCGCCCGGAGCGATCGTCGTGATCTCGTAGCCCTCGATGCCGTCGGAGGTCCAGCGAACGGTCTCTGCCGCGTCAATGGAGCGCGTGACGACCGTGACCTGCTTGGCAACCATGAACGCGGAGTAGAAGCCCACGCCGAAGCGACCGATGATGTCGACCGCATCGCCCTGGGCCTCGGCATTGGCCTCCTTGAACTCCTCGGAACCGGAATGCGCGATGGTGCCGAGGTTCTTCTCGACCTCGTCGGGCGTCATGCCGATGCCGTTGTCGGAAACCGTGAGGGTGCGGGCGTCTTTGTCGTACGCCAGACGGATGGCGAGCGCGTCCTGATCAACGTGCAGAGAGCTGTCGGTCAAGCTCTTGAAGTGAAGCTTGTCGATGGCGTCAGAGGCGTTGGAGACAAGCTCGCGCAAGAAGATCTCGCGGTTGGTGTAGATGGAGTTGATCATGAGGTCGAGCAGCTTTTTGCTCTCGGTTTTGAACTTGCGCATGGCGCTTCCCTTCTGACGAGCTGCAAAAACCGCCCGGCCCCGCTAAGGAGCCGAGCGGTTCGCTTGCGTTGAACGCTCTGTATGCTACCCTCAATTGCCGCTCATATAACCTAAGCGCCCAAGACTTAGATTATCTTCATCTAGGCGCATGGCGCCATGCGCAGCCGGAAGGAATGTTACGCCTCGGCAGCGGCGAGCGCGCCGGTCTCGTCGATCTCGGTCAGCATGTCGACACGGCGCTGATGACGCCCGCCCTCGTACTCGGCGTCGAGCCACTCGTCGACGATCATCTTGGCGAGCTCGGAACCCACGACGCGGGCGCCGAACGCGATGATGTTGGTGTTGTTGTGCATGCGGCTGAGCTTGGCGGTATAGGGCTCGGAGCACACGCAGGCGCGCACGCCGGTGACCTTGTTGGCGGCGAGGCTGATGCCCACGCCCGTGCCGCAGATCAAAACGCCGAGGTCAACCTCGCCCGACGCCACCGCGCGCCCAACCTGGTAGCCGGCAACGGGGTAGTCAAAGCTCTCGGAGCTGTCGGTGCCGAAGTTCACGACCTCAAAGCCGCGCTCCTCAAGGTGCTCCTTGATGATGTTCTTCATCTCAACGGCGGCGTGGTCGTTTCCGATGCCGATCTTCATGGGTCCCTCTTCCTCTTCGTCCGGCGCAATCGCGCCCCTTGCCTGCCTATAGTACCGATTCGAGCGCTACACCGCTTCGTCGTCGGTTGCGTCGATGAGCTTTTCCATCCAGATATGGGGCTGCCCCTCGTCCTCGTAGTCCACCTCGGCGATCCGGCGGTAGCCCTGCTTGCCGTACAGCGACTCGATGTACTCCTGGGCGTGCAGACGGATGGTGTCGGCGCCCATCTCGCGCGCCACATCCTCGGCGGCGCAGATGAGCTCGGTCGCGTATCCCTGGCCGCGGTACTCGGGCAGCACGGCAACACGGCCGAGGACAAAGTCGGGCGACCCCGGCTCACGCGCGTACACGCGGGCGCACCCCACGAGCTCGCCCTCGCCCGAGTAAATCGTCAGATGGGTTGCCCGGTCGTCGATGTCGTCGAACTCGTTCTTGTAGCCCTGCTCGTCCATAAAGACGCGCTCGCGCACTTCGTAGGCATCGTCTTCGCAGTTGAGACGGATCTCGAACTCCATGGGTCAATCCTCCAGGTAATGCATTTTGTTGGAGGGGAAGCCGATCAGCACGCAAAAGCCCTCCCCTGCCCGAGACCGAGCGGCAACGCTCAGCCCCATCTTGTCACACAACCGCCTCACAAGATAGAGCCCAATGCCGGTGGACTGCTTGACCGATCGGGCGGAGCGCCCGTTGCTGCCGGTAAAGCCCTTCTCGAACACGCGCGGCAGATCGGCCTCCGAAACGCCGCAGCCGTTGTCGCGCACGGAGAGCACCACGCGCTCGTCGGCGCCGCCCTCGTTCTCGACGCTTCCCTCAAACGCCAGCTCGGCGCCCTGCTCGCGCGCGTACTTCACGGCGTTCTGAATCAACTGCCCCAGGATAAAGACGATCCATTTGTCGTCCGCAAACACCGGTCGGTCGAGGCCTTCGAGCGACACCGCGACGTGTGCGCCGATCAGAGACCTGCTGTTCTCGCGCACAGCGCACGCAACAAGGTCGCGCAGCTCGTGCGTTCTGATGAGGTAGTCCTTCTCCACGGCCTCCGAGCGCGCGTAGAAGAGCGCCTGCTCGATGTAGCCCTCGATGCGCGAGAGCTCCTCGTCGAGCGCGTCGAGACGTGCGGCGTGAGCGCCGTCGCCGTCGGCGAGGTTCTCGACCATGAGATGGGCGGCGGCAAGCGGCGACTTTGCCTCGTGCACCCAGGTCTCGATGTAGTCGCGGTAGTCCTCGGTTTGCCTGCGATAAGCAGCCACCTCGTCGTTGGCGGTTTTGGACACAGCGGCGAGCGCGTCGTAGGCGATGCGCCCCTCGGGGTACTCGGGCCTCTCGATCATCTCCGACGCAAAGCGCGGACGGTCAAGTCGGTTGGAGAGGTCGGAGAGGTCGGCAAAGAACGCGCGCTTGCGAGCGTAGTCGAGAACCACCGCGAGCACCGTCGCAAGGAAGAAGAGCGCGCAGACGAGCACGGTCACCGAAAGGGAGCATCCTGCCACAGCGAGCACGAGGGCCGCGATCGCGCACGCACACGCGGCGCAGGCAAAAACGTGCGCCTCGGCGCGCAGGTAGTCTAAGACGCGCATCTTACGCCCCCACGGAGTAGCCGCGGCCGCGATGGGTCACGAGGAAGTTCGTCACGCCGATCTTCTCGAGCGAGCGGCGCAAGCGGTTGACGTTCACGGTGAGCGTATTGTCGTCTACAAAGGCATCGGAGTCCCACAGGTCGCGCATGAGCGCCTCGCGCGAGACGATGGTTCCCGCACGGCCCATGAGCAGGCTCAGGATGCGCAGCTCGTTTTTAGTGAGCTCGACCGAGCCGCCCGCGGCGCGCGCCTCAGAGCGCGCAAGGTCGAGCGACACGCCGCCGTGCTCGAGCACGGAGCTCTCGTCGGAGCGGCCCCGGCGGCGCAGAAGGGCGCCGATGCGCGCCACGAGCACCCGTGCCCGGTAGGGCTTGGCCACAAAGTCGTCTGCCCCCATGGTCATGCTCATGACCTCGTCGATCTCGGTGGTTCGCGAGGTGAGCACGATGATGGGCACGTCGGAGCGCTGCCTGATCTCGCGGCACACGAGCTGGCCGTCAGCTACCGGCAGGGTCAGGTCGAGAAGAACCACGTCGGGAGCCGCCTTGAGCACGTCGTCGGCAACGTGGTCGAACGAGTCGCACCACGCGACCTCAAAGCCGTTGCGCCGCAGCACTTCGGCGAGCTCGCCTCTGATCGGCTCGTCGTCCTCGACGATGTACACCAGCGGGCGCACGCCCCCGCGTTCCATAAGTTCCTCCTCGCCGCGCCTTTGAGCGCTTTGCCCGTTCGAGCAAAGCGTCAGCGCTGGGCCCTCGCGCGTTCACACAGGGTGTTATACCCCTGGGCGAGAAACTCCGCCATCTCGCCCGCGCGTCCGCCTGCTGGCACCACGCCGTGCTCGTCGGAAAGCAAGAAGAGCTCTGAGGAGGCGTCCGCGACGTTGCCGCCGCATGGATCGGGAGCTCCCTTGGGAGCGAGCGCGCCGACCGACCCGGCAAAGCGGACCTCGAAGCCGCGCGTCTGCGCGAGCTGCACCGCCAGGTCCGCGGCACCGCACAGCACATCGCCGGCGGACGCCCCGATCTCGAGCACGCCGGCAGCCGCGCGGGCGAGAAGCTCGGGGGCAACGCCGGTGAGCTTTGCCTCGCGCGCCGCGCCCTCCGCGCGCTTCACAAGCGCCGAAGGGGCGCGGTCGGCGAGCGGCGCGTAGGGTCCCACGCTCATGGCAGCGCGCCCGGCCTCATCGACGATGAGCATGAGTACACCGTCGGGGCCTACGAGCACCGACGTGTCCTCGGCAAGCGACCACTCGATATGCTGCTTGGCCCACGAGAGCAGCCCGGAAGACACCGGCTCTCCGTGAACGCGACGACGCGCGAGCGCGCGTACGTGGCGGTTGAGAAGCGGCACGCGACGACCCGCCATGCGCCAGCGGCACACAAGGGCGAGCGCGCTCGTATCGGGAGCTTCGTCCAGCGCGCGGGCCTTCGACAGGTCCTCGGCACCGAGCTCGTCATGCACGTCCATGGGTCAGCCCTCCCCGCTGTCTGCCGCCTCGCATATAAACCGAGAGGTGCGGCAGCGCTTAGTCCGCAAGATCCAACGTGTACAGATAATACGCGCTGCACATGAACTTGCGAAGATGACGGGGCGTCTTGATCGCAGCGGCGCGGGCAAGTCCGCGCTCCTCGTAAAACGACCAGCTGCACGACGTGTCGGTAAAGAGATACGCGGACGATCCGCCTTCAGAGCGCAGGTACGACGCAGCGGCGTCGAGCAAAAGCGAGCCGATCCCCATGCCGCGCGCCGTGGCGTCAACGGCGAGCAGCACGACCTCGCTGCGATCGGAGACGCCGCCCTTCTCGAGCAGCTCGGCGTTGATGCGGTCTTCCTCCCGTGCGTAGCGGTAGAGCTTCTCGACCGCCTTGGGATCTTTGGCGGCCACCTTGGTCATGAGCTCGGCCTCGCGGCTCGCCCAGCGCAAGCGGTCCGCCTCGGCGGCACGGCCGGAACGCGCGAGCACAATGCCTGCGACCACGTTTTGCTCTTCGGGGGTGTTAATAACAGCTACCTGCGAAAACGTTGAGCGCTCGAGACAGCGCGCGAGGTCGGCCCCCGCCGTAAGACGGGCGACCTCCTTAGGCGCGCCCTCGTTATGCCACGCCTCGCCGACGATGTCGGCAACCGCGTCAAAGTCCGCCTCTTCGAACGGGCGGTACAGTGCTCGGAAAACCATGGGCGCTCCTTTCATACACACCTGTTCTAACACGCGGCACGGACGCCAATATGGAGCGGCCGTGTGCTTCGCTCCCTGCGCGGTTTCTCCGCAAACGGACCGGGCGGAGGGCGCCGCGTTACGGAAGCTTTGCCGCCTGCGCGCCCACGGCACGGCGCTGCGCGCTTGCGCTATAGTAGAGAGCAATACCGCCGTTCTGCTCCAAAAGGCGTTTGCGCAGCTAGAGCGCGAGCGCGTGGGGGATTGGCGCGGCGGGCAAGGATGCCGAACGAGGTTCGGCGCGAGCTTTGGGAGGGGCCTATGGCAGAAAATCCAACTATTCGTCGGGCGCTGATCTCGGTAACCGACAAGAGCGGCGTGGCGGAGTTTGCCCGCGCGCTTGAAGACGAGTTCGGCGTCGAGGTCATCTCGACAGGCGGCACAGCTCGCGCGCTCGAAGAGGCAGGCGTCACCGTTAGGGCCATCGACGACTTCACCGGTTTCCCCGAGATGATGGACGGTCGCGTCAAGACGCTGCATCCCAAGGTCCACGGCGCCCTTCTCGCCCGCCGCGACTCCGAGAAGCACATGGCCGAAGTCGCCGAGCACGGCATCGAGCTTATCGACCTCGTCGTGGTGAACCTCTACGAGTTTGAGAAGACCGTCGCCAAGCCCGACGTCACCTTTGCCGACGCCATCGAGCACATCGACATCGGCGGCCCCTCCATGCTGCGCTCCGCCGCCAAGAACGCCGCGGCGGTGACCGTGGTCGTGGATCCGGCGGACTACGACGTGGTTCTCGCCGAGATGCGCGAGAACGGCGGCGCAACCACGCTTGCCACCCGCCGCAAGCTCCAGCGCAAGGTCTACGCCACTACGGCTGCCTACGACACCGCCATCGCCACATGGCTGGCGGCCCAGCCGCTCCCCGGCGAAGAGGCCCCCGAGGCCGAGGCGCTCCCCACCTCCATGGGCATCGAGCTCGAGAAGGTCGAGGACCTGCGCTACGGCGAGAACCCGCAGCAGTCCGCCGCGGTGTACCGCTTCTCGGACGACTTTGCCGCGCTCGGCTCCTCCGCGTTCCCGCTCGTGGGCGCCGAGCAGCTCAACGGCAAGCCGCTCTCGTACAACAACTACCTCGACGCCGACGCCGCCTGGAACCTCGTGCGCGAGTTCGACCAGCCCGCGATCGTCATCCTGAAGCACCAGAACCCCTGCGGCTCCGCTATTGCCGACGACATCACCTCCGCCTACGATCGCGCGTTCTCGTGCGACCCCAAGAGCGCCTTCGGCGGCATCATCGCGGCAAACCGCGAGGTCACGCTGTCGCTCGTGGAGCACATCAACGAAAACAAGCAGTTCGTCGAGGTGCTCATCGCCCCGTCGTACGCCCCCGACGCCCTTGAGCTCCTGCAGAAGAAGAAGAACCTGCGCGTGCTCGCCACGGGCGGCGTAGGCGCTCACGCCCAGGTCGAGGTCCGCTCCATAGACGGCGGCATGCTCGTGCAGGGCGTCGACGAGGTCAGCGAGGACCCCGCGACCTTTACCTGCCCCACCGACCGCAAGCCCACCGACGACGAGATGGCCGAGATGCTCTTCGCGTGGCGCGTCTGCAAGGGCGTCAAGTCCAACGCCATCCTCATCTCGAAGGACAAGATGGGCATCGGCATGGGTCCCGGCCAGCCCAACCGCGTTGACTCCGCGCTTCTCGCCTGCGAGCGCGCCGACGACTTCTGCGAGCGCGAGGGCCTCGAGAAGGGCGGCTACGCCTGCGCCTCCGACGCGTTCTTCCCGTTCCGCGACAACGTCGACACGCTTGCCGCGCACGGCGTGACCTGCATCATCCAGCCCGGCGGCTCGATCCGCGACGACGAGTCCATCGAGGCGTGCAACGAGCACGGCATCGCCATGGTCTTCACCGGCGCGCGCCACTTCCGCCACTAAGGCGCAGCAACACGCCCGTATGCGCAGGGCCCCGAACCTCGGTCGAGGTTCGGGGCCCTGTTCTTCTCATGGCAGCGGCGCCGCATCGCACACCCGAGCGGGGAACGCGGCGGGTACGCGCTCGGCAGAAGCGCTTATCTACGACAGCTTGGCGCGGTACGCATTGGGCAGCTGACCGCCGTTGGCGTCGAAGCGCGGGACAGTCTCCACGACGCCCTCGCGCTTGAGGCGCGTAATGGCACGGTCGAGGGTTTTGACATCGCAGCCGAGCGCTTCGGCAAGCGCACGCTTGGAGAAGCACGAGCTCCCCTGCTGCTCTGTGTCGCGCACGATAAACTCAAGCACCCGCTCGTGCACAAACGCGTGTCGGTGCCCCTTGCGCGTGCTTACGCCCTCGAGAGAAAGGGCCGCGCCCTCCTTGGCAGCTTCCTGTGCCATAGGGCCTCCTCCCGCCTTGCAACGCCGGAGGTCCGGCGTCCATAAAAGTAGACCTTAATGTCGATGCGGGAGTATCATGAAAAGAGGCCGGGGAGGGGCATTCTTGTTTTTTGCAACCTGCGGAAACGATGCGGGGAGGATGCTCTGACGCGGGCGAGACCGAAAAATGAGGCGGTCTAAAAAGGTCTACATTAATTGCCGAAAAAGATCATATGGCTATATTATTTGCCGCCTTTACCGCGCGTAGCGGTATATCGCAAAGGCCATGGGCATCAAAACGACCGATCGCCGTGTCGGTCGCCTCAAAATGCGCAACGGCGCCGTCCTGCCGTCGGGCATAATAACGCCCTGCGAAGCCGCGCGGCGGATCAGTGCAGCAAAAAGCCCCCGCGCCTGCGCAGACAGGCACGGGGGCAAAACCTCAACAGAAAACAGGCGGTCTTAGAACTCGCCGACGCGACGCACCTCGGGCTCGAGCTCAACGCCAAACTGCCGCTTGACCTCGGCACGCACGCGCTCGATAAGCTCGTTTACCTCGGCTGCTGTGGCACCTCCGGTGTTGACCACAAAGCCGCAGTGCTTCTCGGACACCTGCGCCGCGCCGACGCGTGCGCCGCGGAGCCCGGCGTCCATAACGAGCTTGCCGGCAAAGTAGCCTTCCGGCCGCTTGAACGTAGAGCCCGCGCTCGCCATTTCGAGCGGCTGTTTCTCCTCGCGGCGGCTCTGGTAATCGTCCATGGCGGCTCGCACCGTAGCGGCATCGGACACCTCGAGCGCAAACGTAGCCTCGAGGACCACGAGCCCGTCGGAGGCAACCCGGCTCTTGCGATACCCCATGGCAAGCTCCTCAACCGAGAAGCGCTTGACCGTACCCGCGGCCCCGTCTTTGCCGGGAACGTAGGCGAGCACCGACTCGATCACCGCGGCGGTCTCGGAACCGTACGCGCCCGCGTTCATAAAGCAGGCGCCGCCCACGCTGCTGGGAATGCCCCAGAGCGGCT
>CALUOB010000069.1 GCA_944322175.1 uncultured Coriobacteriaceae bacterium
AGGCCGACATGCCCGACGACATGCCCATCCAGGCCAAGATGGTCTCCAAGGCCGTCGAGGGCGCGCAGCGCAAGGTCGAGAACATCAACTTCGGCATGCGTAAGAACGTGCTCGAGTACGACGACGTTATGAACAAGCAGCGCCAGGTCATCTACGAGGAGCGCAACCGCATCCTCGACGGCAAGGACCTCGCCGGCCACGTCGACGACGTCATGGCCGAGACCGTCAACCGCTGCGTGGGCGAGTTCTGCGCCAAGGACTCCCATTCCGGCGAGCAGGACCTCGACGGCCTGCACAAGTGGCTCATCGAGCTCACGGGCCATCTCGACGCCCCGGTCATCGAGGGCGACTCCTTCGACGAGCTCACCGAGAAGACCCTCGCCTACGTCAAGCAGGTCTACGACGCCAAGGCCGAGCGTCTGGGCGAGAAGCTCATGGCGCACCTCAACACCCAGGTCATGCTCCGCGTGATCGACACGCGCTGGATGAGCTACCTGCAGGAGATGGACTACCTCAAGCAGGGTATCGGCCTGCGCGGCTTCGGCCAGCGCGACCCGCTCGTGGAGTACAAGACCGAGGCCTACCGCGCCTTCCAGCTGCTCGTGAGCACCATGTACGAGGACTACCTGCGCACGGTTTTGCGCATCGAGGTCCGCGAGGCGCCGCGCGCCACCCAGGCGCCCGAGCCCTCGCCGCTCAACGGCGCGACCTTCTCGGGTCCCGCCGAGGTCGACGGCGCCCAGGCCTCCTCGACCATCGCGCAGGGCGCTGCCGCTCAGGCGGCAACGCGCGCTGTGGGCGAGGCGCCCCAAGGCACGGCCGGCAACGCGGGCGCGGGCAAGGTCCGCACCTACCGCAAGTCCGAGTCGGGCGACCCGTACGCCAACGTGGGCCGCAACGACCCGTGCCCCTGCGGCAGCGGCAAGAAGTTCAAGAACTGCCACGGCAGGAACCGCTAATGGCCGAGGCATCCGCAACCGCAACGCAGGTCACGACCGCCGACCTCGACGCGCTCGCCGCGCGCCTGGCCGAGGTCGAGGCGTACCTGCACGTAGAGGAGAAGCGCGGCCGCGTAGCCGAGCTCGAGCGCCAGAGCGCCGCCCCGGGCTTCTGGGACGACGCCGACCGCGCCCGTGAGCTCATGGAGGAGCTCGGGCGCGACCGTGGCGACGTAAAGGCCGTCGAAGACGCGCACGAGGCGCTCTCCGACGCCCGCGCCGCCCTCGAGCTCGCCGCCGAGATGGGCGACGACCCCGACGCCGCCGAGCTTATCGCCGAGGCCACCGAGGCCGCCGCCGCGCTCACGCGCTCCATCGACGAGATGGAGCTCTCGAGCTGGTTCACGGGCGAGTTCGACCACGGCGACGCCATTCTCACCATCAAGCCGGGGCAGGGCGGCCTGGAGGCTCAGGACTGGACCTTCATGCTGTTCAAGATGTACATGAAGTACTGCGCGCGCCGCGGCTGGAAGGTCACGGTAAACGACTGCCCGGCGGCCGAGGTCATCGGCATCGACCGCGCTACCATTACGGTCGAGGGCAAGGACGCCTTTGGCATGCTCCGTGCCGAGGCCGGCGTGCACCGTCTGGTGCGCATCAGCCCCACCGACGCCAAGAAGCGCCGCCAGACCACGTTTGCGGGCGTTGAGGTCATTCCCGTCCTCCCGAACGACATCGACATCGAGATCGCGCCCGACGACATTCGCGTAGACGTGTACCACGCGAGCGGCCCCGGCGGCCAGGGCGTCAACACCACCGACTCCGCCGTGCGCGTAACGCACCTGCCCACGGGCATCGTGGTGACCTGCCAAAACGAGCGCAGCCAGATCCAGAACAAGGCCGCCTGCCTGCAGATCCTCAAAGCGCGCCTCTACGAGCTCGAGCTGCAAAAGCGCGAGGACAAGCTCGACGAGATCCGCGGTCCCAAGACCGATATTGGCTTTGGCAATCAGATCCGCAGCTACGTGCTCTACCCGTACCAGATGGTCAAGGACCTGCGCACGGGCGTAGAGACCGGCAACGTGGAGTCCGTGCTCGAGGAAGGCGACCTCGACCCCTTCATCATCGGCTACCACCGCTGGTCCACCGGCAACGCCGAGGGAGCCCCTGTGGAAGGCTAATCTTGATTTGAGTTTGACTAGGCGCCGGCATCCCCGGCGTCTTTTTATGCTGATCGCGATGGTTGAGCTTGAGGGAGGCTCCTGTGAAGAAGATGCCTTTGCCTGCGCTTGTTGCGGTGGCCTTGGTGGCTGCGGTGGTGTTGGGCGTTGCGGCTGGGTTTGGGGCCACAGGCGTTGCCCGCACCTTCGAGCAGCTTGCGGGTGCGGCGGGGGAGAAGAGCCCTTCTGCCGAGAAGAGCACGCGGACGCACACCGCGTCTGACAAGGACTCGGGCGCTGAGTGCGATACCGAAACCAAGCGCGAAAAGAGCGAGGGGGACGCCGTGGCAAGCCATGACAGCGAGCTGGTAGCCGTCGAGAACCTCGAAGCCGAGCGTGCCTCGGCATCGGCGATTGAGCTTACGTGGGATGCGGCAGCCTCCGCCGAGGGCTACGAGATCGAGCGCCGCGCCGCCGGCTCCGATGCCTGGGAGGACGCGGCGCGCATCGACGCCGCGGATGCCACGGGCGGCAGCGTTGCCTGGACCGACGAGCTCGACTCCACCGAGCCGCAGCAGTACTTCTACCGCGTGCGCGCAGCGGTGGCAGCTCCCCAAGGCGAGAAGCGCGCCTCCAGCGACGACGCGGGCATCCCCGCCTCCAACTTGCTTGTCTGCCTCGACCCCGGGCATTACGCCGGGTGCAACGAGGTCCCCGACGCCGAGAACCCCTACTGCGAGGGCGACTTTACGCTCGAGGTGGGGCTGGCACTGCGCGACGAGCTGGCCGAGACCTACGGCGTGACCTGCGTTATGACGCGTGAGACGGGCTCGATCTCGCTCGGGGGCATGAGCGACGAGGCGCTCGACAACACGGCCATCCAACTGCGCGGCGAGGCAGCCGACGGCTGCGACCTCTTCATCTCGCTGCACACCAACGCCAACCTCGACGATGCCAACGGGGCGCCCACCTTTGAGCAGCCCACCTCGATCACCAAGCCCATCGTTCTTACCAACACCGTTGCGGCGTCCGACGAGCGCGCGCTCGCCGTTGCCAACGCCATCGGCGAGGCGGTTGCCGACGCGAGCGCCAGCTGCGACATCGCGCGCGAGGGAGCCTTTGACCCGGTAAACGGTCCGCAGGAGCTCCGCACGTGGTCCGACGCCTTCAACGACAGCACGACCGAGAACGGCACCGTGAGCATCCGTCGCTGGAACGGCGGCGACTACTACGGCGTGCTTCGCGGCGCCGCCAACGTAGGCGTTCCCGGGTTCATCGTTGAGCACGGGCACCATACCGTGCCCGAGATGCGCCGGGCAGCCGCCGAGGGCAGGCTCGCGCCCGCATGGGCCGAGGCCGACGCGAGCGGCATCGCCGAGGGCTACGGCTTCGAGGCGGCGCGCTAAGAGAGCCGCGCGGAGGGGGACGGCGCAGGGCGACCCGTGCGGCAGGAGAACCGCGCAGGGCGTCGCTTCTCGCCTCAACGCCGGCGTTGCCGCACGCGTTTTTCTCGGCCAACGGCACGGTATGATCTGCGAGCGGTTGGGATGTCCGGACAAGCGGTACCCGCTGTAGATGGGCGTCAGTTTGTGAAGCCGCCCTTCACAGATAAACGTTTTATCTCGATAAATGCATTGCTTCCTGAAGAAGCTTTGCGGTTCTCGCCTGCATAGGCGTCGCGCGGTCCCTATAATCGCACGTGCACAGCATCTGACACGGGCTTTAGATGGGAGCTTCATGAGCGGAACCCTCGCGCAGCCTCTGCGTCCTGACGGCGAGATCGCCCTCGTCGCCAACCGTATGCGCCATGACATTATCCGCATGCTGGCCGCGGCCGGCTCGGGTCACCCGGGCGGCTCGCTTTCGGCAACCGACATCGTGGCAACGCTGTTCTTCGGCGGCGTCATGAACTACAACCCCGACGATCCTTCTGACCCCGATCGCGACCGCTTTGTGCTCTGCAAGGGCCATGCCGCGCCCGCGCTCTACGCAGCGCTCGCCGAGATCGGCTACGTGCCGCGCGAGGAGCTGCTGACCCTGCGCAAGCTCGGCTCGCGCTTCCAGGGCCACCCCGACTGCCATTGCGCCCCCGGCATCGAGGTCTCCACCGGCTCGCTCGGTCAGGGCCTGTCCATTGCCTCGGGCCTCGCGCTCGCCTTCAAGCTCGACGCCGCGGGCAACGGCTCCGCCCGCGAGAAGCGCGTCTACGCCCTCACCGGCGACGGCGAGCTCCAGGAGGGCCAGAACTGGGAGGCGGCCATGTTTGCCGCCCACCGTAACCTCGACAACCTTACCGCCGTGGTCGACCTCAACAACCTGCAGATCGACGGCCATGTGACCGACGTCTGCAGCCTGCGCGACCTCGCCGCCAAGTTCGAGGCCTTTGGCTGGCACACCGTGGCTGCCTGCGGTCACGACGTGGCCGAGCTGCGCGCCGCCTTTGCCGAGGCCGAGGCCACAAAGGGCCAGCCCACCGTGATTATCGCCCAGACCGTCAAGGGCAAGGGCGTCTCGTTCATGGAGGACCAGTGCAGCTGGCACGGCAACGCGCCTTCGGCCGAGCAGGCCGAGACGGCGCTCGCCGAGCTCGATCAGGCCGAGGCGGCTCTCGTCGCCGCGCTTAAGGAGGCGTAAGAGATGGCTAAAGCTACGCGCGCCGCGTTTGGCAGCACGCTTGTCGAGCTCGTCAAGGAGGGCGTCGACGTTATGGCGGTCGACGCCGACCTCGCCGGCTCCACCACCACCGCCGCGTTCGGCGCCGCCTACCCCGACCGCATGGTCGACGTAGGCATTGCCGAGCAGAACATGATCGGCGTTGCCGCGGGCCTCTCGCTCGCCGGCCGCACGGTCTTCACCGGCTCGTTTGCTGTGTTCGGCACCGGCCGCTGCTGGGAGCAGATCCGCAACACCGTGTGCGACTCCAACCTCAACGTCAAGATCGCGCCCACCCACTCGGGCGTTACCGTGGGCCCCGACGGCGCCACGCACCAGATGCTCGAGGACATCGCGATCATGCGCGTCCTGCCCAACATGCGCGTGCTCGTGCCGGCCGACTACGCCGCCGCCCGCGCCGCTATTCGCCTCGCCGCCACCACGCCCGGCCCGTTCTACATCCGCCTGGGCCGCGCCACGGTGCCCGAGGTCTACAACGACGACTTTACCTGCGACGTGTCCTTTGCCCACGTGCTGCGCGAGGGCACCGACGTTACCATCTGCGCCTGCGGCGTCGAGGTGGCGCAGGCCTTCGACGCGGCCGAGATGCTCGCAGAGGAGGGCATCTCCTGCGAGGTCGTCGACGTCATGAGCATCAAGCCGCTCGACGAGGAGACCATCATCGCGAGCGCTGCCAAGACCGGCTGCGTGGTCACGGTCGAGGAGCACAGCGTTTACGGCGGCATGGGCTCTGCCGTGGCCGAGCTTCTCGCCGAGAAGCACCCGGTGCCGGTGACGCGCGTGGGCATGACCACGTTCGGCACCTCCGGCGACCCCGACGAGCTGCTCGCTTACTTTGGCCTCGACGCCCTGAGCATCGCCAAGCGCGTGCGCGAGGTGCTCGGTCGCTAAACCCGGGCTGTCGCAGGGCCTCCGAGACGCCCCGCGCTTCCCGCCGAGGCTCGCTGAACGGCGCCTGAACCCCGTGTCCGCAGGTTACGCGCGACACGTTACAACCAACGCTTGAGCAGGCCGCATACGGGCACAGACAATCTGCATGTCTGTGCCCGTTTAGTGTGCGAGCAGGCCTTTTGGTAGAATGGTGACGCTCAGGCAGATTAAACGTACGACTTAAAGGAGCTCATGTGGGTAGCCACTTTCGTAAGCCCAACGCTGAGCCCGCGGCGCAGACTCCTCTCGCGAGCAGCCAGCCGCAGCAGGCTCCGCAGGGCACCGGCAGCTTGCCCCAGCAGGCAGCGCCCCAGACCCAGACGTACCAATCCGCAACAACCAACCCGTCCAGCACCGGCATCGCCGCGGGCATGTCGCGCATCGCGCAGATGAACATCCCGTCGCCCGCCGACCCGGCAACGCCCCAGCAGGCGGCCCCGCAGGTCGAGTCGTTCCAGAACCCGGTCGTCACGCCCGATCAGGCCCTCGAGGTCCAGGCTGTTGACCAGGCGCTTCAGGACCCGAGCTTCACCACGGTCTTCTCGCCGCTCGACCTCGAGGGTCAGACCCCCGGCGAGCAGGCGCGCGAGGCTGGCGTGCAGCCCGTCATCTCGATCCGCAACCTGACCAAGGTCTACCCGGCGCAGCCCAACAAGCCCGCGCTCGAGGACATCACGCTCGACATCTACCCGGGCGAGTTCGTCTTCTTGGTCGGTCACTCCGGCTCGGGCAAGACCACGCTTCTGCGCTCCCTCATGCGCGAGGTCAAGCCTACATCCGGCTCCATTACCGTTGCGGGCCAGAACCTCATGAAGATCAAGAACCGCAAGATCCCGTACCTGCGCCGCCAGATGGGCATCGTGTTCCAGGACTTCAAGCTGCTCCCCAACAAGACGGTCGCCGAGAACGTTGCCTTTGCGCTCGAGTGCATCGGCAAGCCGCGCGGCGTCATCCGCTCGCAGGTCCCCGAGGTGCTGCGCCTCGTCGGCCTGGGCGAGAAGCTCAACGCCATGCCCGACCAGCTCTCGGGCGGCGAGCAGCAGCGCGTCAGCGTTGCCCGCGCCATGGTCAACCGCCCGCCGCTGCTCATCTGCGACGAGCCCACGGGCAACCTCGACCCGGCTATCTCGCTCGGCATCATGAAGCTTCTGGAGCGCATTAACCGCACGGGCACGACGGTGGTTGTGGCTACGCACGACCGCGAGATGGTCGACTCCATGCACCGTCGCGTCATCGCACTCGAGGCGGGCCACGTGGTCCGCGATCAGGAGAGGGGAGGTTACGGATTCTATGACGCCCTCTAATCTCGGCTACTCCCTGCGCGAGGCAGGCAAGCACTTCCGCCGCAACTGGTCCACGAGCTTCGGCGGCATCATCACCATCTTCCTCTCGCTGTTCATCATCGGCCTCTTTGCCATCGGCTCCATCATGGTCAGCAACATCCTGGGCAACGTCGAGGATCAGGTGACCGTTCAGGCATTCGTCGACGACTCCGTTGCCGACGAGGACTTCCAGGCGTTCGCCGACAAGGTGTCTGCGTGGGACAACGTCAAGAGCGTCCGCACCGTCTCTAAGGAAGAGGCGTGGGCCGACTACTCCAACAACATGTCCAACAACGATGCCGAGGACGTGATGAGCGGTCTCGACAACGAGAACCCGCTGCCGCGTTCCGTCGTCATCGAGATGGATAACCCCGAGCAGGTCCAGGAGATGGTCGATCGCCTGAGCGCCGACGAGGACTTCCAGGAGATCTGCGACGGCGGCTCCGAGAACATCGCCGACGACATCCTCTACGGCCAGCAGGAGGTCGAGCAACTCTTCGCCTTCACGACCTACGTGCGCATCGCCGCCGTGGTTCTCGTGGCGCTTCTCACC
Source organism: uncultured Coriobacteriaceae bacterium (assembly GCA_944322175.1). Taxonomy (GTDB): domain Bacteria; phylum Actinomycetota; class Coriobacteriia; order Coriobacteriales; family Coriobacteriaceae; genus CALUOB01. The sequence continues at coordinate 7,577 of CALUOB010000069.1, forward strand.
TTCGTGGCGTTCATCTTCATCAACAACACGATTCGCCTGTCCATCACGGCGCGTCGTCGCGAGATCGGCATCATGCGCCTGGTCGGCGCGTCCAACGGCTTCATTCGCGGGCCGTTCGTGACCGAGGGCGTGCTGCAGGCGGTTATCGGCGCTCTGCTCGCCATCGGCGTGCTCGAGCTGCTGCGCATCTTTGCGCTGCCGCGCCTTGCCGAGAGCTCGCTGTCGTTCCTGAACTTTAACGTGCCGATCCACATGTACCTCATCACCTACGGCGCGATGATCCTCATCGGCCTTGTGATCGGTCTCTTTGGCTCGGCCATCGCCATGCGCCGCTACCTCAAGATTTAGCGCAGGGCGTACAACAGATCAACCCAGAAGAGAAGCTCCGGCAACGGGGCTTCTTTTCTCATCTCGGAAGGAGGGCGCATGGGCCGCAAGTCGCATGCGCGCGGGTCGCATAGACGCGGACGCAGCAACCACGGCCGCGCGAGCCGCAGCCAGCGTCCCACGCTCATGGGCACGCTGCGCGTGACGGGGTCCGGCGTGGCCCGGGTCGAGACGCCCGAAGGCACGTTCAGAACCTCTAAGCACGGCCAGCGCGAGGCCATGAACGGCGACACCGTGGGCATTACGCTCCATCGCGCTCGCGGCGGAGAAGAGCGCGCTGTGGTGGTCACCGTGGTCGAGCGCGCCGTCAGGCAGTTCGTGGGCGTGTTTCACTGGGCCGACCCGCTCGGCGTGGTCACGCCGCTCGACAGCCGCATTCGCCACGACTTCTTCGTGCTGCCCGGCGACGTAACGCCGAAGATCCACAACGTGCGCCCCGGCGACGTGGTTGCCGCGCGCATCGAGGAGTACCCGAGCCGCGCCGAGGCGGGCGTGGTTACCATCGAGCGGCGCATTGGCACCGAGGACGCGCTCGATCTCGGCATCGAGTGCGTGATGGCGTCCTACGACCTGGTCGAGGCCTACCCCGAGCCCGCGCTCGAGGAGGCCGAGGACCTGGTCCTGAACGTTAACGCGGCGCTTGCCGACCCGCTGCGCCGCGACCTGCGCGACCGCCTTGTGGCAACCATCGATCCGTTTGACGCGCGCGACTTTGACGACGCGATCTCGCTTGAACGCACCGACAGCGGCGGCTACCGCCTGGGCGTGCACATTGCCGACGTGTCGCACTACGTTGCCTGGGGCGGGTCCATCGACCTTGCGGCGCGCGACCGCGCCACGTCGGTCTATCTGGCCGACCGCGTGCTGCCGATGCTCCCCGAGCGCCTGAGCTGCGATCTCTGCTCGCTGAACCCGCTCGAGGACC
>CALUOB010000070.1 GCA_944322175.1 uncultured Coriobacteriaceae bacterium
GCGCAGCACGTAGGGCTCGCCGGCCTCCATGCGGGCGCGCGCCTCGTCGGCCGGAATGCTGCGGCAGCGGCGCTGGTAGCCCTGGAACGGGTCCTTGCGCTCCTTGGCGGCCTTGCGATCGGCCTCGAGCTGCTCGGAGGTGCAGAAGCACGGGTACGCCTTGCCCTCGGCGAGCAAGCGCTCGGCAGCCTCGCGATAAAGATCGGCGCGCTCGGTCTGCGCGTAGGGGCCGTACGGGCCGCCGACCTCGGGGCCCTCGTCCCAGTCGAGGCCGAGCCAGCGCATGGCGCGGAGGATGATCTGGGTGTTCTCCTCCGTGGAGCGCGTCGGGTCGGTGTCATCGATGCGCAGGATGAACGTGCCGTGGTTGGCACGGGCAAAGGCCCAGTTGTAGATGGCGGTGCGGGCGCCGCCGATGTGCAGGCGGCCGGTCGGCGACGGCGCGAAGCGAACGCGAACAGGTGCGGTCATGCGGTTCTCCCCTTAAGGTTTTACGGAGCCAAAGACAAGCGGCCGCGCAACGCGCCAGCGCCGATGCGGGCCGCATAGGTTCGTCTGTTGCATTATACGCAGACGCCCCGCCCGAGGGCATGGCCGCAACAATAAAACACGCGGCCCGGGCAGCCTGCAGGATCACACCCGCAAGCCGCCCGGGCCGCGCCTTAGAGCCGCGGCATGCCGCAGCCCGCACTCACTCAAACACGGGCGCTCAGCACTCGGTGCCGGAGCCCTCGCCTGCGTCCTCGACGTTCTCGACCGCCGCCTCGAGGCCGAGCGTGATGCCCTCGACCATCATGTCGACCGTCATGCTCGGCGTCGTGGCCGAGAGGTTGACCGCCTGCTCGGGCGCATAGGGCACGTGCAGGAAACCGCCGCGGATCTCGGGGTGCTCGGTGGCGATGAGATGCAGCAGGCCGTACATGACCTCGTTGCAGCAGAAGGTGCCCGCCGTGTACGAAACGGCGGCAGGGATGCCCGCCTCCTTCATGCGGGCAACCATGGCGCGCACGGGAAGCTTGGTGAAGTACGCCTCGGGAGCGCCCTCGACGATTGCCTCGGCCACGGGCTGGTTGCCCGCATTGTCGGGAATGCGCGCGTCGACGTAGTTGATGCCTACGAACTCGGGCGTGATGTGCGTGCGTCCGCCCGCCTGTCCCACGCAGAGCACGATGTCGGGGTCGCAGCTCTCAACCGCAGCTTTAACGGCGGCAACGTCTTCGCCAAAGACAACGGGGATCTGGACCTTCACGACCTCGGCCCCCGCGATGGTCTCGGGCAGGCGCTGCACGGCCTCGAGGGCAGGGTTGATCTTCTCGCCGCCAAAAGGCTCGAAGCCGGTAACCAGGATCTTCATGGCAACTCCGTTCCCCCGGGGAAACCCCGGAACCAAAAGGGCGGACGCCGCAAGCGCCCGCCCGACCGCAGCCTATGCGCTGCTATACCTGTACCCAGATGCGCGTGCCTACAGCGCGCACATCACGATCATGTACACGATCTGCGCGGCGAGCATGATAAGGGCAATGGGGATCTGCTTCTTGATGACGCCGTAGTTGTCCTTCATGTCGAGAATGGCGACCGGAAGGATGTTGAAGTTGGCCGCCATGGGCGTCATGAGCGTTCCGCAGAAGCCGCAGGTGAGCGCCACCGAGCCGATAACGGCGGGATCGGCGCCGAGCGCGAGCACGAACGGCGCGCCGATGCCGACGGTGAGCACGGTGATGGCGCCGTAGGCGTTGCCCATGACCATGGTGAACACCGCCATGCCGATGGCGTAGACGATGATGCCCACAACCATGTTGCCCTCGGGGATGATGCCCGAGACCAGGCTCGAAATGACCTCGCCCACGCCGGCTGCCGTGAAGATGGAGCCGAGGGCGGCAAGCAGGATCGGGAGCATCGAGAGCGGGCCCACGGTGTCGAGCATGCGGCGCGTGTCGTCGAGGAAGACGCGCGGAGTGTTCTTACGCGAGAAGATCATGAGCAGGATGCCGCCGACGACCACGCCGAAGGTGAGGCCCACGAGCGAGCTGATCTGCGTGAAGAGCGCGAAGATGAGCGCCATGACGCCGAGCGAGAGCGCGGGCACGAAGAGCTTCATGCCGATGGCGTTGAAGTTGTCGTTCATCTCCTGCTGCGTGGGCTCGCCGCCCTGGCCCTTGCCCACGCGCTGGAGAATCGCGGGCACGACCATGACGAGCACGAGCACGCCCGCCCAGGTGGACGGGATCCAACGGCCGACGATGAAGAGCAGGCCGAGCACGCACCAGAAGACGGCGGTGCCGACGCGCTTCTCGTTGGTCTTGTCGACGGCGTTGCGCACGCCGGCGTACACCGAGATAAGGCCGATCAGGATATAGACGACCTCGAGGAGCTTGTCGGAGAGCGTCACATCGGCGCTCTGGAAGAACTGGATGAACTCGGTCATGCGCGCTTGCCTCCCTTGGCCTTGCGGGCGCGGCGCGCCATAAGCTTGCGGTCGATGATGTTGTAGTAGACCACGGCGATGAGCATGGCGAGCACGGCCACGGGGATCTGGACCGCGGCGAGGTCGACGAGGCTCACGTCGTAGCCGAGACCCGCGAGCGTGCCCTGAACGAGCAGGCCGCCCGAGCCACCGACAAAGAGCACCTGGCCGAAGAACCAGGCGACGTTGTCGATACCCGACGACATGCCCTTGAGCTCCTCGACGTGGTCTTCGTCGATCTTGTTGCCGTCGCGCTCAACGGCCGCCTGGGCCATAGGCATGATGACGGGGCGGATAAAGCCGGCCACACCGCCGAAGTTGACGTTGAACGCGGCGAAGATCACGCGCACCACGCCGTAGGCCGAGATGATGATGCCCGACGTGGCGTTCTTGAGCTTGCCGATGAGCGCCGCAGCCGCCTGACGCAGACCGTTGCGCTCGAGGGTGCCGGTGATGACGAAGGTCATGATGAAGATGCACATGCTTCGGTTGGACACGAAGCTGGTGCCGAGGGTCTCCAAGAACGAGCCAACGTCCATACCGCCGACCACGGCGGTCACCACGGCGGCCACCATGATGATGAGAATGGAATCGAGCTTCATCGCAAAGCCGATGATTACGATGGCGATTCCGAGGAGTTTGAGTAGCTCCATGGGGTCCATGTTTGCGCCTCCATTCGCATACGGATCCAAGGTGCCCGGGGCATGCCGCACAGCCCGCGAGCACCGGTTTTCGGTACGATACCGCTAACGTAAATCACAAGGCTATAGGGTTGGTTGGACTTATGTTTGCTTGGTCGCCGTTTTGTTACTAAATTGTTACGAGACATGCGAGAAGATCCGGCTGCCGCAATGTTGGCGGCTGCTACACTCATGCCTAACAGCACTTCCCAACCGCCTGCGTCCGCAGGCGGTTTACCTGTCCGTCGATCGCCAAGGAGCGAGCCCATGCCGCAGTCGTTCGCAACCACCTCAGCCTTTGAGATCCTCGGCCCCGTTATGGTGGGCCCCTCGTCCTCCCACACGGCCGGCGCCCTGCGATGCGCGCAGGTAGCCGCCTCGCTTCTCGAGGAGCGTATTGCAAGCGTGCGCTTTACGCTGTGGAACTCCTTTGCGCACACCTACCAGGGCCACGGCACCGACCGCGCGCTGGTTGCCGGCGTGCTCGGACTATCCACCGACGACGAGCGCATCCGCGACGCCTTTGCCCTTGCCCATGAGCGTGGGCTTTCGTTTGATTTTGTCATCGGCGGCGACGATCAGTCGCTCCACCCCAACACCGTCGACATCGAACTCACCGACACGCAGGGCTGCATCGCCCAGGTGCGCGGCGAAAGCCTCGGAGGCGGCAAGGTGCGCATCAGCCGCATCAACGGCGTGCGCGTGAGCATTTCGGGAAGCTACGACACCCTCTTCGTGGCCCATCGCGACGCCCCGGGCGCTCTTGCCGCGCTCACCGCCGCCCTCTCTGCCGAGAAGGTCAACATCGCCTACTGCCGCACGTACCGTACGGAGCGCGACGGCGCTGCCTACACCGTGTTTGAGATGGACGAACCCCCTGGCCCGGGAGCGCTCGCCGCCATTCGCCAGCTCGAGCCCGTCTCCTCCGCCACGATCATCGAGATCCCCGGGCGCGCCGCCGCGCCGGGCGTTACCTGCGACGAGCTCTTCGACAACGGAGACGAGCTTCTCCGCGTATGCCGTGAGGGCGGCCTCACCATCGGTGCCGTCATGGCCGTGCGCGAGGGCAACCTCATCGGCGAGGAGCGCATGATCGAGCGCATGCAGCGCGTGCTCGCCGTGATGCGCGCCGAGACCGAGGCGCCGCTCGCCAACCCCCGCCGCTCGCTGGGCGGGCTCATCGGCGGCGAGGGCAAGCTCGTGGCCGACGGCGCCTCCAAGCTCGCGCCGGTCCTTATGGGCTCGGTGCAGACCGATGCGATAGCGCGAGCCATGGCGGTTCTCGAGCAGAGCGCCTCGATGGGCGTTATCGTAGCCGCTCCCACCGCCGGATCCGCAGGCGTGGTGCCCGGCTGCGTGCTCGCGCTCGCGGGCGCCACAGGTGCCGACGACGGAACCATTATGGACGCGCTGTTCTGCGCGGCTGCCGTGGGTCTCAACCTTACGACGCTTGCGTGCGTGGCGGGTGCCGAAGGCGGCTGCCAGGCCGAGGTGGGCAGCGCCGCCGCTATGGCCGCCGCTGCCCTCGTGCAGATGCTCGGCGGCTCGCCCGAGACGGCGCTCGATGCTGCCTCGCTTGCGCTCGGCAACCTGCTCGGCCTTGTGTGCGACCCGGTGGGCGGCCTCGTGGAAGTGCCCTGCCAGAACCGCAACGCCATCGGCGTGGCGTGCGCCTTCTCCGCTGCCCAGCTCGCGCTCTCGGGCGTCAAGAGCCTCGTCCCCTTCGACGAGATGGCCGCGACGATGCTCGCTGTGGGCCATGCGCTCCCCTCGTCGCTGCGCGAGACCGCCCGCGGCGGCATGGCCGTTGCCCCCAGCGCCCGCGCCGCCTGCGCCCGCTGCGCCGCCTGCCGCTAAATCCCCTCCCGACAAGAGGCCGTCCTTCTCCCCCCTGGCCGTCCTTCTCCCCCCTGGCCGTCCTTCTCTCCCTGGCCGTCCTTCTCCCCCTGGCCGTCCTTCTCCCCCTGGCCGTCCTTCTCCCCCTGGCCGTCCTTCTCCCCCTGGCCAAAATACGCTGTTAACGGCGTATTTTGGCCAGGTGTCTTTTTACCTATCTACCTGCGCGTTTCTTAAATATCCGCAGGTCAGCAGGGTCTGCCAATTAAGGCTGTTAACAGCGTTATTTGGCAGAGAGGATGGGCGAGAAGCTCTGGGGCACCCTTGGAATGCCCCCAGGAATGTCTCTCCGCGCACAACAAAGGCCCTGGCAGATCCAATCTGCCAGGGCCTTACGCGTCTGAGTTGAGAAACGCCGCTAGTTGTGGACGATGACGCAGTCGCCGACCTGGATGATGTCGAAGAGCTCGGCGGCCTTGCCGGTCTCAAGGTTCACGCAGCCGTGGCTACCCACGTAGGTGTAGGCCGTGGGATCCGAGAACGACGAGGTGGCCTGCCAGTTGGCGTCGTGCAAGCCGATGAGGTTGTCGACGAACGGCATCCAGTACGCAACCGGCGACTCGTAGGACGGATCGCCGTTCTCGTCGGGCATGCCGATGAGGGTCACGTCGGTCTGCTTGTTGTTGAGCTTGTAGATGCCCGTAGGCGTGTCGTCGCCCGCGTTGGGGTTGCCGGTGATGACACCGGCGTCCCACAGGAGCTTGCCCGAGGCGTCGTAGTAGTACGCGTGCTGCTCGCCGAGGTCGATGTCAACGTAGGCGCCCCAGTCCTGCTTGCCGAGGCCGTTGAACTCAACGCCCTTCTCGACGCAGGGAACCTCGAGCGTGGTGCTCTCGCCGGCCTCGATGGCGGCGGCGAGCTGCTCGGCAAGCTGGGCCTCGTCGGAAACCCAGCCGTAGGTGCCGCCCGAAACCGTGACGGTCTTGCCGTCGGGGCGCTCGTAGGTGCGCTCGGTGCCCACCGTGTCGAGCTTCTTGCCGAGCTCGGCGGCCCAGCTCTTCATGGCATCGGTGCTCACCGTGGCGTGCAGGTCGTCGTCCAGGGTGATCCAGCCCGACAGCACGCTCGCGTCGACCGTGGCGACCTCCTCGCCGCCCATGGTGAGCGTGATCGTGGTCGAGAGGAGCCCGTTGGCCTCGTCGAGCGCGGCGGCCATGCGCTTGTCGTCTGCCACGCGGCTGGGCTGGAGAAGAACGCTCTCGTCGAGCTCGAGGCTGTCCTCGAGGGCGAGGATGGCGTCAGAGACCTTCTCGTACACCGCGCCGGCGTCGAGCTGCTCGCCGATCTTCTCGGGCACGACGGTAAACTCGCCGGCGCCCTCGTCGTACTTGATGGTGGCGTCGGTCGGAGCCGTGCGGTCCTTGTTGAACGCGCTAACCTTGGCATCGACGGACTGCTTGAGCACGTCCTCGTCAAACTGACCGGTGAGGTCGCCGCTCTCAACGTGCTCGGAGAAGAGCTGGATGGGCCAGCTCCACGGGTTGTTGTCGGCGATGGCGCTGTTGACGACCGTGGAGGCATCCGCGTCGAGCCCGGCCTCGTCGGCCGTGACGTCCCACTCGAAGCCCTGACCCGACACGGCGAGCGTGTACTCGTCCATGTGGCCCTCGAGCTCGGCGATAACCGTCTGCGGATCCTTGGTCGAGACGTCCAAGCCGCCGATCGTGGAGTTGGGATAGAAGTGCCCCGAGAAGAACGCCACGCCGATGCCGTACGCAACGACAAGCACGGCGAGAACCGCGCACACGGCGATGATCACCGGCTTGTGGCTCTTGCGCGGACCCTGGGAAGCATCCTGCGGCCCGCGCTGGTACGGCATGACCGGAGGCTCAACCCGCTGCTCGGGCTTGGTGTCTTCCGTGCGCTTGAAGCGCGTGCCCGCCAGACGCACGTTCGAGACCGAATGCGTCGCCCCTCCCGTGTTCGTCGAGTCCTGCTGTTCGCTCCCGTTCGGAGCAGAGTGACGTCCCACTGCCATCGGTTCTGATTCCCCCGTCTGAAGGCGCCGCCCGTCCGCGGCTCTATATTCACAAATCAGCGCGATTATACCAGCCGCGCGCCGGGGCGCCCGCGCGAGAGAGGGTCTTCACTATGTCGTTACCTTATCGGCACATAGCTGGGGGCACTTTGGGAACAAACGGAACAAACGCGCCCCGAAGAGCCCTCCCACAGCCTCGCCGCTTACACCGCCGTTTTGAAAAACGCAAGCTCAAAGCGTGCTCCGCCTTCGGTGCGGTTGGCAGCCGTCAGCACGCCGCCTTCGGCGCCCACCAGCTCGCGGGCCAGCGCAAGCCCGATCCCAACGCCTGCAGGGTCGACCTTGTCGGCACCGTGCGCTTCTGCGGCGCGCCCGCGGAAGAACCTCTCGAACACGTGGGGCAGATCCTCAGGGTCGATGCCCGGCCCGGTGTCCTCCACGCGGATCCGGCACGCGAGCGCGTCCTCGCCCACCGCCACGCGTACGCTCCCGCCCGTCGGCGTGTGCTCGAGACAGTTCTTGAGGATGTTCTCGAGCGCCTCGCTTGTCCAGGCGGCGTCGCCTTCAAACGTAGGCTCCCCCTGCACGTCGAGCGCAAGGTCCACCCCTTTGAGCTCGTAGGCTATCTCGAGCGGGGCGGCTGCTCGGCGCGCCACCTCGGCTGCGGCAACCGTCGTCCGCTCGAGCCGCACGATGCCGGCGTCGATGCGCGCCAGCTTGAGCAGCGCCTCAACGAGCCAGCTCACCTGGCTGAGCAGCACATCGGCACGGCGCAGCAGCTCCTCGCGCCGGCGCGCCTCGGAGCCCTCGCGCCGCAGAAGCTCGACCGTCAGCGCAAGCGTCGTGAGCGGCGTGCGCAGCTGGTGCGAGATGTCGGCGAGCGCGTCTGCCAGCGCGCGCTTCTCGCGGTCCAGATCTTCGTTGGCCCGCATGAGCCGGCTGAAGAGCTTCTCGATCTCGTTGGCGAGAATCGCGAGCTCGCCCTCGCGCATCCGCTCGACCGAAAGCCGTCGCGTTCCGTGAAGCGCCGCGTCGATGCCCTCGGCCAGGCGCGCAAGCGCACGGTAGCGAGCGCAGGTTGTCGCAGCTACGGGCACCGCAAGCGCCCCGGCAACAACGAGCGTCCACCCTGCGCACGCCGCCGCGAGTCCGCGCGGCCCCGTCGTGGCAAACACGCCGCTCGCCGCCGTTATGTACGCAGCGAATGCCAGGGCGCACGTAGTAAACATATAGGCTGCAACCATGCGCCCCAGCTCTCGGTTTCTCGGCATGGCTACCTCCCCGCCCGGTATCCCAGCCCGCGCGCCGTTACGATGAGCTGCGGATGGGCCGGGTCGTCCTCGATCTTGTCGCGCAGGCGCTTCACGTACACCGTGATCGTGTTGTCCTCGACATACGCTCCCGCCTCTTCCCACAGTGCCTCGCGAATGCGCTCGCGCGTCACCAAGCGCCCGGCATGGGAGGCAAAGAGCAGAAGCAGCCGGTATTCCAGCGCCGAGAGCACGATCTCCCGACCGCCCCTCGTCACCACGGCGCGCTCGGGGTCAATGACAAGCGAGCCAAACGTCAGTGCCTGGGGAGCCCGGCGCGTCCTTCTCAGCACCGACGCGATGCGCGCGAGCAGCTCGCGCGGCCTGAACGGCTTGGCAACGTAGTCGTCGGCGCCCATCGCAAAGCCCGCCACGGTGTTGGGCTCGTCACCGGATGCCGTGAGAAAGATCACC
>CALUOB010000071.1 GCA_944322175.1 uncultured Coriobacteriaceae bacterium
GACTTTGTTTGAGATCCCGGTCTTAAGACTACTTGGCAGCCTTACCGAGCTTGCGGCGCACGTGCTCGTCCTGGTAACGGACGCCCTTGCCCTTGTAGGGCTCGGGCGGACGGATGCCGCGGATCTCGGCTGCGATCTGGCCGACCTGCTGCTTGTTGATGCCCATGACACGGATGTGGGTCTGGTCCGGCACCTCGAAGGTGATGCCCTCGGGGCAGGTGACGACCACGGGGTGCGAGAAGCCGAGGGACAGGTTGAGGTCCTTGCCCTTGAGCTGCGCACGATAGCCGACGCCCACGAGCTCGAGGACCTTGGTGTAGCCCTCGGAGACGCCCACGACCATGTTGTGCAGGAGCGCACGGGTGAGGCCGTGCATGGCGCGGGACTCGCGCTCGTCGTTGGCACGGGTCACAACGGCCTCGTTGCCCTCGACGTTGACGCTGATGCACTCAGCAAAGGTGAAGTCAAGCTGACCCTTGGGGCCCTTGACGACGACGTTCTTATCGTTGACTGCCACTTCGACCCCGGCGGGAATCTGGACAGGCTTCTTACCGATACGAGACACGGTTTTCTCCTTTCCTTCTACACACGCCGAAGCGGTTACCAGACGAACGCGATGACCTCGCCGCCGACGCCAAGCTTGCGCGCGTCGCGGTCGGCCATAACGCCCTTGCTGGTGGAGATGACGGCAGTGCCGAGACCGCCGAGAACGCGGGGCAGGTCGGCGCAGGACGAGTAAATACGCAGGCCCGGCTTGGAAACGCGCTTGATGCCGCGGATGACCTTAGCCTTCTTGGGGCCGTACTTAAGGGTGATGTGGAGCGTCTTCTGGGGGGCGGTGTCCTCGATCTCGTAGGACTCGATGTAGCCCTCCTCGTAGATGACGCGAGCGATCTCGACGAGCTTCTTGCTGCTCGGCATCGAGACCGTGGCCTTGTTCGCAGAGTTCGCATTGCGAATGCGCGTGAGCATATCTGCGATCGGGTCGGTAACGTTCATGCAGATTCTCCTTCGTTCTTGATGAACCCGTACGGACGGTTCTTCCCCACCCATGACGGGGAAGCCTTTCCTACGTCTTCCACGCGTATCTGCCCGCAGCGCCTATGCGCCGGCTCGGGCAAGCACGCGCGCTGGCAGTGGCCTACCAGCTGGCCTTTTTGATGCCCGGAAGTTCGCCTTTGAGCGCAAGCTCGCGGAAGCAGACACGGCAGATGCCGAACTTGCGGTAGACCGAATGCGGACGGCCGCAACGCTGGCAACGGGTGTACTTGCGGGTCGAGAACTTCGGCTCGCGCTGCTGCTTGACGATCATCGATGTCTTAGCCACGTATCCTCCTCACATATATGTTCTTGGGCGCTGCGGGCCGGATGCCCGCAGCGCCACGGTTGCTGAAGTTATTTCTTGAACGGGAAGCCGAACGCGTCGAGAAGCGCCTTGGCCTCCTCATCGGTGTTGGCGGTGGTCACGATGGTAATGTCCATGCCGCGGGTGCGATCGACGGAGTCGAAGTCGATCTCGGGGAAGATGAGCTGGTCGGTGACGCCCATGGAGAAGTTACCACGGCCGTCGAAGCTCTTCGGGGAAATGCCGCGGAAGTCGCGGATACGCGGGATGGCAACCGCGGTGAGGCGGTCGAAGAAGTCCCACATGCGGTCGCCGCGCAGGGTCACCTTGCAGCCGATCGGCATGCCGGCGCGCAGACGGAAGCTCGCGATGGACTTGCGGGCACGGGTGATCATCGGCTGCTGGCCGGTGATGGCGCGCAGGTCGCGCACGGCGGCGTCGATGGCCTTGGAATCGGTGGCGGCCTCGCCGACGCCCATGTTCACGACGATCTTCTCGATCTTCGGGATCATCATGACGTTGGGGTAGTTGAACTTGTCGTGCAGCTGCTGCTTGACGACCTCGTTGTACTTGGTCTTAAGACGCGGTACGTACTTCTCTGCCATGTTCACTCCTTCTGGGGTTTTAAGCACGGGGCTTGGCCACTCGGCCCAATCTGGGCGCTGGGCTGTCCTCGTGCCTCCTGTCGCAGTGCCGAGCGTATGGCTTCGCGCGGCACGGTTGATCGGCAGGAGCCGACAATCCGGCTCACTATGATAGGCCCTTTGGCGAGGCAACGCCACGAAAAGATCGTACGATTCGAGGAATCCACAATTGATCGAACGGCGTTTTTCGAGCCAGCGCGCTCCCCTCTCGTCTTTTGTGCGGAATCGCCGCTCGCACACGGGTTCTGCGCATGCGCAGCCCAAAGCCGCCTACACTGGGAACGATCACGCACAAAGCCCCAGGAGGACGCCCGCGCCATGACCCACGCATCCATCCGCCGCACGCACCGCACCACCGACCGCCCCGTTGAGCTGCTCGCCCCTGCCGGCGGACCCGAGCCGTTTGCCGCGGCGCTCGCCGCGGGCGCAGACGCCATCTACTGCGGCATGGGAGCCTTCAACGCCCGGCGCAAGGCCGAGAACTTCACCGACGAGACGTTTGCCGCCGCCTGCCGCGGCGCGCACCTCGCCGGCGCGCGCGTCTACGTGACGGTAAACATCGTCATCAAGGACAACGAGATGGCCGAGGCGCTCGAAACGGTGCGCCGCTGCGCTGCGCTCGGCGCCGACGCCTTCATCATCCAGGACTGGGGGCTCTTCTTTGAGGTCCGCCGCCTCATGCCCGAGCTCGAGCTGCACGTCTCGACGCAGGCCAACGTGCACGACGCGCGCGGCGCCGCCTGGTGCCGCGACGCCGGAGCCGACCGCGTGACGCTCTCGCGCGAGCTGTCGCTGCCCGAGATCGCCGAGATCGCGCCCGTCGGCGTGGACCTCGAGGTCTTTGCCCACGGCTCCATATGCTTTAGCTACTCGGGCCTCTGCACGCTCTCGAGCTTTGCCTGCCAGGGACGCTCGGCAAACCGCGGCATGTGCGCGCAGCCCTGCCGCCTCCCCTACGAGCTTATCGACGAGACGGGTGCCGTTGTTTCGGCGCCGGGACGCGAGCGCGCGCTCTGCCCGCGCGACAACTGCACGGTCGACATCCTTCCCGACCTTATCGCCGCAGGCGCCGCCTCGCTCAAGCTCGAGGGGCGCATGAAGGCCCCGGACTACGTGTACGCGGTGACCGACGCGTACCGCACGCAGCTCGACCGCGTGCTTGCCGCGCAAGAAGAGGGCGACAACAAGGGCATCACCGCCTCCGACGAGGTTCACCGCCAGCTCAAGCGCTGCTTCAACCGCGATTTTACGAACGCGTACTTTACCGGCACCTCGGGCGACGAGATGATGAGCTACGAACGCTCCAACAATCGCGGCCAGGTCGTGGGCACCGTTGCGGGCTTCACCGCTGACGTGCGCACGCGTCGCGACGGCAAGCGCGTGCCCGTGGTGCGCCGCGACGGACGCGGGCCCACAGGAACCGCCTGGCTGCAGCTTGACGAGCCCGTTGGCGCCGGAGACCTGCTTGAGCTGCGCGACGATGCCGATCCCGACCAGTTTCTCACCGCCCTCGCGCGCGAGGACGCCTCTGCCGGCGAGCGCATCGGCGTTTCGGTGCCCCGACCCATGCCCGCAGGCGCGCTCGTGCGCCTCATCCGCAGCCAGGCAGCACTCGACGCCGCAGACGCCGTGTCAAAGCGCGCGTACCCCCGCAAGCGCGCCGTGCACGTGCGTGTGACCGCGCGCCTCGGCAAGGCCTTTACGGTCGAGATTGCCTGCGCGGACAACGAGGAGCTGCGCGCCAGCGCCTCCGGCTTCACGGTCGAAGCGGCTCGCACGCGCGCCGTAACCGCAGAGGACCTTGTCGAGCACGTGGGTCGCATGGGCTCCTCGCCGTTTGAGCCCGTCTCGTTTGACGTTGAGCTCGACGAGGGCTGCGGCATGGGCTTTGCGGCGGTGCACAAGGTGCGCGCCGCCGCGTGCGAAGCTCTCGAGGCGCGCATCGTGCGCCCGTACGGGCAGCGCGCAGAACGCCTCCGCGCGCTGCCGCCCTTTGCGAAGGCCGCCCGTACCGCCCACACCGACCAGAACGCGCCGCATAAGGCCGCTGACGCCTCCGACGCCGTCATCTGCGCGCTCGTGACAGGCGCCGACACGCTCGACGCCGCTCGAGACGCCGGCGCTGCGCGCATTTACGCGCCGGTCGACGCGCTCTGCGCCCTTGTCGGCGTGCCGGTGGGCGCGAGCGGGACCGCGCTCGCCGAAGACCAGCTTGCCCGCGCCCTCAGCTGGGCAGACCAGCACGAGATCGTCCCCGTGCTCGACGAGGTCTGCCGCCGCGTCGACCGCGACCGGCTCGACCCGTGGGTGCGCGGCGGCAAGAGCGTCGCCGTGAGCTGCATCTCGGAGTTCGCCCTCGCCGAGGAGCGCGGTGCGGCAACCGAGGTCCTCCCCAGCCTGCCGGTCCACAACGTTGCCTGCGCCCGTGTCCTGACCGACCGCGGAGCGCAGGCCATCTGGCTCTCGCCCGAGATCGCACTCGACGAGATCGAGCGCCTAGCTCCCCACGTTGGCCCCGCCGCTGTCGGCATCACGGCGTACGGCCGTCCGCGCGTCATGACCAGCGAGCACTGCATCCTCATGGCGGCAGGTGCCTGCATACACGACTGCGCGCGCTGTGCGTTGCGGCGCCGCGACCTCGCATTGCGCAACATCGACAACCACGCGCTGCCGGTACGCACCGACCTTCACGGTCGCTCGCGCCTCTACGACGCCTTTGCACTCGACCTTACGCCCCACATCGACCGCTTGCTTGCCGCGGGCGTCTCGCGCTTTATGGTCGACGCCACGCTGCTCTCGCCCGATGAGACCCGTTCTGCCGTCGGCAGAACCCGCCGTGCCATCGCCGCCGCAGCCGCCGGACGCAGACCGGAACCGCGCGCCAAAGGCACGAGCGCGGGCTGCCTGTTTACGGGCGTGGAGTAGAAATGGGTCGCAAGGCTTGGGAAAGGCCGGTAAAACGCGGGGTCCAGACGGGCTCCCGCGCTCCCCTGAACACGCCGCCGCGCCTTTCTGAGGGCGACCTTCTCTACGAGGACGAGACGTGCGTTGCCGTCAACAAGCCCGCCGGCATCATCGTTCATGGCGACGGCACAGGCGCGCCCACCCTGACGCAGCTCACCGCCGACCTTCTCGCTCTTCGCGGTACGCCCGACGAGCGCCTGCGCGCGCTGCAGCCCGTCCAGCGGCTCGACCGTGACACCACGGGCATCGTGCTCTTCTCGCTCAGCAAAGAGAGCCAGGGCGCGTTCGACCGCATGATCGCCGAGCGCAGAGTGAGCAAGCGCTATCTCGCTCTCGTTGAAGGATCTGTTGCCTGGAGCGAGCGCACGCTCAGCGACCCCATCGGTCGCGACCGGCACGACGCGCGCCGCATGCGCGTAAGTCCCACGGGCAAGCCCGCCAAAAGCCGCGTGAGGGTGCTCAAACGGCTGTCTTCCCCCGACGGTCGCCCGGCCACGCTGCTTGCCGTGGACCTTCTTACCGGCCGCAAGCACCAGATCCGTGTGCATCTCGCGCACGCCGGGCATCCCATCGTGGGAGACGCGCTCTACAACCCGCGCTACGCCGTGCCGCAAGCCAAGGCCTCGCAGAGGCACCCGCTCATGCTCCACGCCTGGAGGCTCGCCTTTGAGCACCCGGTAACCGGTGCCGAGGTGCACATCACGGCCGCACCTCCCGCATCATTTGGATTGTTCGATAACGCTGAGGTCAGCGGCGCTTCTCTTTGAGCGCCTTCTTAGCGCCTGCCAGGCGCTTCTCGCGTGCGGCGCGATCATCGGCCGTGAGCCGCTCGATGGCCGAACCGCAGAACGCGGCGATGATCTGCTGGAAGAGCGTCCCCATCATCACGGGGATAATGGCCGCGCCCGGGAAGAACTGCGCCGCGATGACCGCTCCGGACGATATGTTGCGCAGCCCCACGCAAAACGTGATCGACAGCATCTCGGGGGTCGACGCCCCCATAAGCCGCGCCACACCGATGCCGAGCAAAAAGCCCGCAAGCGCGAACACGAGGATGAAGAGCGCGACCTGAAGGACCACGATATCGAAGTTAAGCACGTACTCGGCTAGGCCTGTAGCGTTGCAGGTAACGATGATGAGCGTGAGCAGGCGACAGATGGGGCCGAGGTTCGGCGAGAGCTTCTCGTGCCCCCAGCCGTGGCTGAACTCGTTGAGCGCCACGCCGATGATCGCCGGGATCGCGATCATGAACACGAGGTCCTGCATCATGCTGGCGCTGTCAACGTGCACGCTCGCTCCCATAAGCAGGTGCAGCACGAGCGGAATTGAAAAGGGAGCGAGCACCGTGGAGACGAGAATCGCCGCAAGGCCGAGCGAGGCGTTGCCGTGATACATGTCGATCCACATGAAGCTCACCACGGCCACGGGAATGGTGTATTCGATAACGATGCCGGTAACGATCTCGGGGTCCGAGAAGACCAGCCCACCGCACACGCGCGCAAGAATCGGCATGATTACGGTGGTAGTCACGAGAATGGCCAGGAGCTTGGCCGGATGGCGGAACGTATGCGCGACCTGTCTGAGCGTGGTGTTGAGCGAGCCCTGAAACGTGATGATGGTAAAGAGGTACGGAACAATGCCCTTGTAGGGCGTCACCTGTTCCGAAAGCAAAATGCCGAGCGCAATGCAGATCGGCATGAACACTGGCATATGCGCACCCACAAAGTTGCCCAGCCGCTTGACCTGCTCCATAGCGCGCTCCCCTCTTGTCGAACACAAGCTACAAGCACACCACGCCGCCACCCAAAACGCAAGGTTACTCAAACCACAATCACGCAATAACCCCGCAAGACGAAAGCAAAGACGAGAAACGCAGGAAGACCCCAGCTACTTCCTAAGCAAACATTCCGCAGCGCGAAGCGCCAGGTCAACGCACGCTGCAAACTCTCAAGCCCCACGCATCCCCAATCCCAAGATGCGAGCCAAGGAGAGAAACGCAGGAAGGCCCCGGAGTTTCCTAAGCAAACATTCCGCAGCCGCGCCAGGTCAACGCCCGTTGCAAGCCCTGGCCCATCACGCCCCAAACTCCCAAGCAGCGAGCCAAGGAGAAAAACGCAGGAAGCCCCCGGAGCTTCCTAAGCAAACATTCCGCAGCCGCGAAGCGGCGAGGACGTTTGCGTGGAAACTCCGGGGGCTTCCGATGGGAGCAAACCCTTAGGCGAGCTTAGAACTCGTGGCCGCACTTCTTGCAGACACGGATCTTGGTACGCTTGCCGTCGAGCTCACCAGACTTGCGGTTGACGCGGGTGGCCTGACCGCACTTGGGGCACACGAGCTGAGCGGTGCACGCGTGGATCTTGGCCTCCTTGCGCTCAAAGCCGCCCTGCTGGTTCTGCTGGTTCGGGCGCACGGCCTTCTTGACCACAGCAACGCCCTCGACAATGATCTTGCCCTCAGCGGGGAAGGCGCGCAGCACCGTACCCTGCTTGCCACGATCCTTGCCGGAGAGAATCTTGACGGTATCGCCCTTCTTGATGGACATAGCCATGAGCTGTCTCTCCTTTCTTTACAGGGTCTCGGGAGCAAGCGAGACGATCTTCATGTACTTGCGGTCGCGGAGCTCGCGCGCAACGGGCCCGAAGATACGGGTGCCGATGGGCTGGCCGTCCTTGTTGATCAGAGCGCAGGCGTTCTGATCGAACTTGATGTAGGAACCGTCCTTACGACGGACCTCCTTGACCGTGCGAACGACGACGCAGCGAACAACGTCGCCCTTCTTAACGTTGGCACCGGGGGTAGCCTCCTGCACGGCAGCGATGATGACATCGCCGACGCCGGCGTAACGACGCTTGGAGCCACCGATGACCTTAATGCAGCGAACCTTACGCGCGCCGGAGTTATCGGCGACGGTAAGCATGGTTTGCATCTGAATCATGTACGTTCCTCCGAACTAGGTCCGGTGAGAGGTGCGCCCAGACGAGCGGCGCACATCACCGGTCAGCGTTTATACGTCTCGAGCTTACTTAGCGCGCTCGACGATCTCCATGAGGCGCCAACGCTTCATCTTGGACAGAGGACGGGTCTCCATGATGCGGACGGTGTCGCCGACATGGGCATCGTTCTTCTCGTCGTGAGCGTGGAACTTCTTGGTGGTGTTCATCATCTTGCCGTACTTGGGGTGACGCTTGCGCTCCGTGACACTGACCACGATGGTCTTGTCGTTCACATCGGACACAACGACGCCCGTACGGACCTTGCGCTGATTGCGCGTGGTGTCGCTCATTCTCTCTCCTTAGCGATCTACTTGGTCGCAGCGGACTTCTCCGCCGCGATCTCACGGGCGCGCTTCTCCGTCAGAAGACGCGCGATGTCCTTCTTAACGGTGGTGACGCGAGCGGTGTTGTCGAGCTGGCTCGTGGCCATCTGGAAGCGAAGGTTGAACAGCTCAGCGCGGCACTCCTCGAGCTTCTTCTCGAGGTCCTCGCCGGAAAGCTCACGGATCTCTGCGGGCTTCATTTACTTAACCTCCCCGTCCTGGTCAGCGCGGGCAATGATCTTCGTCTTGATCGGCAGCTTGTGCGAGGCCAGACGCAGCGCCTCGCGCGCGACCTCCTCGGGCACGCCGGCGATCTCGAACATGACGCGGCCGGGCTTGACGACGGCCACCCACTCCTCGGGGTTGCCCTTACCGGAACCCATGCGCGTCTCGGCAGGCTTCTTGGTGATGGGCTTGTCGGGGAAG
>CALUOB010000072.1 GCA_944322175.1 uncultured Coriobacteriaceae bacterium
ACGGCCTGCTCGCCGAAGAGGTCCTCCTCGGTCTCCTCCTTGAAGGTGGCCTTGATGATGCCGGAGCGGGCGCCGCCAACGCCCCAGCAGTAGGCGAGGGCGATATCCCACGCGTTGCCGGTGGCATCCTGCGCCACGCAGGCCAGGTCGGGCACGCCGGAGCCCTCGGTGAACTGGCGGCGCACGATGTGGCCGGGGCCCTTGGGCGCGCACATGATGACGTTGACGTCCTCGGGGGCCTTGATGTAGCCGAAGTGGATGTTGAAGCCGTGGGCAAAGGCCAGCGTGTTGCCGGGCTTGAGATGATCCTTGATGTGCTCCTCGTAGACCTTGGGCTGGGTCTCGTCGGGGGTGAGGATCATGATGAGGTCGGCTTCCTCGGCGGCGGTGTCCATGTCGCAGACCTTGAGACCGGCTTCCTCGGCCTTGGCCCAGGAGCTGGAGCCCTCGCGCAGGCCGACGCGCACGTCGCAGCCCGAGTCGAGCAGGTTCAGCGCGTGGGCGTGGCCCTGGCTGCCGTAGCCGATGATGGCGACCTTCATGCTCTGGATAACTTCGGGGTTGACGTCGCTTTCGTAGTAGATTGTCACTGCCATCTTTCTTCTTCTCCTAACGGAATTGCTTACAGATATGTTGACCGGGCACGTCTAGCGCCTCACCTTGCCTTTCAAGCGTCGGGCATGACCACGAGGTCTATGCCCTTCCACTTTCAAGGCAATCTGAGGCACTATACGCACCCCTTTGCAACCGAAACTAACGTTTTGCCTCGTTGGGTGGAGGCTGTTGAACCTCGCTTGGCGACAAGGGCATATCGTCAAAGCGGAGTTCCGCATGAGCAGCACGTGCCGTTTCCGGCACGTGCGTCGCGAAGAGGACTGTTTGAGCATTTGATGATATGCCCTTGTCGCCCTCTTCGCGGGGGGGCGCTTTACGCGTCGCGGGCGCCGCGGGACATGGCGATCTTGCCGGTGCGCGTGAGCTGCTTGATGCCGTAGCCGCGGAGCAGGTCCTCCATGGCGTCGAGCTTGCTCGCGGTGCCGGTGGCCTCGATCGTGAGCGAGTTCTTGCCCACGTCCACGATGTTGGCGCGGAAGATGCTCGCGATCTCGATGATCTCGTGGCGACGCTCGGGGGAGGCCACGACCTTGAAGAGCACGAGCTCGCGCTCGATGGCGTCGGTGTCGGTGAGGTCGCTGATCTTGTAGACGCTGATGAGCTTGTGGAGCTGCTTGGTGATCTGCTCGTAGCCCACCTCGTCGGCGTCGACGATGATGGTCATGCGGCTCATCGTGGCGTCTTCGGTGGGGGCTACGGTGAGCGAGTCGATGTTGAAGCCGCGACGGCTGATGAGGCCGGTGACGCGCGAGAGCACACCGGGCTTGTTCTCAACGAGCACGGAGAGGATGTACTTCATGCTCACTCGCCTCCCTTCGGGGCGTCGGGGTCTGCGTCGGCGGAGATCACGGGGCGCGCCTCGGCGCCGAGCTCGCCGTCAGTGGCGACGCGCGTGGCGCCGCTCGTGCGGAAGGCGCCGTCGGTGCGCTCGTTGAGCGGCAGCGGCTCGGCCACGGTGCCCGCGGTCTCGCCGGCCGGGCTCATGCCCTTCTCGGTGATGCGCACGCCGCCGAGCGTGACGTCGATGGCGCCGATGATGTCGTCGATGGCGGCGCCGGGGGCAACCATGGGGTACACGGTCTGCGCGGTCGGGATGATCACGTCGAGCAGGTAGGGGCCGTCGGCGGCGAGCATGCGGTCAAGCGCCCCGTCGATCTGGTCGGGGTGGTTGATGCGTTCGGCCTGCCAGCCGTAGGCCTCGGCGAGCTTGACGAAGTCGGGGTTGGCGGTGAACTCGGTGCTCGAGTAGCGCTCGTTGTAGAACAGGCGCTGCCACTGATGCACCATGCCCAACGCGTTGTTGTCGATGAGAAGGACCTTCACGGCAACGCCGTTGCCGATGGCGGTTGCCATCTCCTGGATGTTCATCTGGATGGAGCCGTCGCCGGCGATGCAGACGACCTGCGCCTCGGGGCGGCCGATCTTGGCGCCGATGGCAGCGGGGAAGCCGAAGCCCATGGTGCCGAGGCCGCCGGAGCTGATGAACGTGCGCGACTCCTCGCGGTGAATGTGCTGGTGCGCCCACATCTGATGCTGGCCGACCTCGGTGGTAACCACGGAGTTGTGCGGGTCGAGCTTGTCCGAGAGCTTCTCGAGCACGATCTCGGGCGCGATGCGGTCGGGGTAGTCGGCAAAGTCGGCGGTGTAGAACGGCCAGCGCTCGCGCCACTCGAAGCACTGCTTGACCCAGTCCTGGCTCACCGGTTTGGCGTCGATCTTGTCGAGCTGGGCGTTGATGGCGGCAACGACGCTGCGGGCGTCGCCCACGATGGGCACCTGCGGGTCGCGGACCTTGCCGATCTCGGCCGGGTCGATGTCGATGTGGATGACCTTTGCGTACGGCGCGAACTCGCTGAGCTTGCCCGTGACGCGGTCCGAGAAGCGCGCGCCCACGGCGATGATGAGGTTGCAGTCGGTCATGGCCATGTTGGCGTACTTGGAGCCGTGCATGCCCACGGGGCCGAGGTTGAGCGGGTTGGAGCACGGCAGCGCCGCCTTGCCGAGCAGGGTGGTGACCGCGGGGATCTGCATCTTCTCGGCGAGCTCGATGACCTCGTCGCAGGCGTGGCTCGAGACCACGCCGCCGCCGACCACGAGCAGCGGTCTGCGCGCGGTGCGGATCATCTCGACCGCCTGGCGCACCTGCTTGGCGTTGCCCTTGTAGGTGGGGCGGTAGCTCGGGATTTCGATCTTGTCGGGGTAGTGGAAGGTCATCATCTCGCCGGCGAGGTCGGACGGCACGTCGATGAGCACGGGGCCGGGGCGGCCGGTCGAGGCGATGTAGAAGGCCTTGCGGAACGTGGCGGTGAGGTCGTCGTTGGACTGCAGCAGGAAGGAGTGCTTGACGACGGGCATGGTGATGCCCACGATGTCGGCTTCCTGGAACGCGTCGGTGCCGATGACGCCGCGCGTGACCTGGCCCGAGATCACCACGAGCGGCACGGAGTCCATGTAGGCCGTGGCGATGCCCGTGACGGTGTTGGTGGCGCCGGGGCCCGAGGTGACGAGAACCACGCCGACCTTGCCCGTTGCGCGCGCGTAGCCGTCGGCTTCGTGCACGGCGCCCTGCTCGTGGCGGGCGAGGACGTGGTGGATTTTGGTGGAGTCGTACAGCGCGTCGTAGATCTTGATGGCCTGGCCGCCGGGGTAGCCGAAGAGCGTGTCGACGCCCTCGGCCTCGAGGCTGGCGATGATCGCCTGGGCCCCGGTCATGACCTGGCCTTCCTTCTCGGTATGGCTGCCCGGGCCAAACGGGCGACCGCTGATGGCGCACTCCTTGAGGGCAAGGCGCTCCTCACGCGTTATGCCGTGGCCCTCGCGCAGCGCCGCGGCGCTGGTGCAGACATGCTGGCGGATGTCGTCGGGCATGTCGGGCGTGCGCGGGCTTCCTGCGAGCGGGGAGGCTGCCGGGCTGTTCTTCGTGGTGTCGGTCATGAGAGATACGCCCCCTTGTCTGCGCTGGTGACGAGCTTCGCGTAGCGCGAGAGCACGCCGGTCGTGTATTTCGGCGCGGGCGGCTGCCAGGCGGCGCGGCGCTGGGCGAGCTCGTCGTCGCTCACGCGAAGGTCGAGCGTGCCCGCTTCGATGTCGATGTCGATGATGTCGCCCTCGTTTACGAGCGCGATCGGGCCGCCGGCGGCAGCCTCGGGCGAGACGTGGCCGATGCACGGGCCCTTGGAGGCGCCGGAGAAGCGTCCGTCGGTGATAAGGGCCACGGAGCTCGCGAGGCCCATGCCGCAGATGGCGGAGGTGGGGGTGAGCATCTCGCGCATGCCGGGGCCGCCCGAGGGGCCCTCGTAGCGGATGACCACCACGTCGCCCGGGTTGATGGCGCCGCCGAAGATGGCCTCGCAGGCCTCCTCCTCGGAGTCGAAGACGCGCGCCGGGCCGGAGTGCTGCCACATGCCCGGGTCAACGGCGCTCTTCTTGACGACGCCGCAGTCGGGCGCGAGGTTGCCGCGCACGACCTTGAGGCCGCCGGTCTGGGAGTAGGCGTTGTCCTTGGTACGGACGACCTCGCCGTCAACGGGCGGGCACTCGGCGAGCCACTCCGCCATGGTGCCGTGGCAGGTGAGGGCGTCCTCGTTGAGCAGGCCCGCGCGGCCGAGCTCGCCGAGGATAGCGGGGATGCCGCCCACGGCGTTGAGGTCCTCGATGTGAAGGGGGCCAGCAGGTGCGATGCGCGTGAGGTTGGGGGTCTCGGCGCTCACGGCGTCCCAGTCGTCCATGGTGACGGGGCAGCCGGCGGCCTGTGCGATGGCCGTGAGGTGGAGCATCGTGTTGGTGGAGCCGCCGAAGGCCATGTCGAGCACCATGCCGTTGCGGACGGACTTCTCGTTGATGATGTCGCGGGCGCAGATGTTCTTCTCGACGAGTTCCATGACCTTCATGCCGGTGCGCTTGGCGAGGCGGATGCGCTCGGAGAACACCGCGGGCACGGTGCCGTTGCCGGGCAGGGCGAGGCCGAGCGCCTCGGCGAGGCAGCAGATGGAGTTGGCGGTGAACATGCCGGAGCACGATCCGCAGGTGGGGCAGGCCGTCTCCTCGAGCCAATGGCACTCCTCCTCGGTCATGGTGCCGGCGGTGACGGCGCCCACGGCGTCGAAGAGCGAGTTGAGGTCGGTCTGGTTGCCGCACTTGTCGTGGCCGGCGAGCATGGGGCCGCCGGAGACGAGCATGGTGGGGATGTTCAGGCGGCACGCGGCGATGAGCATGCCGGGAACGATCTTGTCGCAGGAGGGGATGAGCACGACCGCGTCGAACTGGTGGCCCTGGACGGCGCACTCGACGGAGTCGGCGATGACCTCGCGGCTGACGAGCGAGTAGTGCATGCCCTCGTGGTTCATGGCGATGCCGTCGCAGACGCCGATGGTGTTGATCTGCAGCGGCGTGCCGCCGGCCATGCGGATGCCGGCCTTGACGGCGTCGGCGATGGTCTGCAGGTGCATGTGGCCGGGGATGACCTCGTTCTGTGCCGAGATCACGGCGACGAGCGGGCGCTCGAGCTCCTCGTCGGTAAGACCGTCGGCCTTGAGCAGGCTGCGGTGCGGCGCGCGCGCAAGTCCCTTCTTAACGGCGTCGCTGCGTAACTGGTTCATGGGCTTCCTCGCTTCCCTTATCCGGCGCCGCGGCGCGGGCCGGTGTTGCGCTCGATTCCGGCTCGTGCCGGCTTCGATCAGAAATGCGAGGACCCGCGTGCCGCCGTTAAGGCTCGGCTCGCGAGGCAGTTCGCTCGACGCCCGTAACGGGGGCTCCGGCGCGGCGTAATGGCGCATGCGCGGCGCGGGGGTGGCCCGCGGCGTCGCGCGCGAGGGGCGGGGTGCCCGCGTGCTCGCTGTGATGCGCGTTCAGCCGAGCTGCTCGAGGGAATGTTCGCGACCGCTCACCGCAGGTTCTCACTGCTGCCGCCTGCGGCGACTGTCTCGCCGCAGGCGCGCTCTGCCCCTGCTCGCTGGGAGATGCGCGGCCGGTACTCGCCCTGTCATCGCATTTGCTGAGTCTCCCCATTGTGCGCCCCTGTTTGGCCGCACCGCCCTTGCGCAGCCAAACGTAACGCCCAAGAAACAGATTTCTCGGCTAACGGCGTTGCCCCTGCGTGCATGGGGGCGGGGCGACGCTTGTCATGCGAGCAATGCCCCCCAAGGCGGCGACCTCTCCGTATGCGCGGAGGCAACGAAAAACGTCGCATACTCCTGCGCCACGGGAGAGCGACTTCTCCGCATGCGCGGAGGCAGCTGCGCCCATGGGCGGCGTTGGCCCTATCTCTGCATGCGAGTGGACGGGGCTCCCGCGTGTTTTGCCTGGCACGACGGTGCATCGCTAGCTTTTGAGTGGCAAAGTGTTCAAAAATGCAAGTAATCAGTCTTTTCCGAAGCTAGGAGCTTCGGACTATATAGAACAATGCGCGTTTGCGCAGGAAACAAATATGGACATATACGTCCATCCTGTTTTGAGCTCTTTCAAACAACTGAAAACGTGCATTTTTGAACACTTTCGCCCGAAAACCGAAACGCCGCCACGAAGGAAGGCGCTGCGCCGACCGGGGCGAACCGGGCATGCCCTCCAGAGACGGGGCTGAGATCTCGTCAGCGTGCCGATCGGTGCCTTGCGCGCAGCGCGCGCCTCCAAAAAAGAAGCCGGCAGGCAGATGGGGCGCGTTGAGCTCGCCTCATCTGCCTGCCGGCGGTCATTTGGGATAGCTGACCTACAGCGCGGTTTGGACCAGGGTGGGGGTGAAGCCGGCCACCTCGAGAGCGCTGACGATCTGCTGCTTGTGGTCCTCGCCAAACGCCTCGATCGTGACGCGCAGTTCAACGGCGGCGTTGCGGTTGGTGCTCACGAACTGGTTGTGCTCGAGCTTGATGACGTTGCCGTTCTGCTCGGCGATGGCCGAGGCCACCTTGACGAGCATACCGGGGCGGTCGGGCAGCAGCACGCTCACGGTGAAGATGCGCCCTCGCTGGATGAGGCCGTGCTGCACCACGGAGCTCATGGTGATGACGTCCATGTTGCCGCCCGAGAGGATCGAGACCACGCGGCGGTTCTCGGCGGGCAGGTGCTTCAGGGCCGCCACGGTGAGAAGCCCCGAGTTCTCGACGATCATCTTATGGTTCTCGACCATGTCGAGGAACGCCACGATGAGCTCGTCGTCGGGGACGGTGATGACGTCGTCGAGGTTCTGCTGCAGGTAGGGGAACACCTTGTCGCCGACCTCGAGCACAGCGGTGCCGTCGGCGATGGTGTTGGCGCTCGGCAGCTTGACCGGGTGTCCCGCCTCGAGCGCTGCGGTGAGGCTCGGCGCGCCCGCCGGCTCCACGCCGATGACGCGGATCTTGGGGTTGTAGAGCTTGGCGAACGTGGCCACGCCGCACGCGAGCCCGCCGCCGCCCACGGGCACGAGGATCGTGTCGACGAGCGGCAGCTCGGAGACGATCTCCATGGCAATGGTGCCCTGGCCGGTGGCGACCGTGGGGTCGTTGAACGGGTGGATAAACGTCATGCCCTCGCGTTCGGCGAGCTCAAGAGCGTAGTCGCAGCTCTCGTCGTACACGTCGCCCGAGAGAACCACCTCGGCGCCGTAGCCCTTGGTGCGCTCGACCTTGATGAGCGGCGTGGTGGTGGGCATCACCACCACCGAGCGTGCGCCCGCGCGCGCGGCGGCAAAGGCGACGCCCTGGGCGTGGTTGCCGGCGCTTGCGGTGATGATGCCGCGCTCGAGCTCGGCAGGGCTCATGGTCGAGATCTTGTAGTACGCGCCGCGGACCTTGTAAGCGCCCGTGCGCTGCATGTTCTCGGGCTTGAGCCACACGCGGTTTCCGCACTGCGCCGAGAAGTACGGGCTCTCGACGAGCTTGGTCTCCTGCGTGACCTCCTTGACTTTGTCGGAGGCCTCTTCGAACGCATCGAGCGTGAGCATCTCGGCCATGGCGCAACTCCCTTGCCGCTCGCTGATTGTTAGGTCGGATATCGCAAAATCATAGAGCACTCCGCCCGCGCTCCGGCGGTTTTTGCGGGTCGGCAACACAGGCGAAATAACTCTGTAGTAAGGTTACGCCTTATCACCAACACGTCGAGCGAGGTCCTCATGAGCACAACCGAGCCTTGCGCCCAGAATGCGGCGCCGCTCTTTCAGCTGCGCGACGCGCGCGTGGTGCGCGCCGGTCGCACCATCTTAAACGTCGAGAAGTTCGACCTCGCCGAGGGCGAGCACGTGGCGCTCCTCGGCCCCAATGGCGCCGGCAAGTCGACGTTTATCCAGCTGCTCACGCGCGAGATCTTCCCGCTGCACCGCGAGGAACCGCCGGTGCGCTTCCGCGGTCAGGCGCGCCCGCTGCTCACCGACATCAAGCAGGCGCTCGGCATCGTGTCGGCCACGATGCACGACCAAGTGCGCGTGCACCTGCCCGTCGCCGAGATCGTCATGGGCGGCATCTCGGGCACGCTCGGCCTCGCGCGCGGCATGGCCCCCGACGACCCGGTGGCGCGCCCCGCCGCCCTCGACGCCCTCGACCGCCTCGGCATCGCCGATCTCGCCGACCGCGACGTCATGACGCTCTCCACCGGCCAGGTGCGCCGCGTGCTCGTGGCGCGCGAGCTCATGAGCGACCCCAAGATCCTCATCTTCGACGAGCCCTGCAC
>CALUOB010000073.1 GCA_944322175.1 uncultured Coriobacteriaceae bacterium
CTGGAGCGGACAACGGGGCTCGAACCCGCGACCCCAACCTTGGCAAGGTTGTGCTCTACCAACTGAGCCATGTCCGCTTGGCGAGAAAACAATATACGCGAGTCTCCCCCGCTTTGCAAGCCCCAATAGTAAAAAATTTTGTTTGGGGTAGAATTTTCCAACGAGCGGGTCTTTCAATGGCCCCTGAACTGCGCCTTTTCTACATGGCGCGCGAAACCTCGGACGCCCTTGCGTCCGACCGTCCCGAACGGAGCGGCACGCGTGCTTCAGATCTTTCTCGTCATACTGGCAATCTTTCTCGTCGTCCGTCTCGCCCTCATGGGTGTCACGCGCTATCACAACGCGCGCGGCTCGGGCAAGCGCTTCAAACGCGCGCTCGCCCAAGGCCGCCTCGACGCCGAAGTCTACGAAGACGCAATCTGGGACGAGGTTGAGCACTTTGGGCGCAAGCAGTTGCGCTCCAAGATCTCCAAGCGCCAGCAACGCGCCATCCGCGCTGCCAAGGCCAAGATGCGCGAGGACTTTCTCGACGACTGCCATCCCGGCTTCTACCAATACGTCATCATCTTTCTTCTCGCATCGGTACTCGGCCTCATTCTCGAGACCATATGGATGTTCGTCGCGTTCGGAGTTCTCGAGAGCCGCGTCGGATTGGTATGGGGGCCCTTCTCACCTCTGTACGGCCTGGGCGCCGTCATTCTGACCGCCATGCTGTGGCCGCTCCGCAAAAAGCGTTGGTACGTGGTCTTCCCGCTTTCTATGGTGGCCGGTGGCTGCCTCGAGCAGTTTGCCGGCTGGGCCATGGAGTATTTCGCAGGCGCTTCCTCCTGGAGCTACCTCCACCTTCCTGACCACATCACGCAATGGGTCGCCGTTAGGTTTCTCTTTATGTGGGGAGCGCTGGGCGTGGCGTGGTGCAAGGCCATCATGCCCGAGCTTATGTATCGAATCGGAGAGATCACGTCAACGAGACAGATGGTCGTCGTTTCGCTCCTGACCATCTTTATGTCCGTCGACATTCTCATGACCTTTGCGTGCTTCTACCGAGCCGATCAACGGCGTCAGGGCCATCCCGCCCAAAACGTGTTCGAGCAATACGTAGACTCTCACTTTGACGACGACTTCATCTCTTCTACGTTCGAGAACCTCACCATGAGCGGCGACGAGCCCCCGAGCTACGAGGAACGTGGGGCGTGAGTTTATTGCTCGGCCAAATATTTTTAAAAAAGTGCTTGCCAAGGTTTGCGTCTTGGCTATACTAGTCCTTGTGCTTTTGAGCGCAACCAATTCCTCGGTAGCTCAATGGTAGAGCACGCGGCTGTTAACCGCGCTGTTGCAGGTTCGAGCCCTGCCCGGGGAGCCAGACTTGATTACGCGAGTCTCGTTATGAGGCTCGCGTTTTTCTTTACCAAGCACAGCCGTCTACACCCAAGAGAAAAAGCCCTATAGAAAAGCGGGGCGCCTGTCGCGCGAGCCTATGCAACTCCTTTGCGCGTAAGCTTGGTCAGCCGAACGATCGTACCCGACGGCATACGGCGGCGCTCTATATCCACAAGATCGACGAGCATCTTCATGAGTCGTATGCCGCGCCCCCGCTCCAACGTCGGCACCGGATCCTCGTCCGGGCGCAGATCGAAACCCGTCCCGTCGTCGGTGACTTCGAGAACCACGCGATCGGCGTAGGCCCGAATCGAGCACGCGATGGTCTGCGCTTCAGCATGATCGTATGCGTTCGAAAGAGCCTCTCCCCCGGCAAGCGCCATGTCAAAGCGCTCTTCGCGCGTGAGGGGCAGCGATTCCAGCAGTTCCGCGATCCGATGCCGGTACTCAGCGAGGTGCTCGATTCCCGGCAGAGCCCTGAAAGTCTTGCTCCAGAGAGGAGCGGCGTCTCCGAGACCGGGAATGGCGGGGCGCTCCGCGGGGCTTACATGCAAGACGTCAAGCAAGCGTGCAATCTGAAGTATACGGACTATGTCCGAGGACGCACTGACGAGGGACAGCATCCCTTCATGGAGCGCCAGCCAACGCGCGCGAGAAAGAAGGAGAGAAAGACCTGTGGAGTCGATGAACGTAACGCGCTGGCAGTTCACGATAATGCGACGCACCCCGTCGCGGCAGCACGCATCGATTCGCTGGCGCAGAGACGGAGCGCTTGCGATATCGATGTCGCCTTCGGGCGTAAGCACAACTATGTCGTTCCACTGACGCATATGTTCATGGTTCCCCGCGCGGGCGGCTCGATTACCGAGAACCTCGGTTTTTCCGCCCAAGCGGCAAACGCATGCCGCTCAGCTTCCTTCCAGCGCGCTGCAACAAGCCCTCCGAGCCCTGCGGTTGTTTGGCAGCATCCTCCGACTCGTCATGACTGGCTTCCGCTGGGCGTT
Organism: uncultured Coriobacteriaceae bacterium; assembly: GCA_944322175.1. Lineage (GTDB taxonomy): Bacteria > Actinomycetota > Coriobacteriia > Coriobacteriales > Coriobacteriaceae > CALUOB01. The sequence goes on from CALUOB010000073.1 coordinate 2,385, forward strand.
CGCTGCGCTGCATGCGCCCTTCTCCCCTCCCCGGCGCTTCGGATGCACGGCGGGACGTATGACGAGGAGCAACCTCGTCGATAACCGTATAGCCGTCACGCCTGGCACGATCGGCATCGTTCGCCCGAGTCGCCGCTATGTGGTCGCGCAAAGCGCCCACGCGAGAAGCGCCGCCCGCAAAAGAACGCTGCGCAGGCGCCTTCCTGCCGGCGCGCGCGTCCCCACGGGTCCGATCGAAACGCAGGGCGACAAGGGCGATGTCGTCATTAAGCGCAGAGCCGGTGAACACGTCGAGCTCGTGAAGCACGCGCTGGCAGATGCCAAAGACGCCTTGGGGGGCAATTCCCAAGAGAAGCTCTTGCAGCCGTCCCTCACCGAAGAACCTCCCCGCAGCATCGCGCGCCTCGATCGCACCGTCCGTGTAGAGAAAGAGCATGTCGCCCTTCTCAAACGTAAAGCGACCGTCGAGGTACCGCATATCGGGAAACGCGCCCACGACGCCCGACTGACACGAGAGCATCTCGACCTCAGGGCGATCGCCGGCACGATACACCATCGCAGGCGGATGGCCCGCCGAGCAGTACACCGCCGTACCCGCGCGCAGATCGAGCCGTGCTACGAACATCGTCGCAAAGGTCTCGACGCGCGAGAAGCTCAAGAGCATGCCGTTCAGGGCGCGAACCATGCGCGCAGGCGTCATGCCCTCCCAGGCATAGGCGGAAAGCGCCGTCTTAACGAGAGCCGACATGGACGCCGCTTCGACGCCCTTGCCCGAGACGTCGCCCAAAATCATCACCGCGCAGTCGTCGGGCAAGCGAATAAGTTCGAAGAAGTCACCGCCCACGAGCGCCTGGCGCGTAGCCGACGAGTACAGCGAGTCGGACGTAATCCCCGGAACCTCCTGCAACGTGCTCTCCATGCCGCGCTGCAGCGCTTGTGCAATGTGGCCTTCCTCGCGCTTTGCCGCCAGTCCGTTGCGGCACAGCTCGTAGTCATGCATCATGTGCGCCACGTAATCGTACTCCATGTCGTCGATCGGCTCTGAAGGCGCCGGCCTGTAGAGAAGCATGCCGTAGCGTCGCGCATCGTCGATACCAAGGTCGATAAACACACCGTTGGTGGGGAGACCGTGTTCTCGCAGCCACTCGCCGGCAGGAGTCGCCTGGTCAACGCGGGCAAGTCGCACGGTCTCCAAACGGTCGGCGATATCGTCTCCGTCGCCGTCGAGGTAGCTCGTTACATCGTCGACCGAAGAGGAGAACCCCTCTTGATCATCTTGGACCCTAACCGCGGGGGCCGTATTGGAAAAGAAAAGCGAATCGATATTGCGTGGGAGCAGGAGCCGCCCCGCCGACCCGAAATCGAGATAGTCCTCCCCTGTGAGAGAGTCCCTGCGCACGTAGGAGATCTTACATGCGAGCGTAGCGGTGAGCTCCGTGTAAAGTCGACGCCTTACCGCGTCGAGGTCTGCATCGGAGGCGAAGAGCGCCTCGCGCACGCGCGACAGCGAACGGGCGAGATCGCTGCGACGCTGAGACCGGACGGCGCCTATGAGCTCCATCAGCTCAATGGAAAGATACTCGCAGATAACCTCGAGAACGTGGACATCGTTCTCGCGCGGCGCGTAGGGCTTGTCCCAACCGCATTCAATGATGCCGAGCACCCGCGTGCCAAAGAAGATCGGAGACGCGATCAGAGCTTTGTAGGGAGGCGTCGACTGCAGCCTAAAGCGATGCCTGCTCCGTGAGTCGAGATCCAGGTACACCGAAGCGCCTGTATCCGCGCCGACAACCGGCAGCGACGCGAGGCGCAGCGACCGACCCTCGCGCACAACCTGAGTCGGAACGCCCGCACCGTAAGGAACAAAAGACGGCACGTACGCCTCTTCGAGCGAAGCCGAAATGCCCCGCAGCATGAATCCGCCGTTCTCGGCAAAATAAATTGCGGAGCCCTTGGCGTCCAACGTAACGGAGAGCTCGTCAAGGACCGTCTGAAGGAGCTCTGGAAGACTTTCTGATCCCATGGTCGACATGATGACCGAGAGCGTGCCTGAGAGCCTCCTGTTAGAAGCAGAGAGCTCATCGAGCAGGCGCTTGCGCTCGCGGTCGTGAGACTGCCGCTCTTCCTCTGAACTAATGACAACGATGATATGGTCTGAACCCGGCGGTAGGGGTCGCTCAGGCTCGTTTCCTTCAAGCCTGCCCGCGCGCACGGAGACGGGGATAAACGACCCGTCGGGCAATTTGAGCATGAGGGCAGCTTCAGTGCCGTCCGTAGCGAACGGCAAACCGTGGCCGGCAGAACGTTCAAACGATAGGGAGAAAAGCAAGTCTTTGATGTCAGTGCCGCAAAGCGTCGTTTCGGACATGCCGCCAAACATCGAGAAGCGATCGTTAACATCGCATATCGTGCCGTCAGGCGTACAAATAGCGACGGCATCGCCCGTCAGTTCGCACAGGCGCGTCATCCCGGGGGAAAGGTAGCCCCGCGCAGCAGCTGAGTCTCCCATAACGTCACCGCCTTCGATCGGTAAGAAAAAAGCCTCTTGCGAGGCTCGGAAAATGCGATGGTGTCGGAGGCGGGACTTGAACCCGCATGATCGAAAAAATGATCACTAGCACCTCAAGCTAGCGCGTCTGCCAATTCCGCCACTCCGACGTGGGTTGCAGCAAGGAATATATTACTCGATTCCCTATTCTGCGCAACCCTTTTTCCGAACTTTCTTGAACTTTTTTTCGCTGAAGCATATTCTCGCTGGTAGATGACTAAAAAGAAAACCCGCCGGAAGTACCGGCGGGTCAATATCGCGTCCGATGCAAGCGAGCGGGAACCGCTTAGATGCCAACGATCCCCTGCGGGAAGAAGAACATGGCGAGCACCACGCACACGGCAAACACGATAGCGGCGATGATCGTCACGCGATCAAGGTTCTTCTCCATAACGCCCGTGGCCGAGCTGGCATTGTAAAGCGAGCTCGCGATCATGTCGGAAACGCCGGTTCCCTTACCGGAGTGCATAAGAATAAAGCCGATGAGAGCGATGGTCGAGATCGCCCATACGACGAGGATAATCCACTGAAACGGACCCAAAACGTGCTCCTTAACCCGACGGGGCAACACCCCTGAACATATCAAACGCAAGGTATCGTACCACAAACAAAAAATGCGCGCCGACCCTCTCGAGTCGACGCGCACAAAAGACCATAGATGAGTGCGCTACTCCTCGACGGCGAGGATGCGACCGGTCATCTCCTTGCTGGGCTCAAGGCCGGCAAGCGTGAGCATAGTCGGGGCGATGTCAGAGAGACGACCGTCCTCAATACCGGTGAGCTTGGCCTTCTCATCAACCACGATAAACGGGACGCGGTTGGTGGTGTGGGCAGTGAAGGGATGCTTCTCGCCCGACGCGTCCTCGTCGTACATGTGGTCGGCATTGCCGTGGTCGGCGGTGATGAGCGCGAAGCCGCCCTTGGCGAGAATCGCGGGAATCACCTTGGACAGACCGTCGTCAACCGCCTCAACGGCCTTGACTGCCGCGTCGAAGACGCCGGTATGGCCGACCATGTCGCAGTTAGCGTAGTTGACGATGTAGAAGTCGGCACGGTCCTCGTTGATGGCCTCGACAAGCTTCTCGGTGACCTCGGGCTCCGACATCTCGGGCTGCAAGTCGTACGTTGCCACCTTCGGAGAGGAAACGAGCACGCGCTCCTCCCCCTCTTTGGGCTCCTCGATGCCGCCGTTCAGGAAGAACGTGACATGAGCGTACTTCTCGGTCTCGGCAGTGTGGAGCTGCTTGAGACCGTTCTGCGCGATGACGTCGGCAAGAACGTTCTCGGGGAACGTCTTAGGGAACGCGACCTCAACGTTGCGGAACGTCTCGTCGTACTCGGTCATGGTGACGAAGTGCGAGAGCTTGGGAGCGACCTTGCGAGTGAATCCGTCAAAGTCGTCCTCGGTGAAGGCACGCGTCATCTCGCGAGCGCGGTCCGGACGGAAGTTGAAGAACACCATAGCGTCGCCATCGGCAACGCCCTCGTTATGGCAGGCGAAGGGCTCGATAAACTCGTCGCCGCGCGGGTCCTTCTCGTAGTAGGCCTTAACGCCTTCGACCGGATCGGTATCAGTCTCGGAGGGCAGGGTCACGACGTCGTAGGCACGCTCGACGCGCTCCCAACGGTTGTCGCGATCCATAGCCCAGTAACGACCGGAGACCGTGGCGATGCGCGCGTCGACCTCGGCGTACTGCGAGAGCGCCTCGAGGTTGCCCTTGAGCGTCTCGATGTAGCCGGCACCGGAGTGCGGGTCGACGTCGCGGCCGTCCATGAAGCAGTGGAAGCGGACGCGCTTGACGCCGTGAATGGCGGCGATAGCGCAGAGGTTCTCGCCGTGGCGCTGCATAGAGTGAACGCCGCCCGGGGAAACGAGGCCCAGAAGATGGAGCGTGCCGCCGTTTGCGGCCACATCGTTCATCGCCTTGACAAGCGTCTCGTTCTCCTGGATCGAACCGTCCTTGATGGCGTTGTTGATGCGGCTGAGCTCCTGGAACACGATGCGCCCGGCGCCGATGTTCAGGTGACCGACCTCGGAGTTGCCCATCTGGCCGTCGGGAAGGCCGACGTCCTCGCCCGATGCGCCGAGCGTGGTGTGCGGATACTTCTCCCAGAGCTCGTCGAGGTAGGGCTTATGAGCCTTGAAGACGGCGTTGTTGTCGCCTGCCGGGGCAAGGCCGAAGCCGTCCATAATGACGAGGAGCGCCGGAAGATGTCGCTTGGTCTCAGCCATTACTCAGCCGCCTTCTCGACCATGGCCGCAAAGCTGTCGGCCTTGAGGGAAGCGCCGCCGACGAGGGCGCCGTCGACGTCCTCCTTCTCGAGGAAGCCGGCGATGTTCTCAGGCTTGGCAGAGCCACCGTAGAGAACACGGATGCCCTGAGCGGTCTCCTCGCCGAAGATCTCGACGAGCGTGGCACGGATAGCGCCGCAGACCTCCTGGGCGTCGTCGGCCGTGGCAGTCTTACCGGTGCCGATAGCCCAGATGGGCTCGTAGGCGATAACGTACTTGGAAGGATCGGTGATCTCGAGACCCTCGGTGTCCTTCTTGATCTGGTCGACGACGAACTCAACGTGCTTGCCGGCCTCGCGAACCTCGAGAGACTCGCCGCAGCAGGAGATCGGGACGATGCCAGCAGCCATGAGGGCCTTAGCCTTCTTGTTGATGTCCTCGTCGGTCTCCTTGAAGTAGTCGCGACGCTCGGAGTGACCGATGATGCAGTACTCGGCGTTGACGGACTTCAGCATGTCGCAGGAGGTCTCACCGGTGTAAGCGCCCGAAGCCTCCCAGTACACGTTCTGGCCGCCGAGCTTGATGGCGGAGCCGGCAATCTTGTGAGAGGTGCACGCAAGATCGATAGTCGGCGGGCAGATGACAACCTCGACGGCGTCGGAGGCGGGAACAGCCTCGACGAGCTCCTCGGCAAGCTTCTTAGCAGCCGGGACGTCGTTGTTCATTTTCCAGTTGCCAGCAATAAGACGGGTGCGATTAGGCATCGAGAAGCGCCTCCACTCCAGGAAGGGCCTTGCCCTCGACGAGCTCCATGGAAGCGCCACCGCCGGTGGAGAT
>CALUOB010000074.1 GCA_944322175.1 uncultured Coriobacteriaceae bacterium
CACGTGGAACGCCGGCACCAGGAAGACCTGACCCAGGCCTTCTCGCTGACCCCCGGATCGAAGTACGCCGAGCTTCTCGGCGGCATGGACTCCGACGCTTCCGAGCACCTGTGTCGCAGCTTCCCGGTCGAGGGCAGCGAGCTCGTTATCGAGCGCGACATTCCGTTCTACTCGTTGTGCGAGCATCACCTGCTGCCGTTCTACGGTCATGTTCACATCGGCTACGTTCCCAACGGCCGCGTGGCGGGCCTTTCCAAACTCGCGCGCACGGTCGAGACCTTCGCGCGTCGTCTGCAGCTCCAAGAGCAGCTCACCGGTCAGATCGCCGATGCGCTCATGGACCATCTCGCGTGCCGCGGAGCCATCGTCATGATCGAGGCCGAGCACCTGTGCATGACGATGCGCGGCATCAAAAAGCCCGGCACGCAGACCGTCACGGTTGCGCGCCGTGGACTCGTGGCTGCCGATCCCGCTTTTGAGGAGCGCTTCTTCAAGATGATGGGGAGGTCGTAAGCATGCCTGCCGGAAAGTACATCTCGCGCGACGACCTGGCGAGCTTTGCCGAGGCTGCCAGCATGTCCGACACGCTCTCGCACGTGCCCGTGCGCCCCGCGAGCGCGCTTGAGTCGCCCGGGCTTAACCGCGTGCCCGACGCGGGCCGAGGGTCGGGCTTTGACGCCGAAGCCGCGCCCGAGGACTTCGGCCCCATGCCGCGCGTGACCGCTATTTGGAACCATCCGCAGTTCCAGCGCGAGCTGCGCCGCCTCAACGATCTCGAGCGCGACCGCATGTTCTGCCGCCACGGTCTGGCGCACCTGCTCGACGTGGCGCGTATCGCCTGGATTCTGAGCCTCGAGGACGATCTCGGGCTCGACCGCGAGCTCGTGTACGCAGCCGCGCTTCTCCACGACATCGGCAAGGCCGAGCAGTACCTCAAGGGCACGCCGCATGAGGCCGCCGGCGAGAAGATCGCCTCCGAGATTCTTGCCACGCTCGACTCCGATATCTTTATGACCGTGTCCGAGGCGCGCGCTGTCTTGCGCGCGGTGCGCGGGCATCGTCACCTGCGCCAGGATGCCGAGCCGCTCGAGGAGCTTATCTACCGCGCCGACAAGCGCTCGCGTATGTGCTTTGCCTGCCCGGTTGCCGACCGCTGCAACTGGCCGGCCGAGAAGCGCATCCGCTTCATCGAACGCTAGGGAGTACCGCTATGAACGCTGTTCTCGCCGACGCAACGCGCGGCGCGCATCCGTATGACTGCATCTTCATCGACGGCCTCGAAGTCTTCGCGCGCCACGGCGTCTACCCCGAGGAGAACGCGCTCGGCCAGAAGTTCGTGATCTCGCTGCGCCTTTACACGCACACCCGTGCGGCGGGGGAGTCTGACGACCTTGAGCGCTCCATCGACTACGGTGCCGTGTGCGCCTTTGTTACCAAGTTTGCGAGCGAGCACACGTTCAAGCTTATCGAGCGCGTTGCCGAAGAGGTTGCTGCGGCGGTTCTCACCGAGTTTCCGCTCGTTGAGCGTATCGGCGTACGCGTCGAGAAGCCCTGGGCGCCGATCGGCCTTCCGCTCAAGACGGTCGGCGTCGAAATCGAGCGTCCGTAGCCGGAGTGCGCCATCCGTAACCTAACGTATCCCAGTCATTGCCTGACCTGCTGTGAGCCGTGCCGTTCATAGGGCATACGATACGTACGGTTTTGCGCGTCTTAAGGCAACAGTGCCTACAAAAGGTACGAAAAACGCCCTCGGAACGTACTGATTATGTGCATTGTTTTCAAGCCGGTGGTTGGCGCAGGCGGGCGCGGGCGGCGTCGGCGCCCGGCATAGCGGCGCGCACAATGCCGTAGAACCGCGGCGTGTGGTTGCGCTCCAGCATGTGCGCCAGCTCATGGGCCACAACGTACTCGAGGCAGGCGGGCGGGTACGCGGCCAATTGCGCGCTTAGCCTGATCGTAGCCTTGGCCGGCGTGCACGACCCCCAGCGCGTGCGCATGCTCCGCACCGACGAGCCGTGCAAGGTAACGCCGAGAGCCTCCCCATAGCGGGCGATAAGCACGGGCGCGGCAGCTTGCACTTCGCTGCGGTACAGCTTGGCAAGCGCGCGGTCGCACTCATCGCGCTGCTCATCCGGTGTGCAGCCGCTGCCAACCAACAGCGCAAAGCCGCGGCCCTTCTCAGCAAGGCGCGTGCGCTTGCGCCCCGCCTCCTCAACAAGGCGCAGCGGGCGCTTCTCGCCCCAGAGGGCAAACCAGCCGAGCTCCAGCGCATGGGGAGCAGACTGCGCCTCCTCGAACCGGCGCATGCGTTTCTCGAGCCAGCCCGTATGACGGTCCAGCATGTCTTGCGCCGCGGCGAGCGTGGCGCGTTCGGGCATGCTGAGCACCGCCGTTCCGTCTGTTCTCACGCGCAAGTTGAAGTTGCGCACGCGCTTGCGCGTGACCTCAACCGGTATGGTTCCTGCGTAGAGCGTGCGCATGGTCTGCTGGCCGGTCCCTTCTTTTGGTAAGGTGGTGGGCGCGCCGATCGGGCGCACGTACTGTCAAGGAGGATACCCTATGTCTAACGAGGGCAAGAAGGTCAAGACCCACTACCGCGGCACGCTCGAGGACGGCACGCAGTTCGACAGCTCCTACGACCGCGGCGAGCCGTTGGCGTTTACCTGCGGCGCGGGCCAGATGATCGCCGGCTTCGACGCGGCGGTCAAGGATATGCAGGTGGGAGAGAAGAAGACCGTTCACATTCCGGCCGATCAGGCTTACGGCGAGCACCGCGACGACCTGGTGATCACCTTCCCGGCGTCTCAGGTTCCCAACATCTCCGACATCAACGTCGGCGACAAGGTCATGCTCTCCGGTCCCATGGGCCAGCCCATCCCGGCCACCGTTACCGCCGTCGGCGAGCCCGGCGTTACGGTCGACGCTAATCACGAGCTTGCGGGCAAGCCGCTAGTCTTCGACATCGAGCTCGTCGAGGTCGAGGACTAGCGTACGGTAGCCTCCCCGCAGAGCACTCAGCTTACGAGAAGATCCGGGTCCGCAAGCGGGCTCGGATCTTTCTGTGAGGGAGGGGCGCTCAAGCAGCGTCCCGGTATTTCTGCCACGTGGCCCTAGTTGCGCGGCTTCAGCTTGGCAAAATCGTCGACGATGACGTTCAAGGCGCTCGGCAGCACGCGTGCGCCGAAGACGCCCGAGGCGCTCGGAATGATCTCGCCGTCAAACTGCATGCCCATGGAGGGCTCGCAGGTGACCTTGACCTCCTTGGCGCGCAGCATCTTGAACTGCGGGCGGCCAATGCCCTTGCCCGAGGGGTCAAAGATGCCTGCGAGCACGGTGGGGAGGAGCTGTACGGTGGCGGCCGGTTCGATAACGGCGATGTCGAGGTAGCCGTCGTCCATGCGGCAGTCGGGGAGCAGGTTGATCTCGCCCTGGATCGTCGCGGTGTTGGCGATCATGCAGGCGATGCCGTCGTACTCCTCGGTTCCGCCCTCGTGCTCAATGATGAAGTGCGCCACCTGCGGATTCGGCGTGTTGAGGGCTGCCATGAGGTAGGCGAACTCACCCATGTCGGCCTTCATGTCCTCGGCCTTCTCCATAATCGTGGCGTCGTAGCCCGATCCTGCGATAATGAGAAAGCCGTGACGCTGCACGCATCCGTCGGCGTCCTGCCAAAACAGCTCGCCCATATCGACCGGTGCGGTGCGGCCTTCGCGGCACGCCTTGGCAAGCGCCGCCGGCTCGAGCGCGTTGCCGATGTTGTTGAAGAAGAGGTTTGCTGTGCCCGACGGGAAGATGAGCACGGGCGTGGTTACGTGCGCCGCTTGTAGTCCGTCCGCGAGGTTGGAGATCGTTCCGTCGCCGCCCGAGAGCACGATGCGGTCAAAGGACGCTGCGTCGGCAACGGCGTCGGAGGCCTCGAGCCCCTCGCCGAGGTAGCGCATGACGATCTCGTCGCCGGCCCGCGAAAACGCGTGCACAAACGCGTCGATCTCGTCTGAGCGGGGGCCGGACACCGGGTTGTGGATGATAAGGCAGCGCATATAGTTACTTCCCATCTAGGCGAAGCCTTGTATGATAGAGCATGTTGGTTACTCTACCCGCTTCTCATTCGGGTATGTTTTGCATCCGAGGATTATGGTTATTTCTACACTCGAGGACCTTGTTTCTTTCTGCGACCGCGCCGCCCGCTGCGACGCCATTGCCGTTGATACCGAGTTCTTGCGCGAGCGCACCTATCGTCCGCGTCTCTGTCTCGTCCAAATCGCCACAAAGACCGAGTGCGTAGCCATTGACCCTCTGGCCGTAACCGATCTCGGCCCCTTGGCCGACCTCATGGCCAACCGTCGTGTCCTCAAGGTCTTCCATGCCTGCGCGCAAGACATGGAGGTCATGTACCACCGCCTGGGCGTGCTGCCCAAGCCGATGTTCGACACGCAGGTGGCCGCCGCGTTTCTCGGCATGCGCATGCAGGTTGGCTACAACGCCGTGGTGCACGCGTTCTGCGGGGTCGACCTCGCCAAGAAGGAGTCGCTCACCGATTGGTCGCGCCGCCCGCTCACCGACGAGCAGGTGGGCTACGCCCTCGACGACGTGCGCTACCTCATCAAGGTCTACTACGCCATGCGCGACGAGCTCGCTGCCAAGAACCGCGAGCCCTGGGTCCGGGCCGAGCTCGAGCCGCTCGCACGCACCGAGCAGTACGAGGTCGACCGGCGCCAGATCTACAAGCGCGTCAAGCGCATCACCTCGTGCACGCGCCGCCAGCTCGCCGTGGCGCGCGAGCTCGCCGAGTGGCGCGAGAAGCGCGCCGAGAAGGCCGATATCCCGCGCAAGTGGGTTATGTCAGACGAGGTGCTTCTCGCCATCTGCAAGCGCATGCCCAAGACGAGCGAGGACTTTAGGCGCGTGCGCGGCACCGAGCAGCTCTCGGGCCGCGATGTTGACGCCGCCATGCTGGCCATCGAGCGCGGCATGCGCTGCCCGGCCGACCGTCTGCCGCCGGCAAACCACCCGCACCGCACGCCCTCGCACGAGACCGAGAGCGTGTCGGACCTCATGTACGCGCTCGTGCGCCTTATCTCCGAGCGCTCGGGCGTGGCAACGGCGATGATCGCATCGCGCGAGGACCTCTTCGGCTACATCAAGCACCCCGAGCGGTCGCGCCTCTCGCAGGGCTGGCGCCATGAGCTTGTGGGTAGCCAGCTCGACGAGCTTCTTGCCGGAAACATCGGCCTTACCGTCAAAGACGGCACGATCGAGATCCTGTAGAGACTTAAAGAGCGCGCCGACGCCGTGTTACCGGCGCGCGCTCTGGGTACCGTATGCGCAGGCGCGGTCCCAGTGCAGGGGCCTGCTGATTGCAAAGGGACAGGGAAGGGACGGATCGCATGAACGCAGCCGTTGTGTATAGCAGCGCGTCGGGAAACACCGAGCGCGTGGCCAAAGCCGTAGCCGATAAGCTCGCCGATCAGGGCGTGTCGCTCGCGTATCGGGGCAGCGTGCCGCAGGCAGACTCCGCCGAGGAGGCCGAGGCGCTTTCTGCCGACGTTGTGTTCGCGGGCTTTTGGACCGACAAGGGCACGTGCGCCGAGGACATGGCCGCGTTTCTCGCCAAGCTTGAGGGCAAGCGCGTGTTTCTCTTCGGCACGGCGGGCTTCGGCGGCAGCGAGCAGTACTTTGAGCAGATCGCGGCCAGGGTCTCACAGAACCTGCCGGCAACGGCTAAGCTTTTGGGCTCCGCCATGTGCCAGGGCCAGATGGGCCCCGGCGTCAAGGCCCGCTACGAGGCCATGCTCGCGCAGGATCCCAGCAACGCCCGGATCAAGGCCATGATCGAGAACTTCGAGCAGGCGCTCGGTCACCCCGACGAGGACGACTGCGAGCGCGTTGCCTCGGCCGCGGTGGCGGCGTTGCGGGGATAAGAGCAGGGGGCGCTCGCCATCCTTGCTGATGGGCCTTGAAGCGCACAATGCTTTCCGTTTTTCCTTGCGAGGTTGTGAGGATGCGCCGCCGTATGCAGTAGAATGATCTGCAACCATTTGTTGCGGCGGTCCGCGTCGCGTTGTATCTCGCGAGGGGAGAGCGGATGAAGGAACTCGAGGAGCGCATTCAGCGTGACGGCATCGTGCGCGAGGGCGAGGTGCTCAAGGTCGACTCGTTCCTGAACCACCAGTGCGACGTCGAGCTGTTCGACCACATGGGCGCCGAGTGGGCCCGGCTCTTTGCCGGCAAGCGCGTCGACAAGATCCTGACCATCGAGGCCTCCGGCATCGGCATCGCCTGCGTCGTGGCGCGCCACTTCGGCAACGTGCCCGTGGTGTTTGCCAAGAAGTACCAGTCCATCAACCTCGACGGCGACCAGTACTGCACCAACATCTATAGCTTCACCAAGCAGAAGACCTACAGCGTCATCGTTGCCAAGCGCTTCCTCAACGCCGGCGAGCACGTCATCATCATCGACGACTTTCTCGCCAAAGGAAACGCGCTCAACGGCCTTATCGACATCTGCGAGTCTGCCGGCGCCGTGGTCGAGGGCATCGGCATCGCGGTCGAGAAGGGCTTCCAGCCCGGCGGCAAGGAGCTCCGCGAGCGCGGCTACGACCTGCAGTCGCTCGCTATCGTCAAGGACATGGATCCCGCCACGGGCGAGATCGAGTTCGCGTAAACGCCGCTGCTGCACGCGTTATGTCTCGGGAGGCCGCCTTTGCGGCCTCTTTGCGTTAGGGACGCTTTGAGGTTGCCTGCCCGTCTTTCGTGAAGGGACCATGCGGCGCGGTAGCCCTGTGGATTATGGGTACAAGAGCAGAACAGCCGTTTGCCTAAGATGCGAAAGGGGAGTCGCTCGTCATGCCTTACATGTACTACGGCCTCGGGTTCGACCCTGCTTACCTTGCCCTTGTCGTGGTATCGCTCGTGTTGGGCCTTGCCACGCAGAGCTATATCAACAGCACCTATCGCAAGTGGTCCCACGTTCCGTCCGACGGATACGCCACGGGCGCCGACATCGCCCGCCGCATGCTCGTCAGCCAGGGCTGCGAGCAGGTGGGCATCCGTTCCACTCCGGGGCACCTCACCGATCATTACGACCCGCGCGACAATAGCCTCTACCTCTCGCCCGACAACATGGGCGGCGGCTCGGTGGCGTCGGTCGCCGTGGCCTGCCACGAGGCGGGCCATGCGGTGCAGAAGGCGCGCGGCTACGGCTTTATGAAGATCCGCACGGCGCTCGTGCCGGTGGTCAACTTCGCGTCGCAGATGTGGATGATCATCTTCTTCCTCGGTATGTTCACCGCCATCACGCAGCTCTACACCATCGCCATCGTGCTCTTTGCGTTCTCGGTGCTGTTCCAGATCGTCACGCTGCCGGTGGAGTTCGACGCCTCGCGCCGCGCTATCGCCTACATCGAGGGCTCGGGCATGAGCCGCGCTCAGGTGGAGGGAGCCAAGAAGGTCCTCACCGCGGCTGCGCTCACCTACGTCGCGGCGGCGCTCACCTCGATCCTGCAGCTTCTGTACCTGCTCAACCGCTCCGACCGCGACTAAGCGCGGAAGCGTCTGGTCTGCGGGATCTATGAGGTAAGGGAGGGATGCCATGCCGGTAGACGGATGGGACCTTACGGGAAGGCGCGCCTACGGGCAGCGCTCAGGCAGCGCCCCGCAGGGTGCGCCCGCGGGCTCGGCTGGGTCCGGGCAGCAGCGCCTGCCATGGGAGACGCCCGAGGCGGCCGAGCGCGCCACCGCCCGCCGTCGTGCGCCCAAGCGCGCCGCGTCGGCACCTGCGGAGCCCGCGGGCGTCGATTCGGCGACTGCCCAAGCTGCGCCC
>CALUOB010000075.1 GCA_944322175.1 uncultured Coriobacteriaceae bacterium
GTTGTTGAGGAGCAGGCTCAGGAGGCCGAGGAGGAGCTTGTTCTTGCCGACGACCCCGAGGTCTCGGCCGCTCTCTCCTCTGCCAAGAGCGCTGCGGAGTCCCAGAGCGGCCTGCTCGCCCGCGTGCTGCCGCGCGTTCGCGCGCTTGTTGCCGAGCGCATGCCCAAGTCGCTCCAGCCGCAGCTTCCCGTGCGCGACACGGACCGCACCAAGGAGGAGCTCCGCGAGGAGCGTCGCCTGGAGGCTGCGCGCGCTCGCGAGGTGGCGGCTGCCGCCAAGCGCTCGGCGCGCCGCGAGTACGCGCTCGCCAAGGCCGGCGGCAAGGACGCCCTGCGCGCGTTCCGCGCAAACCAGGCCGCCATCAAGGAGGAGAGCCGCGCCGCCCGCGCCCGCGTGCGCGAGGCCGAGAAGGGCTCTGCGTGGCAGAGCGTGCAGATTGCGCGCAACGTGCACCGTCCCACGGCCCAGTACTACATCGGCTCGCTTATCGACGGCTTCCTCGAGCTGCACGGCGACCGCGCCTTCGGCGACGACGGCGCCATGATCTGCGGCATCGGCTGGCTCGGCGACGTTCCTGTTACCGTGGTTGCCGAGGAGAAGGGCCTCGACCTCAAAGACCGTATCCGACGCAACTTCGGCTGCCCGCAGCCCGAGGGCTACCGCAAGAGCCTGCGCCTCATGAAGCAGGCCGAGAAGTTCGGTCGCCCGATCATCGCCATCGTCGACACCCAGGGCGCGTTCTGCGGCGTCTCCGCCGAGGAGCGCGGCCAGGGCAACGCGCTGGCCGAGAACCTTGAGTTCATGGCCGGGCTCACCGTGCCCGTTATCGCCGTGCTTGTCGGCGAGGGTGGTTCCGGCGGCGCGCTCGCGCTCGCCGTGGGCAACAAGGTCGCCATGCTCGAGCACGCCGTGTACTCGGTGCTTTCGCCCGAGGGCTTCGCCTCCATTCTGTGGAAGGACGGCAAGCGCGCCCCCGAGGCGGCCGACCTCATGAAGATGTCGGCGCGCGACGTGTACGACATGGGCATTATCGACGCCGTGCTCGACGAGGGTCCGGTCGGCGCCCACGAGACGCCCGACCGCGCTGCTGCGAGCGTGCGTGCCTTCATCGAGCAGAGCCTCGCCCAGCTCATGCCGATGAGCCGCGAGGATCTGCGCGAGCAGCGATACACCCGCTTCCGTAGCATGTAGATTGACGCTGCGGTTCGGATTCGACGCTGCGGCCGCGGCTGACGGCCAGACTGGCCCTCAATCGTCGGCCATGACCACAAGGTCAATGGCCTCCTCTTTCAGGCCATCCTGACTCGCCAGCCGCGCTTCGCTTTCGCGCAAGCGACCTGCACCGCATCGGCCGGTTCCCTTCGGGGAGCCGGCCTCGCTGTATCTCGGGGGCTGTCAGGTGCGTTGGCCTTCTCATCCGAAAGTTCATGAACTTTCGTCGACGAAAGTCAGGAAACCGCAGGATCGGGACTGAGGAGGGTGCGAAAGTTCGTGAACTTTCGTGAACGAAAGTCAGTCCTTCTCTCTTCGAGGGGCTCTAACGGGGGTCTTCTGCAAACCGAAGTCGGGTTGCACCTGAAAAACGGCTTCGGTTCGCAGGAGGACCTGCAGAAACGCCGAACCCGGCTTCGCTTTTCAGGTGCAAACACAACACGGTTCGCAGAAAGGTCGCGCGTCATACGGCCGACGCCACGCTTCCGACGAAATCGGGCCTGAAAGCGTCGGAACCGTGGTGTCGGCGGCCGCGGGTTGCCGGAACCGTGGCGCACGCTCAACAGCGCGCACGAAAGGTACGCTCTTCCCGCTCCTGCGGCGACAGTGCACATGTTCCGCCCGCTTCGGAGCCCTAAAGCGTACCGATAGTGCGCCCTGTCGAGAAAAGCCCCTCCGAAACGTACTCTTCACATGCGCTATCCTCCGCCTGGAGGTCGTGCGTCCGGCCCGGCGGGGTTGGGACGACCGGAAAGAAGCCCGGAGCGGCCGGGAGGGCGCCGATCCTAGTGCCCTTTCCAAGTTTTGACGGGTATTCGAATAGTTTTCGGCACTTGCCGAGTAGACCGAGACACGGCAACGCTCTGACCTGCGCAAACGCCAGCCGGAGACCCCGGTCTACTCGGGGCTTCCTCAAAAGTATTCGAATATCCGGATAAGTTGCTGGATCGGGCTTCTGCAAACCGGTTTCCCGAGGCCTGTCCGCCCCGCGTCCGACGATGCGGCGCCCCCCATCCGAGACCGACGCCATGATTCCGACAAAACGAAGGCCTAAAGTGTTGGAAACGTGGCGCAGGTGGTTGCAGATTGTCGGAAGCATGGCGCAGGTGGCTTCGATCTGTCGAAAACGTGGCGTCGGTTGCTGGCAATTGTCAAAACGCGGCGCGGGTGGCTTCAGCGTGCCAGAAACGTAAGAGCACGTGACGCTCGGGCGTCAGGTTGCGGCGATTGCCTAGAGTTGTTGGGCAACGTGATCAGCGGTTTCGATGAGGTAGTCCTCGAGGTGCGCCAGGCAGCGCGGGCTCCCCGTGGCGGGGAAGACAAAGTGCACGGGGATGCTGAACATGCTTCCCGATGCGAGCGGCTTCTCGACCGCCTCGGGCACGATGCGCTTTACGCGCGCGTTTTTCATGATAAACAGCGCGCCGCCTGCGTTGAGGAACCGCCGGTACGCTTCGGGCGAGGGGTCAACGGTGACAAACTGCGGCGCGGCTCCCGTATTCTGCGCTCTGAGCTCGGTGACGAGCTCGTGGAAGAACCGATCCATGTCGGCAGGGTAGGCGAGCGGTACCTGGGCGAGATCGGCAAACGACACCGCCTGCTTGTAGGCGAGGGGCGAGGTCGGCGCGCAGAGCACGCTCGGGGTAAACGAGAAGAGCTTTATGCTCTGCAGCCGGGAGCTGCGTGGCTTGCCGCTGACGATGGCGGCATGGGCAACGCCGCTCGTGAGCGCCGAAAGGCAGAACTCATTGGAATCCCAGATCGTTTTGAGTTTGATATGGGGGAACTGCTCGGCAAACTCGGTGAAGTCCTCGGGGCGGTAGAGGCTGCCGCGATAGTACTGGGTCGCGATGGCGACGGTCAGAAAACCCGACTGCGAGGGTTCCGCGCTGTGCGACGAGGCGTACGCGCGCAGGTCGGCAAGATCGTCGAGCACGAGCTGGGCGCGCGAGGCAACTTCGTAACCGAGGGCCGTTGGGCGCACGCCCTTGCCGTCCTTCTCGAACAGGGCGACGTTGAGTTCTCCTTCAAGCGCGAGAACCGCTTTTGAGACTGCCTGCGGCGTGATGTGAAGTTGCCGCCCCGCCTCCGCATAGCTTTTGCAGCGCACGGCGGAGATGAAGTACTCAAGCTGCGTGATGTTCAACGTCCCTCCCCTCAAAGGAGCGCGTATCTCTGGCCTGTGGAATAAATTGTGACTAAGGTTTATCTTTTTACTTATGTTCAGTTATAGGCTCCTTGCCAGCAAAGGTGGGCCAGAATGCCAGAAAAAGAGGTTTGCATCAACAACAATCTTTTTCTGATCGGTTCGCCCTCTTCTGTGCGCACGGTCTAGGATGGAGCTAAGCCAACGGGTTGTGGCTGAGCATGCTCTGCGCTGCTGGCCAGAGGGGGGTTGCCATGGGTGAGAAGAAGCAAGACGACAAGCGCATGCAGAGCTTCAAGGAAAGGAGTGCTCGGGAGTTTGCAGGGCAGACCAAGGGTCTCGAACCGATCTTCAACACCTTGCAGACGGCTCGGTACCGTTACGTGCTGCTGGTGGTTATGGTTGTGTCTCTCGCGGGGTTGCTGTGGTTCGGCTTCAAAGATGCCGGGTCCTATTACGGCTATACTGCCGGGTCTCTGTTCAGGCCCGACCGTTACGCCGAGACCGCGGCGACCGAGTACTTTGGCGAATGGCAGGGGCTGACGGCAGACGAGGTGAACCGCCAGGTTTCAAGCATGCGACTGGCCAACCTGCCCGGCGCGCTGGGATGCGGCGCGGTGCTCGCGGCAGCGGGCGTGTTCTCCTGGTGGGCGGGGCTGGGGTTCGCGCTCGCGCGGACGGTGGTCAAAAGCGTGTTTGACCTGTCGGCCGATACCCGGTCGTTCTTCGTCCGGTGCTACCGCGCCGACCATCCCACGGTGCCCGGGGACCCCAAACTCAGCAACGTGATGCTCTACACCTTGCGCTACGTGTTCGATCCTGCCTGCGACAACGGCGTCGCCGATACCCCGCTCGACGCCGAGATGGTGAGCTACATGCGCAAGGCGCTGGGCGACGTCAAGGTGTCGGGCGGTTACCTGCTTGCGAACGGGCTGTGGCTGAGCGGCAGCCCGGCACGTCTGCGCCCCGCGTTGTCGTTTATCAGCCTGGATCCGGTAACCGTTGCTCACGCTTCCCGGCACGTAGAGGACGCCGGTGCGCAGCCCGCTGCCCAGGAGTCGGCAACCGCGCCTGCCGAGGACGCGGATTCTACCTCGGCCGGTCCTCAGCCTGATGCTCCCGAGAAGGACGCTTCCGGCTCTGCTTTGGCTTCCGTACCTGCCGAGGGGGCACCTGCGTCGTCGGCGGCTTCGGAGCCCGCTGCGCCGTCGGCTGCCGTTTCGCAGCCCGTTGCTCCAACAAAGACGGCATCGGAGTCCGCCGCGCCAGCAGCGGCTGTGAGACGGTTCTGTGCTCAATGCGGCGCAAAGCTCCCTGACGGCGCGCGGTTTTGCCCTCAGTGCGGCACGCCGCGCGATACGGGAAGCGCGCCGCGCTCGGCGGGCGGGCAGATTGCCGCGCCCGTAAAAGACGCGGGCGCCGCTCCGGTCGGCACGCCGAAGGACGGCTCTCTCAGCGCAGCGCCTCAGCCTCAGAACGACCCAGCCAGCGGTGCGGCGAGAAGCGCGGCGGCGCAGCCGGTCGCCGCAAGCACCGCTCCTGCCTCCTCGCGTCCGTCGCGCTCGCGCGCGCCCATTGTCGCGGCCGTCTGCGTGTGCGCCGCTGCCCTCGCGCTGGTGTTCGTGATCGTGGTGCTGCCGGCGCTCGGGCCCGCGCAGACGCCAGATACCGCAGGCACCGTTGCCGCTGACGGCACAGATGTTTCTACCGAGGCACTTCCTAGAGGCGCCGCCGAGGATGGCGATGGTGCGGATGACGCCCCAGCGCAAGACGAGGGGCAAGCGGAAGAGGGCAGCGCTCGTCGGCAAGCGGAAGAGCCCGCGGATGCCGACGCCGCCGCAGAGCCCGCGGATGCCGGGTCCTCTGACCTGCTCGCCTTGAGCGACCCCGCTCAGATCGCCGCGAGCTTGGGGCCGGCGAGCGACGGCGCAACCGGCACGTACGAGAACATTCCCGACACGCCAGCGACGCAGCTGTGGAAGACGTGCATGCCGCAGGGCCCCGTAGCGGGTCTTGAGTACGAGATCGCTCTTGACGGCAGCTACATGCGCATAGCGGCGCAGCGCAGCCAGAGCGGCGCAGGCGACGTTATGAGGTACGTCCTGTCCGAACTCGGTGCGACGACCGACATGTTCTTCCAGGACGCAGGCGGCTCGTGGCACATGGCCGACTGGCAGGGTTTCCGCATCTGCTCGCGGGCCGCGACCAGCGCCAGCGATTATTTCGAGCTCATCATCATCCCCCTTGCGTAAGGGCACGCCCGGCGTAGCTCGCGTGCACTGAAGAAAAGAGGCGAGAAGCTTATGTTCTGCCCGAACTGCGGTTCCAAGGCGCCCGACGGCGCAAAGTTCTGCGGCGTCTGCGGGACTCCGCTGCCGCATGCCCGCGTTGAGAGCAGCGCGCCCGCGCCCCAGCCCACGGCGCAGACAACGGTTCCGCCCGCGCCCCAGCCGGCGACACAGGCAGCGGTACGGCCCGCGCCGCTGCCCGCACCCGTCGCGGCCCCGGCCACCGCTTCTTCGGGCGGTTCTGCGGCCCTGCGCGCAGTGGGCATCGTTGCCGTGGTGGCGCTTCTCGCCGTTGCAGGGGCGCTTTTCTTGGCTGCGACCGGCACGAACGTGCCTGTGGTGTCGTCGCTTCTCGGCGGCGGGGAGTTCCAAGGGACCCTTACCGTCTCGTCCGATGGCGTGTCGGGCATCAGCGGCTTTACGACCACGATCGACGGCGACCGCATCCTGGTAAGCAGCAACGGTTCGGACGAGGTCGAAGGCACGGTTGCCGACAAGTACCAGCGCGGCACCTCGACGGTCTACGAGATCGACGAGACCGACGGCGCGTCGATCTCGGGCACCGACGGCCTTACCGAGGCCACGGCCAAGGTCATGGTGCCGCAGGGCATCGGCAAGGGCGAGCCGCGCGGCATGCTCGGGTACGTGGTCCGCGGCGGGGGCAACGGCGGCACCGGCATCGGCGACATCTACATGCTTGTCGGCGTGTACTTTGACTTCCATGCAGGCGGAACGGTCGATATCGGCGTGGCGGGCGCCATGGAGCGGTCAAGCTCTGCGCTCGACAAGGCCGACCCCACGCTCGACGCTTTTGACCCGTCGGATTCAGCGCGTACGCAAGCGGCGACGGGCACGTGGACCAAGCCCTACGACGGCCGCATCGAGATCGAGCTCGAAGGCGCCAGCGGCACGTTGTACCTAGACTACGAGTAGGGCGCATGTCAGGTTCTCCTGCGGCCTCCGCACGGTTGCGTGCGGAGGCCGACTTGCAAAAAGGCCGCGTATCTACGGCGCGCGGTGAGGGTTCTTCTCGTATAATCTAATATGCAATGCCGCTGTAGAGTTGCGCTCGGTCCTCGGATCGTTCGCGCGGGGTAAAACGTTTCCGCTTAAGACACGCAGTCGTTGTCGGGGCGGGTGCTCGTTTTCCGCTTCCGACGCGCGTCCGCGGGTCTTAAGCCAATGCTCACTGCGGCAGCGTCTGCACTGTGGCGGGGCGTCGTTGCCCTGCCGTTACGTCGAGAAGAGGAGCGCCTGCGCTTCCCTTTTCGCATGGATGCCGAAAGAGAGGAGAGGCATGCAGTACACAGCAGAAGTGGAGCACATGTGCCCCGTCGCCAAGGGCGCATACCACGGCCCCGCGCCCATCCCGGAGGAGGGCAAGTGGGTTCAGGCCAAGGAGATCTCTGACATCTCCGGCCTCACGCACGGTGTGGGTTGGTGCGCGCCGCAGCAGGGCGCGTGCAAGCTCACGCTCAATGTCAAGGACGGCATCATCGAGGAGTGCCTCGTCGAGACCCTCGGTTGCTCCGGCATGACGCACTCCGCGGCCATGGCTTCCGAGATCCTTCCCGGCAAGACCATCCTCGAGGCCCTCAACACCGACCTCGTCTGCGACGCCATCAACGTTGCCATGCGCGAGATCTTCCTGCAGATCGTTTACGGCCGCAGCCAGACCGCGTTCTCCGAGGGCGGCCTGCCCGTCGGCTCCTCGCTCGACGACCTCGGCAAGGGCCTCCGCTCCCAGGTGGGCACCATGTTCGGCACCAAGCTCAAGGGCGCTCGTTACCTCGAGCTCGCCCAGGGCTACGTGACCCGCATGGCTCTCAACGAGCAGAACGAGATCGTTGCCTTCGAGTACCTGAACCTCGGCAAGCTGACCGACGCCCTCAAGGAGGGCAAGGACCCCAAGGAGGCCATCGACGGCGCCATGGGTCACTACGGCCAGTGGGAGGGTGCTGCGAAGTACATCGATCCGCGCACCGACAAGGAGACCCACTCCGTCGCCAGCACGTTCCCGGTCAACGAGTAAGAAAGGGAGGGACGAATAATGGCTGTTAGCTTCGAAGGTTACGAGCGCCGCATCGAGAAGATCAACGCGTGCCTCGCCGAGAACGGCATCTCCT
>CALUOB010000076.1 GCA_944322175.1 uncultured Coriobacteriaceae bacterium
GCTTGACGCAAATACGAACGCTTAGAAGCCGATTTCGGGCCGCAAGCGTTCGCGGATGCGTCAAGCGTTCGCGTTTGCGTAGAACTTTGGCTGCGGGCGCAGTATTTCAGCTGCGAGGCCGTGTCAAAATACTTTGACAACCACGCTGAACTGAGCAAATGATGCTGTGGGCAAAATCGACGGTGCGGCTGCGCCTCGTCCGGGGTAGCCTAGAAGCAGAGAGGCTGCCGGGGAGCCGGTGCTTCGGGGAGGCGAGGGTGCCATGGCGAAGGTTATGCTGCTTGGTGCGCGCATACGCGAGCTGCGGCTGCGCGCGGGTTTGTCGCAAAACGATCTGGCGAAGCTCTGCTACGTGTCGAGGCAAACGGTAAGCAACTGGGAATGCGCCCGCACGCTGCCCGATGTTGAGAGCCTGCCGCTTGTCGCTGAGGCTCTTGACGTCACGATCTCCGAGCTTCTCGGCGAGTCTGCGCCCCTCATCGTCGAACAA
The DNA here is from genome assembly GCA_944322175.1 of uncultured Coriobacteriaceae bacterium. GTDB lineage: Bacteria > Actinomycetota > Coriobacteriia > Coriobacteriales > Coriobacteriaceae > CALUOB01. The sequence goes on from CALUOB010000076.1 coordinate 491, forward strand.
GCGGATGCCGATTTAGCGGATCTGGGCCTCTATACGATTCTCAGCTTCGTTTTCGAGACCGTCGCGTCTTTCTTTATTCTCGCGCGCATGGGGGACTCCCTGGAAAGTTCAACGGTCATAACAGCGATTACGTTTTCGCTTGTCGGAGCGTCTCTGGCCTTCGCATCGGTGGCGCAGCGAGTGCAGAAGCGTCACAACATCCGCGATTCGATCGCTCTGGCAAGTTTTCTCGAGACTTATTTTGACGAGAAGGTTCTCCATAAAGACGGGGATCTGGTAGGGGTTCCGCTTGCCCGTTTGGGGCGTCTTGCCGCTCGTCACTGGGGCGCTGCGCAGCTTCTGACGATGGGGTTCACGTGTCTTGCTGCCTGGGCGATTTCCGGAGAGCTCGATGAGCCGGCGGAGTATGTGCTTATCGCAGTGATAATTGCTGCTGCTGCGGCGCTTTGGGAGTTGTATGCTCAGCGACGCCGTCAAGAGGGGCTGGTCAACGAGAAACGCTAGAGCGCCACGCCTGCCGCACCCCACGGATTCGCCCGCGAGTTCTACGCATCTACGAACGCTTGACGCAAGCGCGAACGCTTAGAGGCCGATTCTGGCCCGTAAGCGTTCGCAACTGCGTCAAGCGTTCGCGTTTGCGTAGAACTTTGGCGGCTGCGCCGAGCGTCCCGGCGATAATGGCGGCTGCCGGCATGCCCATGCGCCGTGCTAACGCACTCCTGACGTGAGGCGGCGGTAGGGGAAGGGGCGCCGCGGGTACCATGGTGGTATCTGAGCTTGCTGCTTGCTGTCAAGTGCGACCGCATGGATGGCCGCTAACGAAGGGATTTTTCTATGGACGCAAAACTGCCGAGCGAGAAGAGCAGCGTGGACGAGAAAAGCTTTACGGGCGAGAAGAGAGAGACGAGCGAGAAGGTCAGCGCGCACGATAGCGCCGCGCCTGAGAGCGGGGCGGCGCTTGAGAACAGCGACGCCCGCGTGCGTGCCCCTGCCCCCGACATGCGCGAAGCGGGGCACACCTACCATCGCGGCCCGGTGCTCATGCGCGGCCGCATGATCCCGACCGACAACACGTATGCCAACCTGCTCGCACCCGAGGGGCCAACCGATTGGCTTCACATGGACCCCTGGCGCGTGCTGCGCATCCAGGCCGAGTTCGTCGACGGCTTCGGCGCCCTCGCCGAGCTCGGCCCCGCCGTCTCGGTGTTCGGATCGGCGCGCACGGAGCCGGGCGACCCAATGTACGCGGCGGCGCGACGGGCGGGTGCGCTTCTCGCCGAGCAGGGGCTCGCGGTTATCACGGGCGGCGGCCCCGGCATCATGGAGGGAGCCAACCGCGGCGCCTGCGAGCAGGGCGGCGTGTCGGTGGGGCTCGGCATCGAGCTGCCGCACGAGCAGCGCATGAACGAGTGGGTAAACCTCGGCATGACGTTCAGGTACTTCTTCGTGCGCAAGACCATGTTCGTGAAGTACTCGAGCGGCGCCATCGTCTTTCCCGGCGGCTTCGGCACCCTGGACGAGCTGTTCGAGCTTCTCACGTTGGTGCAGACGCACAAGGTGACGCGCGTGCCCGTGGCGCTTGTGGGCACCGAGTACTGGGGCGGCCTCTTTGACTGGATCAACGGCACGGTCAAGGAGTCGGGCAACATCTCCGAGCTCGACCCGTCCCTTATGCAGATCACCGACAGCGTGGAGGAGGCCGTGGTTCTCGCCACGAGCGAGTTTGCCTGATCGCGCCTCTTCGGCTGCGGCGGATCGGCACAGAGGCCGGCTTGCGGGAAGCGGGCTGCAAAGATTACGCAAACGGCCTGATAAACCCTGAGATTACGCAGATCGCCGGAACTATATGGGCCAAACGGCTGATAGCTCCGTTGCGATGCGTAATCTGGCTGCGCATGCGGAGAAGTGCGTAATCTTGGCGGGTGCGGGCGGCTCGGAGGCTTGGGACGTGCTCTGGCGCGCGGCGGGTGTCGCGACCGGCAGCGGCACGTGCTCGGGACAACCTCGTGCCCATGTGCCATGCGAGAGGTTACATTCATGTCAAATTACCGATGGCTCACAGAGACCCCACACGCGGCGGGCGCTGTTGTCGTACGATAGGGAAACGGCCTCAACCGATGACTCAGCCTTTGCGAAGGAGTGGCTGATGGAGAGCAAAGACGACAAGCGGACAACTGCCGACAAGGCGATCAAGGCGCACGACAACAAGGCGCCGACGCCGCCGTCTGTGTCGGAAGTGGCCGATGTCGCCAGCGCCGTCGGCTCTATCTTCAAGCACGGCGTCTCCGCGGTGCGCGAGGTCAACGCCGCGCATCGTGCCCACGTTGAGGCGCGCGACGAGCTCGATACGCTTGACGAGAAGATCGCCGCCGCCGAGCAAGATCTCGAGCACCGCCGCGACGTGGAGAAGAGCTACGACAAGCTCGTGGCCGAGCACACCGCCGCGCGCGACGCGGCGCAGAAGGACGCCTCGGCGGCCCGTGTCGCCTCCGAGATGCTCGCCGACGAGCTTGCGGGTTTGGAGCGCAAGCTCAAGACCATGATCGACGAGGACGCCGAGACCGAGAAGCGCCTTAAAGAGGCGTGCGACGAGGCCCGCGCACGCGAGAAGAGCGCCGCCGAGGCGCTCGACATCACGCGCACGCGTCTGGAGGAGGTCCAGCTTCAGCTCGACGCCGCACGCGCCCAGCGCGAGCGGACGGTCACCGCCGCCAAGAAGACGCTCGAGACCGCCTCGGCGGACCTACAGCGGCTTAAGGCCGAGTACGCCGAGATCCAACGCAACCCCTCGGCCAACTCCGCGGCCTACAGCGTCAAGGGCGAGGAGATCCAACTCAAGATCTCCGATGCCGCCGCCGCGCTCAACAAGGCAACGACCGACCTGCCCCGCGCCACCGAGATGTCGGAGAAGGCCATCGCCGCCGCCGAGGAGCGGGTCGCCGAGGCGCGCAAGCCGGTCGAGGACGCCGAGGCTGCCTACCGCGACGTCGAGACCGCCAGCGAGCAGGCGCGCGCTTCGCTCGACGCCGCCCGCAAGGTGGCCGACCGGCGTCAGCGCTCGGTGGAAGAGGACATCGCCGCCAAGAAGCGCGACCAGCGCGACCGCGAGCGTGACGAGAAAGAGGCCAACCAGCGCGCCGACGACGCCCAGAAGGCGCTCGACGAGGCCGAGGACATCCACGCCCATCCCGAGGTTGCCGACCAGCTCGTGGAGCAGATCGCGGCCGACAAGGCCACGCGCCGGGGCCTGCAGGGCAAGGTCGACCGCCTGGCCGAAGAGGAGCAGGGCGTCCGCGAACGCACGCGTGCTCAGCGCGCCCGCTTGGGCGTGGCGCTCGTTGCCGTGATCGTGGTCGTGGTTCTCGTCGCGGTGATCGTGAACCTGCTGAGCTAACGCCTGTCCGCGCGCTAGCCCGTGCCGATATACTTTACGTGACAGCAGCGTCCGCGCCGCAGCGGCGCCGCAGCGGTTGCCGGCTCCCGTGAGCCGTCGCAACGCGTATGCGACGTTCGCCGGGCTCGGGCGCGTTTGAGAGAGGGGACGTATGCTGTACAAGGACTTTAAGGACCTGAAGCTTTCGGCGTTGGGCATGGGCTGCATGCGCCTGCCGCTCGTTGACGGCGACGATGCCAAGATCGACGAGCAGGCTACGCGCGACATGGTTGCCTACGCCATGGAGAAGGGCGTCAACTACTACGACACCGCCTGGGGCTACCACGGCGGCACGTCCGAGACCGTGATGGGCGAGGTTCTCAAGGACTACCCGCGCGACAGCTTTTACCTGGCCACCAAGTTCCCGGGCTACGACCTCGCCAACATGGACAAGGTCGTCGAGATCTTCAACAAGCAGCTCGAGAAGCTCCAGGTCGAGTACTTCGACTTCTACCTCATTCACAATGTGTGCGAGAAGAACATCGACGATTACCTCGACGAAAGCCACGGCATCATGGCTTACCTGCTCGAGCAGAAGGCGGCAGGCAAGATCCGTCACCTCGGCTTCTCGGCCCACGGTGACATTCCGGTCATGCGCCGCTTTCTCGAGAAGTACGGCGAGCACATGGAGTTCTGCCAGATCCAGATCAACTGGCTCGATTGGGAGTTCCAGAACGCCAAGGGCAAGATCGAGCTCTTGAACGAGTACCACCTGCCTGTGTGGGTTATGGAGCCGGTGCGCGGCGGCAAGCTCGCAACCCTTGCCGAGGAGCACGAGCAGCGCCTGCGCGCCCTGCGCCCCGAGGCGAGCGTGGCCGAGTGGGCGTTCCGCTTTTTGCAGACGTTGCCCGAGGTGTGCGTGACGCTCTCCGGCATGTCGAACTTCGACCAGCTCAAGGAGAACATCGCCACGTTCGAGGAGGACAAGCCGCTCAACAACGAGGAGATGGGCGCGCTTCTCGGCGTGGCGTCCGACATGCTCGGCAAGCAGACGGTGCCGTGCACGGCCTGCCACTATTGCACGCCGCACTGCCCGCAGGGCCTCGACATTCCGCGCCTTCTGGAGCTCTACAACCAGTATCTGCTCACGGGCAAAGGCGACTTTATCGCGCCGATGGTGCTCTCGACCTTCCCCGAAGACAAGCAGCCGGGTGCCTGCATCGGCTGCGGCTCCTGCGCCGCCGTGTGCCCGCAGGGCGTCGACATCCCCGGCGCGCTCGCCGACTTTGCCGAGAAGCTCGCAGGGTAGAGGGGGCTTCCGCAGCTCGCTTTACAGGCGTGCGTCGCGCGGGCGCCTCGCAGGTCGAAAGACATATGATAAGCCTCCCGTTCCTCGGACCTCTGTTTCCATGTCCAAGAAATGGGAGGCAGTTCACCCACGCCACGATTCTGACAAAGCAGGGGCTCAAAGTGTCGGTATCGTGGCGTCGGCGGTTGCGAATTGTCGGAATCGTGGCGTTGTTGCGGTGCCTTTTGCCGCGGGTTGTTCGGGGCCGCCTCAGTGACGTTTCCAGAACTGGTCTCCGAGCGGCCCTCCGAGCAGCCCGGCTTTACTTCTCGGCTACCTGCCCTTCCATGGTCTCCATCGTGCCGATGAAGATGGGCAGGTTGTTCTGGTTGTCGACGATCAGGTACACAAACGGCCGGTCGAGAACGACCTCTTTGGGCTCCTCTTCCTCCGCGTTTGCCGAGGCCTCGCTCACGCCGATTCCCGTGGCTGCGGCAGCCTCGGTGCCCTTCTCGTCCACGGTGATGTGGGTCTTGTGCGTGACGTCGCTCACAAAGAGCCCGCCCTTCTCGGCGATGCCGGTAAGGTCGGCCGCCTTGGCGTCAAAGGCGTCGGTTACCCCGAGGTCCTGCAGGGCCTCCTTGGCGTGCGCCGTGTAGTCGAGCGTAAACGACGGGATGCCGGCCTTCACGTCGCAATACGTAGCGTTTTCGAGCAGCTCGCTCACGTGCTCGCCGGTGAGGCTCGCCGCGTAGTCGCGCACCGAGGTGCCTTCCTCGGGAAGCAGGGCCACAAACGAGAAGAGGCCGTCCTCGTAGGATTTGACAAAGCCCGTGGCGCCGTCGTCCTCAAGGTAGACCTGCTCGGTGGATCGCATGAGCCGAATGGGCTGCTCGTCTCCGCTTGCAGAGGTAAAGGTCGCGTCTTCGTCAACGTCCTCCTCCTCATAGGGCGTTTGCCAATTCGCGTCAAAGGCAAGCGCGCTCACAAGATACATCCGCGTTTTGGCGCTCGGGTCCTTTGCGAGAAGTTCGGGGATCATGCCGTCGGTCTTGTCGCTTACCCAGGCGTTGACGTCCTTGGTGGTCGTGGCGTCGAAGGGCGCGCTGAACACCTGCGCGTTGTAGACGCTTGCGTTGGTTTTGAGGAAGCTCGGGCTGATCTCGTCGAGGTAGGCGCTGTTGATCCAAAGCGACTCGGCCAGCGTGAACGGCAGCTCCTTGCCCTGTGCGCTCATGCTGCCTGCCTGCGTGCTCTCGTCGTCCGCCTCGTCGGCGCCGTCTTCGGAGGCGTCGCTGCCTTTGTCCTTCTGGGGTCGCTCGGCGGCAAGCGGGCTATCGATCCAGGTGTCGTCGGCGCCGGTGAGGGCGTTGGGCTCGAGCGAGAGCGCGCGCTCGTAAGCGGGGAGAAATGCGTTGAGCTCGTCACGGCTCATGCCGAGCGCCTCTTCGAGTTGCGTAAGCGTGCTGTTCTCGGCGCCGTTTGCGAGCAGCGCCAGCGCGCGCGAAACCGAGAGCGGCGAGACGAGCGTGTTGGTATCGCCTTTGCCCACATGGTCGAGCTCGGCTTGGAAGAGCCGGAGCGAGAAGTTGGCGGCGTCCTGCGCGTGCGCGTCGATGGCCTTGACATCGAAGGTCGACTCTTCGGTCTCGATGCCGGCGGTGAGATCCTGTGCGGTGTAAACGTATGCCGGCTCGGCGGCTTCGATAGGGGCTGAGCCTGCGGGGGCAGATCCTGTGTCGGACCCGGGGCTGGAGCCTTCGCGTGCGGGCAAAGCGCATCCGCCGAGGGCAAGGGCGGCGGCAAGGGCGCCAGCCAAGCCGGCGCGAGTCCACGGTCGCATGACGGACAGAACGGGGCGGCGCAAATGCGCGTGTCGGATAAACGAGCAGGCGGGGCTGCGTTTCATGGGGAGCCTCCTCGAGTAGGTGCGATGGCCTCATGGTAGCAAGGCACGGCGCCTCTTCTCAAGCACCTGTCAAAAAACGCCGTTAACAGCGCCTTTTGGCATAGCGTGAATAGGGCTCTTAAGCTGGGGAAACGCACTAAAAGCGCAGGTAGATATGGTCAGCCAAAAAACGCCGATAACAGCGTATTTTGGCTGGCGGAGGGGCGACAGGGAGCCGACAGGGGCGGGGCCGGGGGTGTGCGGCGCCGCTTAGGCGTCTGTCCGGTAATGAGAGCCGCAGCTTTGCGTGCGGGCTCGCTCGACGGCTACGATGGCGCGGGCAAGCGCGAGCTGCAGCTGGGCGCGGCGCGTGGCGGCAACGGCGGCAGGCGCCGCGCCGCGTTGCGACGACGTGCGCAGGCGTTCGGCAAGCTCACCGATGCGCGCTTCGGCCTCTGCCAGGCCCTTCTCGCTGCGGCAGATCATGCAGTGCGCTGACATAATTGCCTGAAGCTCGCGCACAACGCCTGCCGCAACCGTTGACCCGCAGGTATCCGAGAAGTACCGGGCACAGACGCTGCTGCTTCCCGCTCCCGTGGCCTCGTCGCGTTTGGGGGCGAGAAGCGCGCCGGGCGCGCAGGCCAAACACGAGGGCGTTGGCGCTTGCCAAGCCGCCCAGACGGTCGGCTCCGTGCATA
>CALUOB010000077.1 GCA_944322175.1 uncultured Coriobacteriaceae bacterium
GTGACGCCGAACTCGCGGCCGACCTCCTCGAGCGTGCGCGGATGGCCGTCGACCAGGCCGAAGCGCAGCTCGATGACCTTGCGCTCGCGCTCGGCGAGCGAGTCGAGCACCTGGCCGAGCTGCTCGCGCAGCATCGAGAAGCTCGCAGCGTCCGGCGGAACCTCGGCGTTGGAGTCCTCGATGAAGTCACCGAGCTGGGAGTCCTCCTCCTCGCCGATGGGCGTCTCGAGCGAGACCGGCTCCTGCGAGATCTTCTGGATCTCGCGCACGCGGTCGGCGCTCATGTCCATCTCGGCGCCGATCTCCTCCGGAGTTGGGTCGCGGCCCAGGTCCTGAAGCAGCTGGCGCTGCACGCGTACGAGCTTGTTGATGGTCTCGACCATGTGCACGGGAATGCGGATGGTGCGGGCCTGGTCGGCGATGGCGCGCGTGATGGCCTGGCGGATCCACCACGTGGCGTACGTGGAGAACTTGAAGCCCTTCTCGTAGTCGAACTTCTCGACCGCGCGAATAAGACCGAGGTTGCCCTCCTGGATGAGGTCGAGGAAGAGCATGCCGCGGCCCACGTAGCGCTTGGCGATGGAGACCACGAGGCGCAGGTTGGCGCTGATAAGGGCCTGCTTGGCCTCGAGGCCCACCTGCTCGATGCGCATGAGGCGGCGCTTCTCGGCGCGCGTGAGCTCGATCTCGCCGTCTTCCTCGGCCTCGAGCTTCTTGGTGGCGTCGAGACCGGCCTCGATCTTCATGGCGAGGTCGACCTCGTCGGAAGCGGTGAGCAGGTCCACCTTGCCGATCTCCTTGAGGTACATGCGCACCGGGTCGCCGGTGAGCATGACCGTGGAGGCGTCGACGCCGCGGGCGCGCGTGCGGTTGGCACGCGGACGAACGCGCGAGGTCTTCTTAGGCTTGCTGGCCGAAAGCTCGATCTCGGCAGTCTTGGCGGCTTTGACGTCCTCGTCCTCGTTTTCGTCATCGTCCAAGTCGCCAAGACCCGACACGCCGTCCATGTCGTCGTCGGAGTCCTGTACGTCGTCTACGTCTACGTCTTCGCGCTCGGCAACCACTTCGACGCCCTTGTCGCGCAGGAACTGGTACACGGCGTTGAGCTGAGCGTCGGTTACGTCGATGTCTTTAAGAACCACCTGGATGTCGTCCTCGGTGACGCTGCCACCCTCGGCACCCATAGTGACGAGCTTCTCGATGCACACGTCGAGTTCAGAAGCATTTTTCTTCTTCGGCACACATGCCCCTTTCTCATCGTCACAGAGGGTTTAACTATAGCAGAGAAAACTATACCCACCTGTGACGGATCATAAGCGCTTCACGGTATCCGCACGCCTTTTGAGCAGCGATTAAGCCGTTGGCATTCCTTGGCCGGCTCCAGGCGCTCCCAACGAGGCAAACGGGTCGGCAACCGAGGCCGTGGCGCGCTCCAGATCGCGGATCCGCGCAACCTCGCGAGCCGCCGAGGATGCCAGCTCGCGGCGCTCCTCAGCGCTCAGCTCGTGGGACCTCCGAAGCTTTGCCTGCGCGGCGCGGAGCCTGCACTGCGCGGCGTAGAGCTCGAGCGTGTCGAGCAGGAAGGCGATGTTGGTCTCGGTGGGATGCCCCGAGGTCACCTCGATGACGCCTGCCGACACGATCTCCGCCGCGTCCGGGCACACCGCGCGCGCCGCCGCCATGCACTCTGCCGCCGAGCTCCCCTCGGGCGTGGCGAGCACGGCCCAGGCAACGGCCTCGTTGCGCGGGTCGACCCACGGGATCTCGGTGATGCGGTCGGCAAAGGGCCTGAACGCGTCGGGGTGGCTCGTCATGAGGGTGAGAAGCTCGCGTTCGCATCTGAGCGACCGGCGCTCCTGCTCGGTAAGGACCCCGAAGCCCTGAGGCGCTCCCCCCTGCTCGGCGGGAGCGACGGGCGCGATGGGAGCAGAGCCGTACGCGTCGGGCGGGATCTCGTCCGTGGCGTACGCTTCCGCAGGCATGTACATATCGGCATCGCCGTAGGGCACCATGTCGCCGTCGACCGCCCCTTCAGCACCAGGAGCCGAGAACGACGGCGCGCCTGAGGTGCCATGCACGCGCTGCGAGGGAGCCGCCGTACCGCCGGCAACGCCACGCTCTGCTGCGCGGGCGCGCGCCTGCTCGCGTCGCCTACGTTCCGACTCCTCGTGCGCCACGTCGCGATACGTTGCCTGCGCGGACTCGCGCACCGTGGCGAGGTCGATGCCCAGGCGATCGGCGATCTGCATGTAGTACGTATCGATCATGTAGCTCGCGCGCACCGGATACAGCAGACGGCACGCGTCGCCGAGCGCCTTGGCGCGCCCGCCCGGGGTGCTCACGTCGGCCTTCTCGGTAAGACGGCGGAACACGAAGTCCATGAGCGGCTCGGCGTGGTCGAGAAGCTCGCGCATGGCGTCGCCGCCGTGCGCGCCCACGTACTCGGCAGGGTCCTGGCCCTCGGGAAGGATGACGCAGCGCAGATCGGTCGAGGCGTTCTCGATGAACTGGATGGCGCGCTCGGCCGCGCGCTGGCCCGCCTCGTCGCCGTCGAAGAGGTAGGTGATGCGCTTGGCAAAACGAGAGAGCGTCTTGACATGGTGCTCGGTAAGCGCCGTGCCGAGCGTGGCCACGACGTTCTCGATGCCCGCCTCGCGCAGCGCGATGGTGTCGGTGTAGCCCTCGGTCACCACCACGCCGCCCGCCGCCACGATGGCGTTCTTGGACCAGTTGAAGGCGTAGAGGTTGCGCTTCTTGTGGAAGAGCGCCGTCTCGGAGGTGTTGAGGTACTTGGGCTGACCGTCGCCCATGATGCGGCCGCCGAAGGCGATGCAGCGGCCCTGCTCGTCCATGATGGGAAACATGACGCGGTCGTAGAACCGGTCGGAGACCCCGCGCCCCCGCTCAACCGCCACATTGGCGTCGATCATCTCGCGCGGCGTGAAGCCCTTGGCGCGCAAATGCGCCACGAGGCTGCCGCGTCCCGGCGCAAAGCCCAGGCGGTAGCGGCGGCATACGTCGGCGCCGAACCCGCGCGACTTGAAGTAGTCGCGCGGACGCCCGTCTTTGCCGCGCATGAGCATGGTGTGGTAGAAGTCGGCCGTGGCCTCGCAGACCTCGATGAGGCGCGTGCGCTTGGTGCCCCGGCGCTCGTACGTGCCGTCGTCGGCAAGCTCGATGCCCGCACGGTCGGCAAGGTAGCGGATAGCCTCGGGGAAGCTCAGGTTCTCGCGCTTCTGCACGTAGCTGAAGCAATCGCCGCCGGTACCGCAGCCAAAGCAGTGCCAAACCTGCGTGGCGGGAATCACGTGAAACGACGGGGTCTTCTCGTCATGGAAGGGGCAGCAGCCCCAGAACTCGCGGCCGCGCTGCCTGAGCTCGACCGTCTCGCTCACGAGCGCCACCAAATCGGTGGCGGCGCGGACCTTCTCTTTTTCTTCTTCAGTGATCATGACAGGCACCTCACGCCGGCGTCGCCAAAGAGCCGGCGCACATCGTCGATGTTGCCCTTCACCGTGGCAACGAGCTCTTGGAGCGTCGGAAACTTGACCGGGTCGCGCAGGCGCTGCGCAAAGGCAACGCGCACCTCGGAGCCGTACAGATCGCCCTCGAAACCGATGAGGTTGGCCTCGAGGCGCGCCGATGCGGCATCGTCGGCAAAGGTCGGAGGAATGCCGACGTTTATCGCAGCCGGGTACGCAACGGAGCCCGCCTGCACGATGCCCGCGTACACGCCGTTGGCGGGAAACTGCATCGTAAGCGGCACGTCGATGTTTGCGGTAGGAAAACCGAGCGACGAGCCCTCCCCTCTTCCGTGCGCCACGCGACCGGCGAGCACATGGTCCCGCCCGAGCTCCACCGCCGCCTCGGCGACCTTGCCCTCGGCGAGAAGCGCGCGAATGCGCGTGGCAGAGACGACCTGCTGGCCGTCGCGCACGAGCCGGTGGCCCGCAACCGCCATGCCGCGGCCGGCACCCCATGCGCCGATAACCTCGACCGTGGACGTGCCGCCAGCCCCAAGCCTGAAGTCCTCGCCCACGTGCACCGCCTCGATGGAGAGGTACGGGCCGAGCACCTGGGTGAAGAACGCCTCGTGCCCCATACCCGCGAGCTCGCGGGTAAACGGCACGACGAGCACGCCGTCGACGCCGCTCAGCGAGAGCGCGCGCAAACGGTCGTTAACGCTCAGCAGGCGCTTGGCGGGACGAGGCGCCACGACGCAGTCGGGATCGGGGTCAAAGGTCACGGCAACCGCGGCAACACCGCGGGCGCGGGCGTCGCGAACAAGGGCGCGCACGAGCGTCTGATGCCCGGTGTGGAACCCGTCGAACGCGCCGATGCTCACCGCGCAGCGCAGGCCACGCGGCAGATCGCCCGTAGCGTCGAGCCACCACACGGGCGCGGGGTCTCCCCCGCACATAAAGTCCCGCCGCACGCGCTCTTCGGTCAGTCCCTGCATATCACGCCGCCGATCCCTTCTGGAAACACGTCCTTGAACACCAGCTCCGCCCCGTCGAACCATGCGAGCGCCATGAGCCGTCCGCCGATAATGATGGCACAGCGCTCATCGGCGCCAAATGGCTCGGGGACCAACCCTTGGCCCTCGATCTTCCACGCGGGAACGCGTTTGCCGCAGAGCACGTCGGCGAGCACGTCCTCCGGAAGCACCACCGCAGGAACGCCGAGCGCGGCAACCGGGTCGAGCGCGAGGTCGGCCTCGCCAAGGCCCTCGAGATCCTCCACGTGGCGGCAGACGGCGAGACCGACGGTTCCGGATGCCGTGCGCCTAAGCGCGCCCACATGCGCGGCGGACGCGGCCGCGCGGCCGATGTCTCGGGCGAGCGCGCGGATGTAGGTGCCCTTGCTTACCGTAAAGGCAACGTCCCAGGCCACCTCGTCGCCCTCGGCATGAAGGCCCAGGAGCACCGCCGACTCGACCACGATGGGTCGCGGCGGAAGCTCGACCTCCTCGCCGTTGCGCGAGCGCTTGTACGCGCGCACCCCGTTGACCGAGATGGCCGAGAACTGCGGCGGAACCTGTTCGGACGGCCCGAGAAAGCTTGCGAGAAGCTCCTGGGCATACGGCTCGTCGGCACAGGCGGAAGGAACGGGCGCGGTACGCGTGACCTCGCCCTCGGCATCGTCGGTGTTGGTCTCGGAACCAAAGACGATGCGCGCGATATAGGACTTCTTCTCGAGCGTAAGGTGCCCCAGCAGGCGCGTTGCCTGGCCCACGCCGAGTACCATGACGCCCGAGGCCATGGGGTCGAGCGTTCCGGCATGGCCGACGCGCCGCTCATGAAGGACGCGCCGCACCTGGGCGACGACGTCGTGCGACGTGCAGCCGACGGGCTTGTCGATCGCGAGCAGGCAGTTGATACGACTTGTTCTGCGACGGCCCACAAGGCCCCTCTCTCTTTGTTGCGAATGTGCGGATGCGACAAGCGCCGGCTAGCCGACGATCTCCTTGAGCAGCGGCTCGGCGGCAGCGCGCGCCTCTTCGATGGTGCCGGTGAAGGTGAAGCCGGCAGCCGCAACGTGACCGCCGCCGCCGAGCTTGCGCGCCACCTGCGAAACGTCCAGGTCGCCCTTGGCGCGCAGGTTGCCGCGGACCGTGCCGTCGGCCTTCTCGCGCAAGAACAGGCAGGCCTCAACGCCGCCGACCGAGCGCACGATGTCGACCAGCCCGTCGCACTCGTCAACCTGGACGCCGCACGACTCGAGGTCGCTCGCATACGCGTAGCTGTAGGCGACCTTACCGTCGAGTATGCGCTCGATTCGACCCATGACGATGGCTTGAAGGTGCAGGTACTCAAGCCGCCAGCTCTGATAGACGTTGAGCGATACCTCTGCGGGAGAGGCGCCGGCATCGACGAGCGCCGCCGCGGACCGGAAGGTGTCGGCGGTGGTGTTCTGGTACTGGAAGCGGCCGGTATCGGTCTCGATGCCGCAGAGCAAGCACGTTGCCGTCTCGTAGGTGAGCGGGATGCGGCAGGCGTCGAGGAAGCGCTCGATGATGGCGGAGCACGCCGCGGCCTCGACGTCGCGCACGACCGCGTCGGCCTCCTCATGGTCGGCCGGATGATGGTCAAAGACCGCCGTCGTGCGGGCGCGCTCGAAGACCGCCCTGCCGTTGGCGATGCGGTCGGGCGTGGGCGCGTCGACCATGATGAACAGGTCGGGATCGCCCTCGTAGGCCGACGCCGGCTCAAAGAGGTCGGAGCCCGGCATGAAGCGGTACGCCGCCGGAACCGGGTCATCGTCGGCGAGCAGGAGGCTCACGCGCTTCTCGGGAAAGATCTCCTTGAGCGCGAGCCCGAGCCCCAAGGCGGAGCCCAGAGCGTCGCCGTCGGGCGACGTGTGCCCGCAGATGGCGATAGTCGAAGCCAGTTGTATGAGCTCGTAGATACGGGCGCAACGCGGACTGCCCGAAAACTCTCTCATGTCGTGCTGCCTCTCAGATCGATACCCACCGCAAAACAACCGGCCGGGGCAAGCCCGGCCGGTGGGAATCAAAGCGATTACGCCTCGCTGAGCGGGGACTCCTCCGTACGCGCTGCGTCATCGGGCGCAAGAGGGTAACCCTCCTCGTCCTTCTCGACCGCCATCGTCTCGGGCACGTTCTTGAGCGCCGCAGCGATGCGCTCCGCCTCGTCGGTGGAGCGGTCGATCTTAAACGAAAGCTCGGGCGTCACGCGCCAGTCGAGCGAGCGTGAAAGCAAGCTGCGGATGCGGCCCTTGGCCGATTGGAGCGCCTCGAGAACCTCGTCGTAGCGGTCGGCCTCGCACGACACGTACACGCGCGCGAAGGCCCGGTCGACCGAAACCTCGACGCCCGTGATGGTCACGAGGTCGAGCCTGGGGTCGGAGATCTCGAACAGGAGGATGCTCCCGAGCTTCTCGCGCAGCTGCTCGCCGGTACGGCGCGTTGCCGGTGTCTGCTTCATGGCAGCCTCCTACTCCGTACGGGCGATCTGAACGATCTTGTAGCCCTCGAGCACGTCGCCGACCTTGATGTCCTGGAACTTCTCGAGACCGAGACCGCACTCGTAGCCGCTCTTGACGGTGTTGACGTCGTCCTTGAAGCGGCGCATCGAGGCGAACGCACCGTCGTAGATAACCACGCCGTCGCGGACCACGCGCACCTGGTCGGAACGGTGCAGCTCGCCCTCGGTGACCATGCAGCCGGCGATGAGGCCGATCTTGGGCACGCGGAAGGTCTCGCGGACCTCGGCGGAGCCGGTCTGCTGCTCCTCCTCGGTGGGCTTGAGCATACCGATGCGGGCGGCGTCGATGTCCTCGATCGCCTTGTAGATGATCGAGTAGGTCTTGATCTGCACGTTCTCCTTCTCGGCGAGGTCGCGGGCCTTGCCCTGCGGGCGCACACCGAAGCCGATGATGATGGCGTTGGAGGACGCCGCGAGCATGACGTCGGTCTCGGTGATGGCACCGACCGCCGAGTGGATGATGTTGATGCGGACCTCGGACTGGTCCATCTTGCCGAGCGCGTCGGCGAGCGCCTCGATGGAGCCCTGGACGTCGGCCTTGACGACGAGGTTGAGCTC
>CALUOB010000078.1 GCA_944322175.1 uncultured Coriobacteriaceae bacterium
AGTCCGCCTCGGCGCTCAAGTGCCGCGTCGACGAGGTTCCCGCCCGCATCGCCTCGCTCCAGAAGGACCTGCACGCCACCGAGCAGAAGCTCAAGGCCGTACTCACCGGCGGGGCCTCCGATGCCATGGCATCTGCTATTCAGGGCGCCGTCGATCTGGGCGCTTACCGCCTCGTGGTGGCCGAGCTTTCGGGCCTCGAGGCGTCCGACCTGCGCAGCGCCTGGGATACCGTGCGCCAGAAGGTCGACGGCCCTGTGGCCTGCGTGCTCGCTTCGGTTACGTCTAAGGGCACGCCTGCGCTCATCGCCGCCGGCACCGACGAGGCTGTGGCAGCCGGCTTCAAGGCGGGCGCCATCATCAAGCAGATCGCCCCGCTCGTGGGCGGTGGCGGCGGTGGCCGTCCCAACATGGCGCAGGCAGGCGGTAAGAACGCCGCCGGCATCGCCGACGCTCTCGCCGCAGCGCGCACTGCGCTCGGCGCCTAAGGGAGGTTCATGGTAGCCCTTGCGCTCGACATAGGCCAGGTACGCGTAGGCATTGCGGTCTCGGACCGTTCCGGCAAGATCGCGATGCCCCTGCGCGTTATGCCTGCGGCGGAGGTGCTCGGGCTCGCTCGGCCGTTCCGCATGCTCGTCGAGGACCACGAGCCCGACGTGATCGTCTGCGGCCGTCCGCAGACGCTCGCCGGCGAAGACGGCGCGCAGGCCGAGCGCGTCATGGAGCAGGGTCGCTCCGTTGCCGAGAAGCTCGGCCTTCCGGTTGTCTTCGTAGACGAGCGCCTTTCCTCGCGTGAGGCCAAGCGCATTTTGCGCGAGGAGGGGATGGCCGAGAAGCAGATGCGCGGCAAGGTCGACATGGTCGCCGCATCATTGTTCCTGCAGACGTGGCTCGACGCCCGCGAACAGGAGGATACCCATGAAGAACGCTAAACAGCAGAAGCCGACGCCCCGTAAGGCGGCTCCCGCGGCCAAGGCCAAGAAGGCGGCCAAGCCCGTCTCCGCGGGCACGCGGTTCAGCTCCGGCCCCAAGGCCAAGGCTGCCCCGAAGACGCGCAAGGCAACCCGTTCGGTTTCCGCAAAGCCGGCTCATGCAAAGGTCACCTCCTCGTACGCCTCCGCGCAGCGCGCCTCGTCGCGCGGATCGCTCGCGGGTCTCGTGGCGATTCTCGCCGTGATCGCGGCTCTTGTCGTCTTCGTCGTTCTCCCCGTGGTCTCGAGCACCAAGCGCCCCGGCGAGCCTGCCGACGGCCAGGCGGTCGAGATCTCGATCCCCGACGGTTCCTCGGGCGACGCCATCGCCCAGATCCTTTCCGAGAACCACGTTATCGACGATCCCAAGGAGTACTACGCCGCCGTTGACAAGATGGGCGCCTCGTCGAGCATCAAGCCCGGCGAGTACGCGCTCGAGACGCATATGAACCCCGACGACGTTGTCGAGCAGCTCGTGAACGGACCGAACATCGCCGGCAACAGCGTTACCGTTGCCGAGGGGCTCACCGTCGATCAGACGGCTGCCGCCGTGGAGCAGGCGCTCGGCATTCCCACCGACGAGTTCTTGGAGCAGGCCAAGGCGTCCAACTACGTCGACGACTACCCGTTCCTCGACGGCGCCTACAACGACTCGCTCGAGGGTTACCTGTATCCCAAGACCTACCGCTTCGATACGCCCGAAGACGCAACGGCCGACGCCGTTATCCGCGCCATGCTCGACCAGTTTGAGACCGAGACCGCCTCGCTCAACCTCGCCGACGGCGCCAACGGCCTGAGCGAGCACGAGCTCGTGGCAATGGCCTCGCTCATCGAGCGCGAGACGGCTGTTGAGGACGAGCGCCCGCTCGTGGCTTCGGTCATCTACAACCGCCTCGACGCCGACATGCCCCTTCAGATCGACGCTGCCATCGTGTACGCGCGCGGCGGCGGCAACCAGACCGTCACCTACGACGACCTCGAGATCGACTCGCCCTACAACGTCTACCAGAACACCGGCCTGACGCCCGGGCCCATCTGCTCGCCCTCGCTCTCGTCGCTCGAGGCGGCGGTGCATCCGGCAGATACCGACTACCTGTACTACGTCGTCAACGACCTCGACGCGGGGACGCACTCGTTCTCCGACAACGACGAGCAGTTCGAGAAGGACCGTCAGCGCTACAACGAGATGCTCGAGGAGTCCGGCCAATGAGTATCGTCCGCCCGGGGCGCTTCGTAGCGTCCGTCGACAAGATCAACTTGGACGAGCTCAAGCGGGCCGGCAAGCGCTGCATCCTGCTTGACCGTGACAACACGCTCGTGCCGCGCGACACCCACCGGGTGCCCGACGCGGTGCGCGCGTGGCTCGACGAGGCGCGCGCCAAAGGGTTCGCGCTCTATATCGTGTCGAACAACTGGCACGGCGGCCAGGTTCAGGCGAGCGCCCGGGAGCTCGGCGTGAGCGCCATCAGCCATGCCATGAAGCCGGCGCCGTTTGCGCTTCTCGCCGCGATCAAGCGGGCGGGATGTCGCCGCGACGAGGCCGTTATGGTGGGCGACCAGCTCTACACCGACGTCATTGCCGGAAACCTGGCAGGGGTCAGCAGCGTTCTCGTCAAGCCGCAGGCTACGACGGACCTGTGGTACACGCAGATCTTCAGGATCTTCGAGCGCCGTGCGCTCAGAGGCGTCACGTTCGAGGAGTGACGCCATGGTTCCCTCGACCAAGCACGGCTGCGACCATATCTTCTTCATCGGGTTTCTCGGCGCGGGCAAGTCGACGCTTGCGCGCAACTTGGGAAGGCTCTTCCATCGCCGCTTCGTCGATACCGACCGGCTCGTCGAGCGCTCCTCGTCCGCCTCGGTAACCGAGCTTTTCGCCCGTGAGGGAGAGCAAGGCTTCCGCAAGCGCGAAACGGCTGCCCTGCGCGGTTTGGGGCGCGAGCGCAGCCTGCTCGTTTCGTGCGGCGGCGGCATTGTCGAAACGCCCGAGAACATCCTTCTGATGAAGGAGATGGGAACGTGCGTGTACTTGGATCTCGATATCGAGGACTCGCTGCGCCAGATCTGCCGAAGCGATACGCGTCCGGACTTCAGGTCTCCTGAGCACGCGGCGCGTTTGCTCGAGCACCGGCGGCCGTTGTACGAGAGCGCTGCCGACCTAACCGTTGATATCCGCGGCACGTCGTTCGAGGACGTGATGTACCGTGTCGCCGAGTTGCTTTTGGAGCGTGGTTTGCTGTGAAGATGCGCCGTATCCTGATCAATCACGCAGGAGGCACCACCACCGACTTCAGGGTTTCGGTCGGCGCCTTCGACGAGCTTGACCGTATCGTGGGCCGCGCGGTCGGCATGCCCAAGCGCGCTCTCTCTGTCTACCCCGTAGGCCAGGACGACAAGACGCTGACCACCGTGCGCCGGGCGCTTGTGGACGCCGGATTCTCCGTGAGCGAGCTTGCGCTCGAAGTGAACGCCGGCCTTACGACGCTCGCGGGTGTTTCGCGCGTGCACGAGGCCCTTGCGAGCGCGGGTGTCACCGCCGACGACCTTGTCGTCGCGCTCGGGGGAGAAGAGCTTGCCTCGGTTGCGGCGTTCGCCGCCCGCACCTGGTGCGGCGGCACCTCGTCGGTGCTTCTGCCCACCACGTTCGATGCAATGGTCACGTGCGCTACGGCCATGAGGCCGCTTGACGCAGGCGCCGCGGCCCAGATGATCTCGCTGCCGCCGACCCCGAGTATGGTCGTCTGTGACCTGAGCTTCGTGGTTAACGCGGGCGCCGAAGCCTGCCGCTCGGGATACGTCTCTATGCTGGCGGCAGCCCTGGCAGGCGGCGTTCGCGCATGGGACCGTATCGGCAACAACCTGCAGGGCCTTGTCGACCTCGACGAGGTGGCGCTCACCGACGAGCTCATCGGCGTGCAGACCTCGCGCCGCGACGTGCTCAAGGCGGCGAGCCCCTCTGCGCGTCAGGCGCTCGATTACGGCGTGACCACGGCACGCGCGCTGCGCGGTCTTCTCGGTGCCGACGTGCCATGGTACCGGCTGTACGCCGAGGGCATGAGGTTCGAGAGCCGTCTCGCCACGACTGCCGCCGATTTTAAGGTCGAAGCGGTTTTTGAGCAGGACGACCGTCTTGAGGCGCTGGGGGTCGAGGAGCTCGGCTTCTCGGTCGATGTCGATGCTTTCGTCGAGGCACTCAAGGCCGAGCGCTTCAAACGCGCCAACCGCTTTCTCTTCGCGCTTCCCAAGCGCATCGGCACGGTGCGCCTTACCACGGTCGAGGAGGACGTGCTGCGCGAGCACGCCGAGGCGTATCTCGCATCCCGCGCCGATCTGCTCGAAGAGTAGGGTCGCGGTGCATAGGCATCAGGAAAAAGGCGGCGGAGGTGCTCGAGAAGAGCTTCTCCGCCGCCTTTGCGCGCTTTACGGTGCCGAAGGCTAGAGGATGACGAGATCGTGCTCGGAGCGCGTGAAGGGCTCGAAGCCGCCCTCGGTAACCACGCCGTAGTCCTCGAGGCGCACGCCGCCCACGCCGGGCAGGTAGATGCCCGGCTCGATCGTCACCACGGCTCCGGCGGGCACGGGTTTGTCCCAAAGGCGCCCGAAGCTCGGCTGCTCGTGGATGTCGATGCCCACGCCGTGGCCGAGCCCGTGCTTGAAGTAATCGCCGTACCCGGCGTCTGAGATGATCTTGACGGCGAGGTTGTGGATCTCGGATCCTATGACGCCCGCATGCGCGGCGGCGGCGCACGCCTCGTGCGCGCTGCGTACGATATCGTAGATCTCGCGCTGCTGCGCGCTCGGCTCGCCAACAACCACGGTGCGCGTCATGTCGGAGCAGTAGTCGCTCACGCGGGCGCCGTAATCCATAAGCACAAAATCGCCCTGGCGGACCGTGCGGTCGCTCGGAACGGCGTGGGGGTTGGCGGTGTTGGGTCCCGAGGCCACGATGGTCGAGAAGGCGAGACCCTCGCCGCCGTGGGCGAGCATGAAGTGCTCGAGCTCTGCGCGGATCTCCTTCTCGGTGAGTCCGGGGCGAATGAACTCCTTCATATGGGCAAAGCCCGCGTCGGTCACGGCCTGCGCAGCCCGCATGCAGGAGATCTCCTCGGCGTCCTTCACGGCGCGGAGCGCTTGGATGTCGCCGTGGAGGCGGGGGAGAAGCACGGCGCACGAAACGTCGTCAAACGCGCGCAGGAGCTTCTCGTAAAACGACAGCTGCATGTCGTCCTCGATGGCAACGACGCGGCAACGGCGCTTTGCCAGCCGCTCGGCAACCCAACGCGGGATGGCGATGGATTCCATGTCGATGGCCCAAGGTTCGCCTTGCCCCATGCGCTCGACGAAGCTGTTGAAGTAACGCGAGTCGGTGTGGAGCAGAAGCTCGTTGTGCGTGACGATCGCGGCGTGGGGGTACTCGTGCGAAAAGTCAAAGACCCCTGCCGCTCCGGTGAGCCAGCGGAGATTGGACTCGTCTCGCACGACTACGGCATCGTAGCCGCGTTCCTGCATGAGCCTGCGCAGGCGCGCAATGCGTCCCTCGGGACCGCCAGGCTGTTTGGCCATAAGCATCACCCTTCATAATCAGAGGCAGTGTCCTAGTTCTACCCTATGCCTCGTTGCGTTACATCTGCCTCTGGAATCATCTACTGTCTTTCCGCTATAACGCGGCTATTTCCGTTACATTCTTCCTGTTAACTCCGCATAAGGAAAGCAACTGTTGCAGAAAGATTTGACATATCGGAAACGATGCGGCATCATTGGAGCGGTTGTGGTGGTTTTTCGAAGAAACAGAGGAGGTAATGTGATGGTAGGTATTGTCCTCGCAAGTCATGGCGACTTGGCGGCCGGAATCAAGATGACTGGTTCCATGGTTTTCGGCGACCAAGAGGCCACGGCTGTCGTATCGCTCATGCCAAGCATGGGTCCGGACGATTTCCGCCAGAAGGTTGAGGAGGCAGTTGCCTCGTTCGAAGATCAGGACGAGGTTCTGTTCCTCGTCGATCTGTGGGGAGGCACGCCCTTCAACCAGATCAGCGCCCTGTGCGAGAGCCATGAGTCTTGGGCTATCGTAACAGGTCTCAACCTGCCGATGCTCATCGAAGCGTATTCGGCGCGGTTCACCACCAACACGGCTCACGAGATCGCGAGCCACATCTTCACCGAGGCGCGCAACGGCGTCCGTGTGAAGCCCGAGAGTTTGCAGCCCGCAGACGCCGCTCCCGCCGCTGCGGCAGCTGGCCCGGCGGTTCCCACGGGCTCCATCCCGCCCGGAACCGTGCTCGGCGACGGCCACATCAAGTTCGTGATGTGCCGCGTCGACACCCGTCTGCTCCACGGTCAGGTTGCGACCACGTGGACCAAGATGACCAACCCCGACCGCATCATCGTGGTCTCCGACGGCGTTGCTCACGACGAGCTCCGCAAGACCATGATCCAGCAGGCGGCGCCTCCGGGAGTCAAGGCTCATGTCGTCCCGATCAAGAAGATGATCGAGGTCTCCAAGGATCCCCGCTTTGGTGCGACGAAGGCCATGCTGCTGTTCGAGAACCCGCAGGATCTTCTCGCGGCGGTCGAGGGCGGCGTCGACATCAAGGAGGTCAACCTCGGATCTATGGCTCACTCCGTGGGCAAGGTCGTCGTTACCAACGCGATCGCCATGGACGAGAAGGACGTCGAGACGCTCGAGACCCTTGCCGCCAAGGGCATCAAGTTCGACGTCCGCAAGGTGCCGGCCGACTCCCCGGAGCCGTTCGACGCCATGATGAAGAAGGCCAAGTCCGAGCTGGCCGCTCAGGCATAACGAAGGAGGGAACATGTCGATTCTGACAATCGTTCTGATTGTGTTCGTTGCCTTCCTCGCCGGTATGGAAGGCATCCTCGATGAGTTCCAGTTCCACCAGCCCCTGGTGGCCTGCACGCTCATCGGTCTCGTCAGCGGCCATCTGCCCGAGGGTATTATCCTCGGCGGCTCGCTGCAGATGATCGCGCTCGGCTGGGCCAACGTCGGCGCGGCCGTCGCCCCCGACGCGGCGCTCGCCTCGGTCGCCTCGTCGATCATCATGGTGCTCGCCCTCGACGGCGGCTCCACCAACTCCACCGACGCCATCAACACCGCTATCGCGCTCGCGGTGCCGCTGTCCGTCGCCGGTCTGTTCCTCACGATGATCTGCCGTACCCTCGCCATCCCGATCGTCCACGCCATGGACTCGGCTGCCGAGGCCGGCAACTTCGCGGCGATCGACCTCTGGCAGATCATCGCCATCGCCATGCAGGGCGTCCGCATCGCCATCCCGGCCGCCGTCCTGTGCTTCGTTCCGGCCGAGATCGTGACGAACGCGCTCAACATGATGCCTGCTTGGCTGTCCGGCGGCATGGCCGTCGGCGGCGGCATGATCGCCGCGGTCGGCTACGCCATGGTTATCAACATGATGGCCACCACCGAGACCTGGCCGTTCTTCG
>CALUOB010000079.1 GCA_944322175.1 uncultured Coriobacteriaceae bacterium
GCAGGCCCGTCTTATGAGCCAGGCGCTGCGCAAGCTGGCGGGCTCCCTTGCTAAGTCCAAAACCACGTGCATCTTCATCAACCAGCTTCGCGAGAAGATCGGCGTGATGTTCGGCAACCCCGAGACCACTACGGGCGGCCGTGCCCTTAAGTTCTTCTCCTCCGTGCGCATCGATATCCGTCGCATCGACAGCATCAAGAACGGTCCCGAGATCGTTGGCAACCGCGTTCGCGCCAAAGTCGTTAAGAACAAGGTCGCGCCGCCGTTCCGGTCTGCCGAGTTCGACATCATGTACGGCACTGGCATATCCAAAGAGGGCTCGATCCTCGATATGTCGGTCGAGAACAACATCGTCCGTAAGTCTGGCGCGTGGTACACCTACGATACCGAGCGTCTTGGCCAGGGCAGGGAGGCTGCCAAGGAGTTTCTGCGCAAGAACCCCGACCTCGCCGACGAGATCGAGCATAAGGTCCGCGTTGCCTGCGGCCTCGAGCTCGCTGAGGACGAGACGACCGGCGATGCCGTAGAGCTCTAAGGTCGTATCGTCTTGAGCAATCATGGGCGTTTAGATACCGAGGCCACCGTCGACTGCGAAAACTCGACGGTGGCCTCGTATGCCGTGAAGCTTCCCGAGCGCACCAGTTTGGGCATGGGGCGCAGCAAGCCCAAGGCTTGTCTTGAGGCGCATCTTGAGACGGGCCCTGTTATGGAGATCAAGCTGCCTGTTGCCGCGGCGAGGCTGCTCCGTTCCCACGACATTGCCGTTCCGTGCGACAAGGACGAGTTTTTCGCAGCGGTGCGCGTGCTCGAGGAGCGCTCTGCCAAAGAGGTCCTTGCCGCCAAGCTCGATCGGCGCGACTTCACTGAGCTTGAGGCCAAGCAACGGCTTATGCGTGACGGATTTTTGCCCGAAATCGCAGAGGAAGCTGTTTCTTGGGCATGCGATCATCGGTTTATCGACGATAACCGCTATGCGCGCTTCTACATCGAATCCAAGAAGCGCGCTGGGTGGGGCAAGCGACGCATCGAGCGGGAGTTATCGATGCGCGGCGTCGACGCGGAGTCCATCGAAGGCTATCCAGAGGCCTTCTTTGACGATGATTCTGACATAGAGCGCGCGCTCAGGCTTTTGGAGCGCAAACGTGTGCCCGAGACGAGGCCCTACGAGAAACTCGTGAGGTTTCTGGTGGGCAAGGGGTTCGACTATCGGTGCGCTTCAGAGGCGGTGAAGTGCCGGCTCGATCGTAAGGACTCGTGAGGCTCTCCGTGCATAACGGAAACGGTTGCACGGTTGTGATGCAATCGTTGGGAGCAACCGTTCATTCGATACCATGAAAGCATATGAAGGCAAATAGCGTCGCTGCAGCTCAAACGGGTTGCAGGTATTGTTTTCCCAGCTATTGGCCTTGCTTTGTTCTTCATATCTCGTTTGTGCGCGCTTGACTCGCAAGCGGGGGCAACGTAGGATAAATGTGTCATTTGTTCTGCGTTACGTGCTCATGCTACATGAGATTGAATACGTTGGTTAGTTTCAACATCATACTTGGGTGCATACCATGCAAATGTCGAACGCTCGCCTGTAAGGGCGGGCGTTCCGTATTACGTGAATGAATTTGAGTAACGAGGTGGACGCATGGAGCTAGTTATTGCGATCGTGTGCCTGGCGGTTGGCGCCGGTGGCACGTTCGCCGCCATGCGCAGCGCGAGCAACGGTCGTGTCAGAGAGGCGGAGACCCAGGTCAAGCAGGCCCAGGCTCAAGCAACTCAGGTCATCGACGACGCGCAGCGTCAGGCGGAGACCCTAAAGAAAGAAACGCTTCTTTCGGCTAAAGAAGAGATCATCCAGCACCGTCAGGCTGCTGAAGCGGAGGAGAAGCAGCGCAAGCGCGAGCTGCGCACGCTCGAGAATCGTCTTATGCAGCGCGAGGAGTCGCTCGATCGTCGCAACGACGCCCTCGATAAGCGCGAGCATCAGCTTTCGAGCCAAGCGGGCCAGATCGACAAGCGCTCCCGCGAGGTCGAGGCGCTCTATGCGCGTCAGGCGACCGAGCTCGAGCGTATCGCTGAGCTTACGCGCGACGAGGCCCATGAGGAGCTTCTCGACCGCGTTCGCGAGGACGTCACCCATGAGGCGGCCACTATCATCCGCGACTCCGAGCAGCGCGTCCGCAACGAGTGCAGCAAGACGGCGCGCGAGATCATCTCGCTTGCCATTCAGCGCTGCGCTGCCGACCATACCGCCGAGGTAACGGTTACGTCGGTGCATATCCCTTCCGACGACCTCAAGGGCCGCATCATCGGCCGCGAGGGGCGCAACATCCGCACTTTCGAGCAGGTGTCCGGCGTCAACCTGGTTATCGACGATACGCCTGAGACCGTTGTGCTCTCGAGCTTCGATCCCGTTCGTCGCGAGACGGCGCGCGTTGCCCTCGAGAACCTCATCGCCGACGGGCGCATTCACCCGGCACGCATCGAGGAGATGTATCACAAGGCGTCCGATCTCGTTCAGCAGCGCGTTCGCGAGGCGGGCGAAGAGGCGGCCTTCGACGCGGGCATCCACGACCTGCATCCCGAGCTCGTAAAAACGCTTGGCGCCCTCAAGTACCGTACGTCGTTTGGTCAGAATGTTCTCCAGCATTCGATCGAGGTCGGTGAGCTCTGCGCTCTCATGGCTTCCGAACTTGGCGTCGACTCTCGCTCGGCGCGCCGTGCCGGTCTGCTGCACGACCTTGGCAAGGCAATCGATCACGAGGTTGACGGTCCCCATGCGGTGATCGGCGCCGACCTTGCTCGTCGCTACGGAGAGCATGCTGCCATCGTTCACGCTATCGAGGCTCATCACGGTGACGTTGATCCGAGCACCGTGCTCGCCGTTCTTGTCCAGGCTGCCGACGCCATCTCCGCGGCTCGTCCCGGCGCGCGTCGCGAGTCTGCCGAGAACTACATCAAGCGCCTCGAGAAACTCGAGGAGATCTCCAACTCCCACAATGGCGTCGAGCGCACCTACGCTATGCAGGCTGGTCGCGAGCTGCACGTTATGGTTCAGCCCGAGAAGATCTCCGATGCCCAGGCAACGGTTCTTGCCCACGACATCGCTAAGCAGATCGAGGAAGAGATGGAGTACCCGGGTCAGGTTCGCGTCGTCGTTATTCGCGAGAGCCGTGCGGTCGACATCGCCAAGTAACCGTCTATGGCTGAATCCGACGATCTGATCTCCTTCATCGCCTCCGCTGCGGGGGAGGAAAACCTTCGCATTGAAGAGAGCTTCGGCAACGGTTTCGTTCGCCTGCGCGTGGCCGAGGCCGAGCGTCGGCAGGCAAAACAGGATATTCGCTTCATCGAGGATGCGGTGGTCGAGCTCCTGCGTAACGCGCGGGACGCTGGGACCACCGCCCTTTTTGTAGCCTCCTTCAAGACGGGCGAGACCCGTACGATCGTTTGCATCGATAACGGATCAGGCGTACCCGAAGCCATGCGCGAGCGTATCTTCGATGCCCGCGTTACGTCCAAGCTTGAAACCATGCGCATGGACCAGTGGGGCGTTCATGGGCGTGGTATGGCGCTGTACTCCATCCGGCACAACGCTCTCGAGGCGTACGTGGTGTCAACCATGGTTCATGGGGGAACGGCAATCTCTGTTTCGTTTGATACGAACTCCCTTTCCGAGCGCGCCGATCAGTCAACATGGCCTGTTCTTGGCAAGGACGATGATGGAGAGCCGTGCTGCGTCAAAGGGCCCCGAAACATTATTCGAACAGTTGCGGAATTCGCGCTCGCGGAGCGCAATACATGCGCCGTGTACCTTGGCACGCCTACCGAGATCGCGGCAACGCTTTATGAGCGATCCCTGGGCGCTGAATACTCCGCGCCGGACTCTCTTCTCGCCGATCCTGCTTCGTTAGCGCTCTGCGACCGTATTGGCGCGGCAGCTGATGCTGCCGATTTTGTCTCTATCGCCCGAACCTTAGGTCTTGAGCTTTCCGAGCGCACAGCGCAGCGCATTATGGCCGGAAGGATCCCCGCGCTTCCCAGCGTTGCGTCTCGCTTGCTCGCCACGCAAGAGCGCGCTGATGAACGTCGGGTTGACCTCGCGCGGGACCGGCGCGGCCTCAAAATCGCCTCTGATGATGCGGCGGAGTTTCAGGAAGCCCTCGAGAAGGCTTTTGAGGTTCTCGGTGAGAAATACTATCTCGAACTGCAGCACAGCCCTCGGGTTAGAGTGGCAGGGGACCGCATTACGGTTACCTTTGATATCGACAAGGGAGAATAGAGGGGCAAACCTCCGTTCGCTCCACCACATCCTGTGTCGTTGTGGCATAATTGCACAAATACTAGCTTTATCACAGCATGCAAAGCAGCAGGAGAACGTAGCATGGATTTTCTGAAGGTCTCGAGCAAGTCTTCGCCGGCATCGGTTGCCGGTGCGATTGCCGGCATGGTCAAAGACGGCGTTGCGGTAAACATTCAGTGCGTTGGTGCCGGCGCGGTCAACCAAGCCATTAAGGCCATCGCCATTGCTCGCGGCTTTTTGATCCCCACGGGCTGTGATATCTCCTGTGCGCCCGTCTTCTCCGACATCCTCATCAACGGTGAGTCGCGCACGGCTATCCGCCTTGCGGTATACGTGCACCGTCTCACGGCTCACAACTCCGAAGTGCCCTCTCTTGAAGAGAACGCGGCGCGCGCCCAGTAGTAGGTATTCTCAACGCCTGTCTCGAGGTTACTATGGCTTCTTCTGTCCTTCAGGGCAAAACGTACTTTGTGCGTACGTTCGGCTGCCAGATGAACATGCACGACTCCGAACGTGTCAGCGGCATGCTTGACGCGGCTGGCTGCCTTCCCGCAGCTGATCCCGACGGTGCCGACATCGTGGTCTTTATGACCTGCTGCGTGCGCGAGAAGGCCGATACGCGTCTCTACGGCCAGTGCTCCTCGCTTAAGAGCGCTCCGGTACCCCCGAGCGGCAGGCGCGTGGTTGCCGTGGGCGGCTGCATCGCACAGCGCGACGGCGAGGGCCTGCTCACGAATCTCGACAACGTCGACGTGGTCTTCGGCACTCAGGCCATCACGCACGCGGGCGAGCTCATCGCCCGAGCATTTGAGACGGGGGAGAGCCAGGTCCTCACTTCCGAGGACAACGTTCAGTCGGCTACCGATATGCCGTGGCATCGCGAGACCGACTACCACGCATGGGTGCCCATTATGACGGGGTGCAACAATTTCTGTTCGTACTGCATCGTTCCTTACGTGCGCGGCCGTGAGAAGAGCCGTCCGTTCGAGGAGATCGTCGACGAGGTGACCGGACTTACCAGGCTCGGTGTGCGCGAGGTCACGCTGCTCGGTCAGAATGTCAACTCCTACGGCCGCGACCTGTTCGGCGCGCCGCGTTTTGCCGACTTGCTCCGTGCGGTCGGAGAGACCGGTGTCGAGCGCATCCGCTTCACGTCCTCGCACCCTAAGGACCTGCTCCCTGAGACCATCGATGCCATGGCCGAGGTTCCTGCCGTTATGCCGCAGCTGCATCTGGCGGTTCAGTCTGGTTCTTCTCGCATCCTTAAGGCCATGAATCGCAAGTACACGCGTGAGGATTACCTTGCGCTTGTTGATCGTATCCGCAACAAGATGCCCGACATTGCGCTTTCGACCGATATCATCGTGGGCTTTCCCGGAGAGACGGAAGGGGATTTCCTCGAGACCCTGAGCCTGGCGGAGCAGGTTCGTTATGCGCAGGCCTTCACGTTCATCTATTCCAAGCGTGCAGGCACTCCTGCGGCCGAAATCTACGATCCCACGCCTCGCTCCGAGATTCAGGCCAGGTTCGATCGTCTCGTTGAGGTTATCCAGCGCACTGCGTACGAGGAGAACCAGAAGGAGCTCAACACCACCGTCCCGGTTCTCATGGAGGGCGCCTCAAAGCACGATCCCTCTATTCTGCAGGGTAAGAGTCCTAAAAACCAGACCGTGCACGCGCCCGTTCCCGAGGGCGCGAATGCCGGCGACTTTACCGGCAAGATCGTCGATGTGGCCGTGGACACGGCGCGCACCTGGTACCTTTCGGGCACGCTCGTGGGCAATCCTCGATGAACGGATCTCCCGTGCTGCCTGTTATCGTTATCGGCGGACCAACCGCCTCGGGCAAGACCGCCGTAGCCGACGAGGTTGCCTGGCGTCTGGGCTCGACCGTGGTCTCCTGCGACGCCATGCAGGTGTATCGGCGTATGGATATCGGTACGGCTAAGGCTGCACCCGATGAATGCAAAGCCCCTCTCGCAATGGTTGACGTTGCCGATCCCGACGAGGCGTATTCCGCGGCACTTTTTCAACGGGACGCGCGCGCTGTCGTCGATCAATTGCTCGACGCGGGGCATGTTCCTGTTCTGTGCGGAGGGACGGGCCTCTATATCAAAGCGGTTATCGACGAGATGAGCTTTCCGCAGGGCAAACTTGTTGACGGTCGTCGAGCTCGGCTCAACGACCTTGCGGAAAGGCTCGGTCCTTCAGGCCTGCACAAGATGCTCGAGGAGCGTGATCCGGCTGCTGCGGCGCTTATCCATCCCAACAACGTAAGGCGCGTTGTAAGGGCCTTGGAAATGCTCGATGAAGGCAAATCGTATGCCGATCAGCAGACCGGATTCAAATCCCCTCAGGAGCACTACCGAGCCCTGCAGTTTGCGCTCACGCGCGACCGCGAGGACTTGTATAGGCGCATCAATGAGCGCGTGGACATTATGATGGAACAGGGGCTTCTCGACGAAGTGCGCAGCCTCGTTGACGACGGTCTAGCCAACGATCTCACGGCTCGTCAGGCAATCGGGTACAAGGAGCTCATCGACTACCTACGGGGGTCGTGCTCTCTTGAGGAGGCTGTTGACCTTATCAAGCACCGAAGCCGTCGCTACGCAAAGCGACAGCTTTCTTGGTTCCGCCGCGACAAGCGCATTACGTGGATCAACATGGACCAGCTATCGGTGGGTGAGGCGGCTGAGCTCATTCTTGGTGCCCTTGCGGCAGATCAACAGGAGAGGTAGCGAATGGCGCGTACCAAGCGACGCATAATCTCAACGGCACCGGTCAAAGAGCGCGTGTTCTTGGTCGGTGTTGAATGGCGCGGAACAAAATGGCCCATAGAAAAGTCGCTTGACGAGCTTGGCCGCCTTGCCGAAACTGCGGGCGCCGAGGTGGTCGGCCGTATGGTGCAACGTCTGCAGACTCCGGTGCCGAGGACCTTCATTGGGTCCGGCAAGGTGGAGGAGCTCATCCAGCTCGTACGCAACCTCGACGTCGACACCATCGTGTTCGATGACGAGATCACGCCGTCTCAGCAATCCAATCTCGAACGACTTGTTGGCGAGCCCACTAAAATCATCGACCGCACGGCGCTCATCCTTGACATCTTTGG
>CALUOB010000080.1 GCA_944322175.1 uncultured Coriobacteriaceae bacterium
AAGGCGTAGGCCGTTTTCCCTTCTTCCTCTTCTTTGATGGCGTAGAAGACTCCGCCCTCCTCGACGATACGGTCGGCGGACTGCTGGGCGGTGATGAGCGCAGCGGAGATCTGGCGCTCGGTGGCGCCGTACTCGGACTGAGTGGGGACCGGAGCCTGGGTCTGGGCAGCCTGGGCTGCCTGCGCCGCCTGAGCCTGGGCCTGGGCAGCCTGGGCCTGAGCCTCGTCGCGCTGCTGCTCGGCAGCGGTCAGGCGGTTCTTGAGGTCAACGATCTTGGACAGCATGGCGTCGACTTCGCTAGCGAGCTGCTCGAGGAAAACGTCGACCTCGCCGGGATCGTACCCGCGCTTGGCCTCGGAGAACGTCTGGGCCTGGATGTCAGCAGGGGTGATAGCCATGGTAGTGTTCCTTTCATTGGTTCGGGGATCCGGGCCGCGCCCGCTGCGCGGGCCCTAGGTCGCCTTATTGCCTAAAGTATACCAGCGAGAATCCGAATGAGCAGGTTGCCGATAAGCTGCAATGCAATTATTGCAAGCACCGGCGAGAAATCGATCCCGCCCATCGGAGGAAGCAGGCGTCGGAAGATGTTCAGATACGGGCCGCACACGCGATCGAGCACGGTGCGGATATCGTCGGCAAGGCCGCCCGGCCGCAGCGGAAACCACGTCATCAGGCAGTACACGAGGACGAGGAAGCTGTAAAAGCGGATCAGACTGCCTATCAGCTGCACCAAAGTGTAGTACGTCACGTCTCCCCTTTAGCGCTTCAGGAAGCCCTCGGAGCGGAGCTTGGCAAGATCCGACTCCTTGACCTCGCATCCCTGAGGCAGCACGATGAAGACGCGGTCGCCGACCTCCTTGACCGAGGCGCCGAGGCCGCAGGCAAAACCGTAGCTGAAGTCGAGCACGCGCTTGGCAACGTCGGTCTTGACGTTGACGAACACGAGGGCGACGGGCTGCTTGGTGCGCACGCGACGCACCACGGTCTCGACGTCGTCGTAGCTCTCGGGGCGAAGGATATAGGCAGGAAGCTGCGGAACGGAGTTGACAACTGCGCCAACGCGACGCTCGGGCGCCGGAGCCGGAGCCCCCTGGGCGCGGCCGCGCTCGGCGTAGCTCGAAGGCGTGTCGTACGCGCCGGGACGGTGCTGGTCGATGGAGCGCGCCGGCGGGTTGAACGTAGAGGCGTGACGGTCGACCTCGCCAACCGGCTTGCCGGAGCGGGTGTACACCGCTACGGACTCTGCCTCGCCGCGATGCGTCTGACCCAGGACTCCCATCGAATGCTGTTCCTCGCGCGTGGACTCTCCGTAGGAGTCGTTGTACGAATCGGACGACGGACGGTAGGTGGGCTCGTCCGCAACCTCCTCCTCGTCGTAGTACTCCTCTTCCTCGCGACCGAAGTCGCGGGTGAACGGGAGCCGGCTCTTGATGTCATCTAAGATGCTCACGATACCAACCTCTCTGCCTCCGTGTGATTACCAGTGCGTTTTTGGCACGAGCTTAGATCATTGTAAAACAAAACCCGGGTTAAACACCACTCTACCTAGTCTAACGAGGGTTGAGCCCTCCTCGAGCGCGGCCTCGAAGTCCTCGCTCATACCCATCGAAAGCTCATGGAGCTCAACGCCCGCTGAGAGCGACAGCTCGTCGCGCAGTTCGCGCAGGCCGGCAAACGTGGCACGGGCGCGCGCGGCATCCCCTTGGGGAGCCATGGTCATGAGACCCTCGATGCGAATGCCCGGCAAAGCGAGCAGCGCGTCAAAGGCACGACGCAGCTCATCGGAAGAAAAGCCCGACTTGCTCTCCTCCCCCGAGACGTTCACTTCGAGAAGCACGGGCTGTACCTCAACCGAGCCGCCGGCCTCGTGGGCACGCACCACGCGGTCCGAGACAGCGCGGGCGAGCTTCTCGGAACGTACCGAATGAATGCGCGCGGCGCGGCCAATGGTCATATTGATCTTGTTGGTCTGCAGGTTGCCGATCATGTCGAACGAGTACGGACCCGGAACCTCGTCCGCACGCGCACCGAGCGCATCGAGCTTGCGCACGAGCTCCTGGGGACGGTTCTCGCCGAAGAGGCGGTATCCCGCTCTCATGGCGGCAAGGACCTCGTCGGTGCCCACGGTCTTGGAGACCGCCATGACCTGCGCCTCGTCCGCACGCCTGCCCGCGCGCGCGAGCGCGTCTTTCACTTTGCCCATGATCTGGTCGCGCCGCTCGGCTACCGCGGCCTCGTATTTCTCGTCAACTGCCATAACCCTCGCCGTGTTTCTTTTGCCGCGCTCGGCGGCCTTGCCGTCTGAATCCATATACCCCTGCACGCAGGTGGCATACCGCGTTACCCAAAACGGTAGCTACGCGGTCATATACGCGACCGCAGCGTGGCGCCCCGTTGTTCCGTGCTCGGCGCGGTACGAGAAGAACCGGTCGTTCAGGCGCACGGTCGAAAGCGCGGGATCCTCGATGTTTGCCGGATCGACGCCAGAGGCGGCAAGAGACTCGACAATGGCGCTGGAAAGATCGAGCAGGCGCTCCGGATTGGGCCTAATCGATGAGAACCGCGCGGCAAAGCGCTCGACGAGCTCCTCGGACACTTCGTATTCGTCGCCGAGGATATGCGGGCCGATATAGGCGCGCAGGCAACCAGGAGAAACACCGAGCTCGTCAGCGAGGATGCGCGCGGTCTTGCCGCCAATGCCTGCGTACGTGCCGCGCCAGCCCGAATGCGCCACGGCAAACCCGCCAGGACCCGTGATGATCACCGGAACGCAATCGGCAAACATCAGCATGACCGGAACACGCGGGGCTACGCACACCACGGCGTCGGCGCCCTCGGCAGCACGCGCGCGCACCGCGTCAAGCTCCGTAGGATCCGCGCTGCGCACGACCTGAACAATGTCGCCGTGGACTTGGTTCGGCACGACAAGATTCTGAACATGCGCCCCAGCACCCACCGCAGAGAGAACCCTGCGTCGGTTCTCTTCCACAGCAGAAGGATCGTCGTTCACATGGGAGCCCAGGTTCAACGTGGCATAAGGCTCGCCCGACACGCCTCCTGTCCGCTCGGTAAACCCAAAGCGGACCGTACCGTCAGTACCGCCTACCAGCGTCACACCGCCGCGCGTCACACGCTCCAGCCTGCTCATACCGCCCTCCTGGCTATCCCCGTTTCGTTATGCTTCTCAGCTTACCCCACACGCGTCCCCCTACACCAGCGAGCCTCGATCAACCGAACAGTTAACCAATCCCACAAAACCAGCCCATTGAGCAGGATGCGGGAGGAGCTGACCTGTCCGGATCGAGAGCTGCCCCTAGGCGGATCCGCTCCGCGCGCAACGGAGGGCAGGCAGCACGCACATGACTGACCACGCCAACGCGCGCCACGACCCTGACAATCGGCAGCCACCTACGCCACACTTCCGACAATTTGAGCCCTGGTTTTGCCGGAATCGTGGCGCAGGTCGCATGCGAGGACTCGATATCACCCGACCCTTCTGCAAACCGTGTTCGGGTTGTCATTGAAAAACGACGTCGGGTTTGGCGTTTTCGCAGGCTGTTCTGCAAACCGAAGCCGCTTTTCAGGTGCAACCCGACTTCGGTTTGCAGAAGGGCCTGCGACAGCCCACCCCGCTGGATGCCCGGAAAACAGCGAGGCCGGCTCCCCCTGCGGGGACCCGATGCGAAACAGGCGGGTCGCACGAAAGCGAGAACGTCACCGTCGGATGAGGCAGGCCCAAACAGAGGCCGCACAATCCCGCTAGGTCGACCAGAACAAAGCGAGGCCGGCTCCCCCGAAGGGGAGCCGGCCTATGCGGACCAGGTTGAGCTCACGAAAGCGAGGGCGCGGCTGGCGAGGCGGATCGGGCCGAAGGAGGAGGGCATAGACCTTATGGTCATGCCCGACGAGTGAGGCCCGAGGCGCCCGCCAGACGCGGCCGCAGCGTCAAACCAATTAGAACTTGCCGCGCTTGAGGAAGTCCGGGAGATCGAACTGCTCGTTGCCGAAGTTCGGGAGCTGGGTGCCGCCGACGTTGCGGGTCGGAGCAGACTGAGCAGCCGAACGCTTAACCGTAGCGGAACCCGAGGAGAACAGGTCGCCCTGCTGGCCGTTGTTGTCCATGAAGCCGGTCGCAATGACGGTAACGCGGACCTGGTCGCCCAGGGACTCGTCGATGACCGTACCGAAGATGATGTTGGCCTCGGGGTCGACGGCGTTGGCAACGAGGTCGGCAGCGTCGTTGATCTCCTGCAGGCCAAGGTCCTTGTTGCCGGCGATGGAGAGCAGGACACGCGTAGCGCCGTCGATGGAGCTCTCGAGCAGGCGGCTGGAGATGGCCTCCTGAGCAGCGTCGACCGCGCGGGTGTCGCCCGAGGCGGTGCCGATGCCCATGATGGCCGAGCCGGCCTGGCTCATGATCGTCTTGACGTCGGCGAAGTCGACGTTAATGATACCGGGGACCGTGATGAGATCGGTAATGCCCTGGGTGCCCTGCGAAAGGACGCCGTCGGCGATGGAGAAGGCCTCGAGCATGGAAGTCTTCTTCTCGGCGATGTCGAGCAGGCGGTCGTTGGGGATGACGATGACGGTGTCGACGCACTGCGAAAGGGTCTCGATGCCGTCGGCGGCAACGGAGGCGCGCTTGCGGCCCTCGAAGCTGAAGGGCTTGGTAACGACAGCGACCGTCAGAGCGCCCACATCGTTCTTGGCGATGTCGGCAACGACCGGGGCAGCGCCCGTGCCGGTGCCGCCGCCCTCGCCGCAGGTGATGAACACCATGTCGGCGCCAGCAAGCGCCTCCTTGATGTCGTCGCGGCTCTCGTCGGCAGCCTTGCGGCCGATCTCAGGCTGAGCGCCAGCGCCCAGACCGCGCGTGATGTCAGTACCGATGTGCACCTTGATGTCGGCATCGGAGACGGCGAGCGCCTGAGCGTCAGTGTTGATGGCAACGAACTCGACGCCGCGGATGCCCTCCTCGATCATGCGGTTAACGGCGTTGGTGCCGCCGCCGCCCACGCCAACGACCTTGATGACGGCAAGATAATTGTTGATCTCTTCCTCGTGCATACCGTTCCTCCGAACATCCGTGTTGATGCACCTTTGCAAACATTAAACCTCAAGCTGAACTTAAAGTCCGAGGTAAATCGTCCTATCTTTGCACAAGTCTCTACTAAAGGTCAAACAAAAGTACCTAATTGATAAAAATTCCTGCGTATCCTATTAATGTTCAACTTGAAGGTTAGCACGTTTCTTCAAGTTGCGTTCACAATTCCCCGCCTTTGACACTGCTCGTATCGCTGCCAGCGTTCACGGCTGATTCCATAACCTTAAATGCAAACTTTAAGGTTGAGGTCAACGCTTCAACCTTAAAGCTCAACCTCAACCTTATGTATGAGCAAATTGAACTGCCTAGCTCGCTAGAGAGAAACCTCGCGCCATGTAGGCGAATCAGGGTTGCGCGCGTTGATGTACGTCACGCCTTGGCGCTCCTCGAGAATCTTGTCGACGACCTTCTCTTTCTTACGGATGTCGGTGGCGTCGCCCAGGGACACCTCGACGCCGTCGGTAAGATACACCGAGATCGCCTCAGTAGAAGAAGCCGAGAAGCTCGAGATGCGCTCGCGGAACTCGGGAGAGAAGTCGTTGATGTAGCTGAGCACGGCAACGAGCGCGTCATCGGTAACCGCCTCGCCGCTCTGAGGATCGATATCGCTGCCCACGTCAGTCACGAGAATCGCACCGAGGTCGCTCGCAAGCTGAGCCGCCGCCTCACGACCCGAGGCATCCTCGGCACTCCCCTCTTGAGACTCGCCCTCCTGGGACTCATCCCCAGACGCTCCGTCTTCGGCAGTGTCGTCCTGATTCTCAGCGTCGCTCGCAGACGCATCATCGTCACCCTCGGCCTCGGCATCCGAAGCAGCGCCAGAACCGAGCGCCGTCGGCGCGATCCACTTGCCCTCGTCGTCGATCGCCCACGAGATGTCGCCCGCGCCGATGTACACCAACGCTGCCGCCGTTTTCTCAACGGGCGTGATCACCAAGGTATGAGGGAACCGACGCTCGATCGAAACGGTCTTGACCCAGGGGTTCTCGAGGAGGCTCTCGGCAAGCTGGTCCTCGCTGACGTTGAGAAGCGTTGCGTTGTCGGGAATCTCGAGGAGCTTCTCGGTCGTCTCGGTCGGCACATGCGTCGTGGACGCGATCTCCACGTCGGTCACCGCAAAGAGGCCGGTGTTGGCCACAACGGCGAAGATCGCAAAGCCGAGAAGCGCTACGAAGAGCGCTGCGGCAGCTATGATGCCGGCACGGGTCATCGCGCCTCGCGCCGGAACGCTCGCGCCGATATGCGCGGGTCCCGGCGCGGCGGCAACGGCCTGTCTGGGCTCTGCGAGGCTCGCGGTGTTCTTGATCGTGGTTCGGCTTTTCTGAATGCGCTTGATCAGGCCGCCCGAGGCCGTGCGCGGACGGATAGTCGGCTTGATGGTCGGAGCGGCGTCTGCCGACAGGGCGCGCCGCGAAACGGGCGCCGGGCTCTTGAGGCCGCGCGCGCCCGGCTGTTGCGCAGTGCGCTTATGGGGCTTGAGGCCTCCCGCAGCAACGGTCTTGCGGGCAACGGGCTTCTGCGCTGGCGCACCTGCAGCCGACGCCTTGCGCGGCACCGCGCCCTTGAGAGAGATGCGCCCGTCTGCTTTGGACTTGCGGGGCTTCTCAACCTTTTGTTTAACGGGTCGCGGCGCCTTGACCGGAACGGCGCCCCTCCCCGCCTTGCGATACGTAGGCTTCGGCCGGCTAGAAGCCGAGGAACTTGACTTCTGGTTGTAGCT
>CALUOB010000081.1 GCA_944322175.1 uncultured Coriobacteriaceae bacterium
CGCGGACATGGCTCAGTTGGTAGAGCACAACCTTGCCAAGGTTGGGGTCGCGGGTTCGAGCCCCGTTGTCCGCTCCAGAAACAATAGCCCTCCAGCAATGGAGGGCTTTCTTTTTGGTAACAACTCATGGCTCGAACCCCACTGGGGGCGCGAGCGTTAAACAAACGCGGAGCGTTTGTAGCGAGCGCGCGAGGGCGCGGAGCGCCTGAGCGAACGCGCGGCGCCAGCCGCGCCGAGCCCCTTATGTCCGCTCCAGAAACAATAGCCCTCCAGCAATGGAGGGCTTTTCTTGTTTACGGGGAAGTGGCATGTTCGTCAGGGCATAAGCTTCAGCTCGTGCTAGACTGTGACCAGCTACGCTTTTAAGGTGAGCACCGTGATGCCCACAAGGCGGCCCAAGTACATACTTTGCCTTCCTGTGGATGCTCTGCGGCGCTCGCCGGGTATCCATTCTCTTTTTTGTGGGAAGGAGCTTCATGGGCACGTCTTCATTGAAGGCAGTCATCATGGACGAGGCTGCCATCAACCGCGCCATAACGCGCATTGCGCACGAGATTCTCGAGCGCAACGAAGGTTGCGAGAACCTCGCGATCGTCGGCATCGTTACGCGCGGCGACCTGCTCGCTCGTCGTCTCGCCGAGCAGATCGAGCAGATCGAGGGGGTCAAGGTTCCTTTGGGGAGCCTCGACATCAGCTTCTATCGCGATGACTTCCAGACGCACTTCGCGCCCGAGATTCACGGCTCGCACATTCCGTTCAACGTCGACGGCAAGCGCATTGTCCTTGTAGACGATGTGCTCTATACCGGCCGCACCATCCGAGCTGCTCTCGACGCGGTTATGGATCTCGGTCGACCGGCGCGCATCGAGCTGGCCGTGCTGGTGGACCGCGGTCACCGCGAGCTGCCCATCTGCCCCGACTTTGTGGGCAAGAACGTTCCGTCCTCGCATGAGGAGAACGTGCGCCTGTTCCTTACCGAGACGGACGGTCGTTCGACGGTTGAGATTTTCGATGCGGCTCCCGGCACCCATATCGGCGCCGCGCCGCTGGGAGGTGAGTAAGGGGTGTTCAACAACCATAAGCACCTGATTGACATCGCCGAGTACTCTGACAGCGAGATCATGCGCATCCTCGAGACGGCCCGTCTGTTCTCCGAGGTCAATCAGCGCCGTATCAAGAAGGTTCCCACGCTCAAGGGCATGACGATCGTCAACATGTTCAACGAGCCGTCGACCCGTACGCGCAGCTCCTTCGAGCTCGCCGAGAAGCGCCTTTCTGCCGACAGCCTGAACTTCGGCGGCTCGTCGACCTCTACCGTTAAGGGCGAGAGCCTCATCGACACCGTCGAGACCCTCAACGCCTACAAGATCGATATGATCATCGTGCGCGACAAGCACGCCGGTGCACCGCACATCGTGACCCAGCATTCTCCCGCGGCCGTGGTGGACGCCGGCGACGGCAAGCACATGCATCCCACCCAGGCCCTTCTTGATCTCTACACGATATGGGAGCACAAGAAGAGCTTCGAGGGCCTCAAGGTGGGCGTCGTTGGCGACATCGCGCACTCGCGCGTGTGCGGCTCTCTTATCCCTGCTCTGAAGATCATGGGCGCCGAGGTCACCGTCGTTGCTCCCCAGACCTTGCTGCCCGCCGTACCCTCCGTGTTGGGTGCGGATCACGTGAGCCTTTCGCTTGATGACGTGCTGCCCGAGCTCGACGTCATGTACATGCTCCGCATCCAGAACGAGCGCCTCGAGGGCGCGCCGTTCCCGAACATCAACGAGTATCATCGCCTGTTCGGCCTGACCCGCGATCGCGAAAGGCTCATGAAGCCCGATGCGATCGTGTGCCACCCCGGCCCCATCAACCGTGGCGCGGAGCTCGACTCCTACATGGCCGATCATCCGGAGCGCTCCGTCATTCTCGAACAGGTTTACGCGGGCATCTGCGTGCGTATGGCCGTGCTGTATCTGCTTCTTGGAGGTGCCGATAATGGCCTTGCTTCTTAAATCTGCTCGTATCGTCGACCCTGCTGCCGGTCTTGACGGTGTGGGCGACGTGCTTGTTGAGGACGGTCTCATCGCTCAGGTGGGCGAGAATCTCGAGTGCCCTGGCGCAGAGGTCTATGACCTTGCGGGCAAGGTTCTCGTTCCCGGCTTGGTCGACATGCATGTGCACCTGCGCGACCCCGGCTATGAGTACAAGGGCGACATCGAAACCGAGACGCGCGCGGCGGCGCGCGGCGGTTTTACCGGCGTGTGCTCTATGCCCAACACCGATCCGGTTACCGACAACGGCGCTGTGGTCGAGTACGTTCGCTCTAAAGCCGCATCTGTGGGCCATTGCCGTGTTTACCCTGCGGGCGCTATGACCAAGGGCCTCAAGGGCGAGGCTCTCTCCGAGATGGGCGATATGGTCGATCACGGCTGTGTTGCCTTTACCGACGACGGCCGCGGCGTGCAGTCCGCCGGTATGATGCGACGCTGCATGGACTACGGCAAGATGTTCGGCAAGGTTTTCATGAGCCACTGCCAGGACGAGAGCCTGGTTGACGCTGGTCAGGTTAACGAGGGCGTCGCGAGCACGCGCCTTGGCCTGCTCGGCTGGCCTGCTGCGGGCGAGGAGCTCCAGATCGAGCGCGACATCGTGCTTGCCGAGCTCACCGGCGTGCGTTATCACGTGCAGCACATCTCTACCGCGCGCGGTGTTGAGCTCGTGCGCGCCGCCAAGGCGAAGGGCCTGCCGGTTACGGCCGAGGCCACGCCGCACCATATGTTCCTCAGCGAAGACGATATCACGAGCGCTTACGAAACCTCGCTCAAGATGAACCCGCCCCTGCGCACCAAGGCCGACGCCGAGGCTGTTACCGAAGCGCTTTTGGACGGCACGATCGACGTCGTGGTTACCGATCATGCTCCGCACGCCGCATGGGAGAAGAGCCGCGAGTTCGAGCTCGCTCCGTTTGGCATGATCGGTCTCGAGACGAGTCTCGCCACCGTGCTCACGAACCTCGTTGCTACTGGACGGATGGATTACGCCACCCTCGTGGAGCGCATGGCAATTGCGCCGCGTCGCATCCTCGGGCTCGAGCAGGTCAGCATCGCCTCGGGCTCTGCCGCCGATATCACGGTGTTTGATCCCGAGGAGTCTTGGACTGTGGGCGAGGACGGCTATGTCTCCAAGGCCAGCAACTGCGGCTTTGAGGGTCAGGCGCTCACGGGCCGTGCCACGCACGTGTTTGTCGGGGGCGTGCCCACGCTCGTCGACGGCGTTGTTCAGGAGCGCTAGTCGCACCTCTTTGATCGAGTCGGTACGAGGCGGCGCTGGCGCGCCGTCTCGGCCTTTAGTAAGGGAGGGCCTATGCCTACGCCTTCTTCCGCTCGTATGCACGATGTGACGATCGTGTCTAACGAGCCTATCGCAAGCGACGTGTATTCGCTGGTGATCAAAGCTCCCAAGTTGGCTGAGCAGATCCAGCCCGGTCAGTTCGTGAACATCCGCGTTCCCGGAAACGCCATGTCTCTTCTGAGGATTCCGCTCTCGTACGCCTCAGCCGATCCCGTTGAGGGCACCGTCGAGATCTGGTATTCCGTCGTGGGCGACGGCACGCGCCGTCTGTCCCAGATGCAGCCTGGCGCCCAGACGGATCTCCTCGGTCCGGGAGGCAAGGGCTGGAACGTACCCGAGAGCTGTTCTCGCGCGCTGCTCGTAGCGGGCGGCATCGGCGCTCCGCCGATCGTGTGCCTGGCGCGCGAGCTCTCGGAGCGCGGCATAGCCTTCGACGCATGCCTTGGCGCTCAGACGGGCGAGAAGCTCGTGGGTGCCGGTGAGCTTGAGGAGCTCGGTGCGGGGGAGATCAGCGTCTCCACCGATGATGGCTCGCTCGGTCTCGAGGGTTTCTGCACCGAGCCCGCTTCGGCGCTGCTCGCTACGGGGGAGTACGACTACGTTGCCACGTGCGGTCCCGAGCCCATGATGGCCAAGGTCGCGAGCGCGGCACACGAGGCGGGGGCGTACTGCGAGGCATCTCTTGAGCGTATGATGAGCTGCGGCTTCGGCGCGTGCAACACCTGCGCGGTCGAAACCACGTCGGGCATGCAGGGAGCTTGCATGTGCGGTCCGGTATTCAACGCCGAGGAGGTTGTCTGGTGAGCGCGGTGAACATGGCCGTCGACTTTGGCGGCATCAAGATGAAGAACCCTGTCAACACAGCTTCGGGCACGTTCGGATACGGGTGGCAGTTCCAGAACTTCTTCGATGTGTCCGAGCTCGGCGCGATCACGACCAAGGGCTGCGCAGCGGAGCCTTGGGCGGGCAATCCCAAGCCGCGCATGACGGAGGTTCCGGGCGGCATTATGAACTCCGTGGGTCTTCAGAACCCCGGCGTGCGCGCGTTTGCCGAGGAATCCGGTCCGTTCTTGCAGGATCTTTCCGACAAAGGCACGGCGGTGATCTGCCAGGTTGCCGGTCATTCGGTTGCGGAGTACGTTGCGGCGCTCGAGCTTTTCGATGAGCTCTGCCCGTGGGCGGCAGGCTTCGAGCTCAACGTGAGCTGTCCCAACATCGCGGCCGGCGGTGCTGCGTGCGGCTCCACTCCCAACGGAGCTGCCGAGGTTATGCGCGCGTGTCGTCCGGTGACCAAGAAGCCCCTGCTTGTAAAGATGGCGCCCGTTCGCCTGCCCGAGATCGCGCGCGCCCTCGAGGCGGAGGGTGCCGACGGCCTGACGGTTATTAATTCCATCCCCGGCATGGCGATCGACGTGCACACGAGGCGTTCCAAGCTGTCTCGTCCCACGGGCGGCCTTTCTGGTCCGCTGCTTCATCCCATTGCCGTGCGCATGGTTTGGGAGGTCGCTAACGCCGTCCAGATTCCCGTGTGCGGCGTCGGGGGCGTTATGACCGGCGAGGATGCTGCTGAGTTTATCCTTGCCGGCGCTACGGCGGTTTCGGTGGGCATGGCGAGCTTCGTTGACCCGGCGGCGCCCGTACGCATCCTGCGGGAGCTCGAGGAGTGGGCGGAGTCTCAGGGCGTGTCCGACATCAACGAGCTGAGGGGAGCATTCGAATGCTAACCATCGACGCGCGCGACCGCATTATGGTCGCTTTGGACTGCGACCGTTCCGAGGCCCTTGCCCTGGGTGATGCTCTTTCGGGCCACGCGCGCTGGGTCAAAATCGGTATGACCCTCTTTTACGCGGAGGGTCCTCAGATCGTTCGGGCGTTCAAGGAGCGGGGTTTCAAGGTCTTTCTCGACCTCAAGCTTCACGATATCCCGCACCAGGTCCGCGGCGCCGCCAAGAGCGCCGCGCTTGCAGGCGCCGACCTCATGACCGTGCACGGTCTCGGCTCGTCCGCTATGCTCGCCGCGGCGCGCGCGGGTGTTGAAGACGCGGCCCCGGAGCTCGGCTATCGTCCTCAGCTGATCGCAGTGACGGTGCTTACGAGCATGGATCCCAGCGCCCTCGCCGAGATCGGCGTATCGAGGTCTATCCCTGAGGAGGCTGCCGCGCTCGCCAAGCTCGCGCAGAATGCGGGTTGCGACGGCATCGTCTGCTCGCCCCAGGAAGCTTCTGAGATGCGCGCGCTTCTTGGAGAAGACGCTCTTATCGTCACGCCGGGCGTTCGTCCGGCGGGCGCTGCTCTCGGGGACCAGTCCCGCGTGGCAACTCCCGCTTCGGCAGTCGCCAGCGGCGCGAGTCACCTTGTCGTCGGTCGTCCTATTACCCAAGCTCAAGACCCGGTTGAAGCGTTCGAAGCCATTGTCGCCGAACTCGAGCAGGAGTCGTAGCGCGTAGCCCGACCTTATCCGCTTTTGAGGCTGTGAGACGCATACGCGCAGCTCACAGCCTTTCTTTCTCTGCCATCCCCAGAGCAACTGAATTGAGGCGTTCTCTGTGGTCTCTGTGGGTGTGAAGAGCGGATATAGCCTGTGAGCTTGCAATTCTTGTTTGCTTCCTCTATGGTAATCTGTCGTTAATGGTTATGAGCTGCGCAAACGTTGCGTTAGCCCAGATCAGAGCTTTACGTTTGTTTTTAAATAGGAGGTTCTCATGGCTCTT
The DNA here is from genome assembly GCA_944322175.1 of uncultured Coriobacteriaceae bacterium. GTDB lineage: Bacteria > Actinomycetota > Coriobacteriia > Coriobacteriales > Coriobacteriaceae > CALUOB01. The sequence continues at coordinate 6,060 of CALUOB010000081.1, forward strand.
CCTCAGCTTACCGATGAGCAGCGCAAGGCTGCCCTTGAGAAGGCCGCTGCTGCCCGTCACGCCCGTGCTGAGCTTCGCGATAAGATCAAGAACGGCGAGGTCTCCCTCGAGTCCGTCCTGAACTCCGACGACCCCATCGCCTCGCGCATGAAGGTCTCCACCCTCATCGAGTCGCTCCCTGGTTACGGTAAGGCCAAGGCCGCCAAGATCATGGACGAGCTCGGCATCTCCGCCACCCGTCGCGTCCAGGGCCTCGGCGTCCGTCAGCGCGAGCAGCTCATCGATCAGCTCTCCAAGTAGTGGCATCCTTCACGCCAACACTGTTCGTCGTTTCGGGACCGTCAGGTGCAGGCAAGGGTACGCTTGTCGAGCGCGTTCGCTCGCTGTACCCGGGGCTGGGCTTGACGGTTTCGGCTACCACGCGCAGCCCGCGCCCTGGCGAAGTCGACGGTACGAACTACTACTTCCTCTCTCCTGAGGAGTTCGACCGCCGTATCGAAGCAGGGGAATTCGTGGAGTGGGCAGAGGTTCACGGCCACCGTTACGGCACGCTGGTAAGCGAGGTGTCCTCCCTTCTTGCGCAGGGGAGTTCGCTGGTTCTCGAGATTGACGTGCAGGGCGCTCTTCAGGTGCGCGAGAAGTTCCCCGACGCAGTCCTTATCTT
>CALUOB010000082.1 GCA_944322175.1 uncultured Coriobacteriaceae bacterium
GAATGGGGCAGATTCAAGGCACGGATGTCCCCCGCGACCCTCACGCCCACCTCGAGCGAAGCGCGGTCCCTGTAGAAGATCTGGCTCACGGCGTGCCAGGCCCCGTCGTCGGTCCGAGCAATCCGGCCGGTTACGACCGAGCCGACCCACCCCGGGCAGTCGGTGAGCTGGGATCCCTCGACCTCGTAGGCGATGCCCGTCGCGATGTCGGTGAGCGCGGCGAGGCAGCCGTCCGTGTCGCAGGCGTCGTATACGAAGCTGGCGAAGAGGTTCGTCCCCGCGACGGAGGCGGCGTCGTCGCGCGCGGCTCCCGCGGGGAGCCCCGCCGCGTAGCGCGAGAGGAGCGTGGGGCCGCCCCCGGGGCGGTGATCGAACAGGAACCAGTCCGCGAAGGTCAAGAGGCCGACCTCGAAGAGTCCCTCACTGGGGACGACGGAGTCGACGTAGGCGTCAACGGCGCGCTGGAACTGGCCGGGGAAGCTGGTCCTGGTTTCCCGGAGCGCGGCGTTGAGGAGGTCGCAGAGCGACTGGAGCATGGCGGCTCCTTTCTCTGTGTTGGAATCAGGCAACGAGTGCAGCAGACGCAGCAGCGACGGATTACCCCTCCGCTCTTCTCCGTTGTTGGAGCGGTCGAGATGTCATCGCCGCTGCGTCCGCTGCAGCGCCGGCTTCTTGTGTGCGGGTATGTTCGGTACCTTACGCCGCCGCGGGGGCGTCCCCCGGACGCTTGGTCCGCCAGTCGATCTCGTCGACCATGACCTCGACCTTGCTGCGGCGCTGCCCCTGGCGGTCGGTGTAGGAGAGCTGGCGAAGGCGCCCTTGCGCCATGACGAGCGAACCCTTGGTGAGGTATCGGCAGATCGCCTCGGCCCTCGCGCCGAAGACGGCGCAGTCGATGTAGCTGGGGCGCTCCTCGTAGCCCCCGTCCGCGCCTCTCACGCGCTCCGAGACGGCCACGGTGAAGTTGAGCACCATCGTGCCGCCCTTCGTAGAGCGTAGAGTGGCGTTCTCCACGAGGTGTCCCGATATTGCTGCCGAATTGACTGACATGAATCGATCCCTTCTCTCTATGGGCAGTGACGCACACCCACCCGTGGCGGCGCTGGAAGCGACGCCCGAAAAGGAGGAAAGCTTCGTCAAACTAATTCCCCAGCCGATAAACATGTGACGGAAGCATGGATTCTGAGAGAGTAAAGGGAGGCGAGTGGTTGCCAAATTTGGCTCACGTTTAGCTCACGCCTTGGCTCACAAAACAAAAAACAGGTCAGAGACCATAGCCTCTGACCTGCGTCATTCGTGGTGGGCGTTACAAGATTTGAACTTGTGACCTCTTCCGTGTCAGGGAAGCGCTCATCCCCCTGAGCTAAACGCCCGAATATGTGTGCGCCTCATCAGCGCGAGAGATAATATACCGAACTCCCCGACCCTTGTAAAGAACTTTTTTCGGCTTTTTGAAAAAGTTCTGGCCGCGCGGGCCTCCGCTCCACCTTTGCGCGTGCTTCTCCCCGTTCTTCTCCCGTAGGGCCAAGTCATTTTACACCGTTAACAGCGCTTTTTGGCCGACCTTATCTACCTGCGGGGATAAGACGTTGACGCAGGTCATAGGGGGTCCACCCGCACAGCCAAACAACGCTGATAACGGCGTTTTTTGGCCAAGGGATACCGAAGAGAAAAAACGGAGGCCGAACGAAGAGAAGTTCGGATCCGCCCGGAGCTTCTACTAGGCCGCAAACCATCCTCCCCGCGACATGGGATGTTCCCATTTGCGACGCATTGCGCCATAGCAACGTTACTTGTTCGGACAGGCTGTATAGTAGCGAGAAGGACGCTCCGCCTACACGCGAGCGTCGGAGCAGCTTGGCAAAGCGAGGTCTTATGGCACTGAACGCACAAGCCGACTGGTGGAAGCAGGCCGTGGTGTACCAGGTGTACCCGCGCAGCTTCCGCGACGCCAACGGCGACGGGCTCGGCGATATCCTGGGCGTGGTGGACCGCATGGACTACCTGGCAGCGCTCGGCATCGACGCGATCTGGCTGTCGCCCTTCTACCCTTCCGAGCTCGCCGACGGGGGCTACGACGTTATCGACTACCGCAACGTCGACCCGCGTCTCGGCACGCTCGACGACTTTGACCAGATGGTGGCAGCCGCGCACGATCGTGGCATTCGCGTGGTGGTCGACATCGTGCCCAACCACACCTCGAACAAGCACGCTTGGTTCCAAGAGGCCCTGGCGAGCAGCCCGGGTTCGGCGGCGCGCGACCGCTACATCTTCCGCCCCGGGCGCGGAGACGCCGGCGAGTTTGCGCCCAACGGCTGGCAGTCGTCGTTTGGCGGCCCGGCATGGGAACCTGTGGGCGACGGCACGTGGTACCTCCACCTTTTTGCCACCGAGCAACCCGATCTCAACTGGGACAACCCCGAGGTGCGCGAGGACTTTATCAAGACCCTGCGCTTTTGGAGCGACCGGGGCGTCGACGGCTTCCGCGTTGACGTGGCGCACATGCTTGTGAAGGACTGGAGCCGCGCGCCGCTCGAAGACCTCGACTGGTGGCCGATCTCGGGCCCCTCGCCGGACCCCACCGGTTACCATCCGGTCTACAACCGCCCGGGCGTCCACGACATTTACAAGACATGGCGCCAGGTCTTCAACGAGTACGATCCGCCGCGCTTTGCCGTGGCCGAAGCCTGGGTGGCGCCTGACCAGCAGTACGCCTACGCCTCGACCGACGAGCTCGGCCAGGTGTTCAACTTTGAGTTTGCCAAGGCCAATTGGTGCGCGGAAGACTTCCGCACGGCCATCGATCAGGGCCTCGCCTCGGCCGAGAAGTCCGGATCCACAACCACCTGGGTGCTCTCGAACCACGATGTGCCCCGCCACCCCACGCGCTTCGGACTCCCCCAGGTGCCTGCCGCTAGCCACCATCAGCTGGTGAACGACTGGCTGCTGCGCGACGGCAAGAGCTACGTGGAGAACCGCGAGCTCGGCACCCGCCGAGCGCGCGCCGCTCTTCTCATGGAGCTCGGGCTGCCGGGATCGGCCTATCTTTACGAGGGCGAGGAGCTCGGGCTCTTTGAGGTGGCCGACATCCCCTGGGACCGCCTTGAAGACCCCACGGCGCGCAACACCAACCATGGGTCCTCGCAGAAGGGACGCGACGGCTGCCGCGTGCCGCTGCCGTGGGACTCCTCCGACAAGCCCGAACCCGCCGCGTGGAACCCTGCCTTCGGCGACGGCGCGACGGGGTCCTTCGGGTTCTCCGCGCGCACGGCCGGCGCGCGCCCCGCCGAACCCGGAATGCCTCACCTTCCGCAGCCCCTGTGGTTCTCGGACTTTGCTGCCGACCGCCAAGAGGACGACCCTGCCTCCATGCTGGCCCTCTATCGCGCAGCCCTCAAACTCCGGGCCGAGAAGATCACGTCTACGGGTCGCACCGATGACTTTGCCTGGATGGACCCGGCACTTCTCGGGACTGATCCCAGCCAGGTGATCGGCTACGAGCGCCGTACGGCGGACGGACGGACTCTTGCGAGCATCACCAACTTCGGCGCTGCCCCGGTGACGCTGCCCGAGGGCGAGGTTGTTCTCGCCTCGGTCGACCTGGAAGGAAACGAGCTTCCGCAAGACGCCTCCGCCTGGGTCCTTATCTAAGCTTTCTCCTGCCTGAGCGGGCTCCTCTCAACATACGTGCCCCAAACGGCCGGACCGATCCACACGGTCCGGCTGTTTTTGTCCCCGAGAAGTATCTCAAGGCTGATATCCCCGTTCTTCTCAGCTGGTGCCTGGCCAAAAGACGCCGTTAGCAGCGTCTTTTGGCCACCCCTATCTACCTGTGACGATGCGACGTTGCCGCAGGTAGATAGGCATATAACTCCCCTGCCAAATAACGCTGTTAACGGCGTTATTTGGCAGAGACTCCAGAGAAGGACGGTGGGGATCCAAGAGAAAGGCGGCAAAGGCTCCTGGGAGGGGCCGGCGAGAAGCGGCGAGAAGACCCTCCCTGCGCCGTCAGGTCTTTGTAAGGTACCGTATGAGATTTATGTAAGTCATGGGGTGACGCGCCGGTTCTCACCTATAGTTACGGTGACAAAACGGTAAGAATACGCGTGCCGCGCCAAAGCATCCGCAAGGCGCGCGCTTACAACCAACCCGCCTCGGGAGGCTCTGTTTGCTTCACGATACCCATACCGACACCGCACCTCTGACCGAAAAGAACAACACGCCCGCCCCGCCCACGATACACGTGGGCGTTGATGTGGGTTCCACAACCACCAAGGCCGTGGTGATAGCACCCGGTTCGGCCGAGCCCCTTTACGCCCGCTACAAGCGCCACGGCGCACGGCAGGCGCAGAGCCTGCTCGAGGTCATCGAAGAGGTCGCCGAGCGCTTCCCGTCGTCGCGCATCCGCATGGCTGTCTGCGGCTCGGGCGGACGCGGCGTTGCCGACACCCTCGGCGTGCCGTTCATCCAAGAAGTCGTGGCAAACGCCGTGGCGGTGCAGCGCCTCTACCCCACCGCACGCACGGCCATTGAGCTCGGCGGCCAGGACGCCAAGATGATCTTCTTCCGCACCGACGACGCCACGGGCGACCTCGAGGTCACCGACATGCGCATGAACGGATCGTGCGCGGGCGGCACCGGCGCGTTTTTGGACGAGATCGCCAAGCTGCTCTCGGTGAAGCCCGAGGAGTTCGAGGGCCTCGCCGCCCAAGGCACCACGGTGTACGACATCTCGGGCCGCTGCGGCGTCTTTGCCAAGACCGACATCCAGCCCCTCCTCAACAACGGCGTGAGCCGCGCCGACATTGCGCTGTCGGCCTGCCACGCCATTGCCAAGCAGTCCATCGGCGGCCTGGCGCAGGGTCTCGACATCACGGCGCCCGTGATCTTTGAGGGCGGCCCGCTCACCTTCAACCCCACGCTCATCCGCGCGTTCGAGGAGCGTCTGGGGCTCGGCGGCGAGGACGCCATTCGCCCCGAGCATCCCGAGGTCATCGTCGCTCTCGGCGCCGCCCTCTCACTCGAAGGGCTCTTTGCCGCCGCCTCCGCCGACGTGGACCCCGAGCCCGCGCGCGAGCTCCTTACGGCGGTCGCGCGCGAGGCGAGCAGCACCGCCCGCTCGGGCGAGAAGTTCTTTGCCTCGGACGAGGAGTACCGCGCCTTCTGCGAGCGCCACGCCGCAGCGCCCGAGCCCCTGCGCGAGCGCGCTGCCGAGCCCGGAGACGCTGAGATCCCCGTCTACCTGGGCCTCGACTCCGGATCTACCACCACCAAGCTCGCGCTCGTGACCCCCGACGGCCGCCTCGTCGACTCGTTCTACGCCAACAACGAGGGCGACCCTCTGGCCGTGGCCAAGCGCGCGCTTCTCGGCATCCGCGACTACTACCGCGCACGCGGCCTTGCCCTCGAGATCCTCGGCTGCGGTACCACCGGCTACGGCGAGGCTATGTTTGCCCGTGCCTTCCACGCCGACTATCACACCGTCGAAACCGTGGCTCACGCCCGCGCCGCGCGCTTCTACGTGCCCGATGCCACGTTCGTACTCGACATCGGCGGCCAGGACATGAAGGGCATCTGGCTCGAGAACGGCATCGTCACCGATATCGAGGTCAACGAAGCCTGTTCCTCGGGCTGCGGCTCCTTCCTCGAAAACTTCGCCTCGTCACTCGGCATCCCTGTGGAGAAGATCGCCGAGGCCGCCTTCCGAGCCGACCACCCGGCGCTTCTCGGCAGCCGCTGCACGGTCTTTATGAACAGCTCGGTGGTCAACGAGCAGCGCAACGGCAAGACCCCCGACGACATCATGGCGGGGCTCGCCCGCTCCATCATCGAGAACGTCTTCACCAAGGTCATTCGTCTCTCGAGCACCGCGAGCCTCGGCGACCGCGTGGTGGTGCAGGGCGGGACCTTCAGAAACGACGCGGTGCTGCGCGCACTCGAGCAGCACCTCGGCCAAGACGTGATCCGCGCTCCCTACCCTGGCCTTATGGGTGCCATCGGCATCGCCCTTCTCACCAAGGAGCGCATGGAGGCCGCAGACGAGCGCGCGGGCAAGCTCACGTCGTTCATCGGCCTCGACGAGCTCGAAGGGTTCTCGTACACGCAGCAAACGGGTGTGCGCTGTCCGTTCTGCGGCAACCACTGTAGCCGCACGCTCGTAACGTTCTCGGACGGAACGGTGTGGGTGACCGGCAACCGCTGCCCCCGCGGCCAGGTGGTGGGCGACCCCAAGGACCCCGCCGTGCGCGAGCGCCTGCGCGCCGCCGAAGACGCCTCGTACGGCGCCCCGAACCTCTTTGGACTGCGCCGCGAGCTGCTCTTCGAAGACTACCCGGTGAGCCCGGTGTGCGAGAAGCGCGACATCGTCATCGGTCTCCCCCGCGTGCTCTCGCTCTGGGACAACGCGCCGTTTTGGACGACCCTCCTGCGTGCGCTCGGCTTTGAGGTGCGCCTGAGCCCCTTGAGCACTCGCCGTATGTACGAGGACGGCCTCTCGGCTGTTCCGTCGGACACCATCTGCTTCCCGGCAAAGCTCGTGCACGGCCACGTGCGCGCCCTTGCCAAGATGGGCGTCGACCGCATCTTCATGCCCACGGTCACGACGGTTCCCACCGAGAACCTCGCAAGCACCTCCGAGTCGATGTGCGCGGAGGTCAAGGGCTACCCC
>CALUOB010000083.1 GCA_944322175.1 uncultured Coriobacteriaceae bacterium
CCCACGTTCCGTCGTCGCCGCGCACGAGCCGAGGCGCGGCGCCCGGCGCCAAAAAGAGCCTCAGGCACTCGGCGAGCGGCGCCACGTACATGCGGCTCATCCACCGAGCCAGAGCGGGAGCGCCGCTCGCGAAGGCGCGCTCGGCGAGCACGTCCTCGATGTTGCGCACGCGGCTCGCGCTGAGCCCCTCGGCGCCCTCGAGCTCCTCGAGGCGCTCGGCGCGCGCGACCACGTAGCCCACGGCCTTGCGGTGCCCGAACGTCACGAGCACGGTCGACGCCACGACGGCGCGGTCGGCCAGGTGCTCGGGAACGCCGTAGGCAAAGGGCTCCGAGAGGGCGCGCGCCGAGATGTCGAGAACAACCGACACGTACGCGACGGCCCTGCCCTGAAGGTCAGCGTCGGGGGCCGCCTGCTCGGCAGGGGGCTTCGGGGTATTCTCATTGTTGTTGAGCTCGTCGAAGAGCGAGGGCGTGCGGATCATGCGCGCACGCCCTCCCCGCATGCCGACATGCGCTTACGCCTCGCAGGCCGCGCGCAGAGCATCTGCTCGGTCGGTCTTCTCCCAGGTAAAGTCGGCATCGTCGCGTCCGAAGTGGCCGTAGGCGGCCGTCTTCTCAAAGATCGGACGGCGCAGGTCGAGGTCGCGGATGATCGCGCCGGGGCGCAGGTCAAACACCTCGGCCACCGCGCGCTCGATCTTCTCGACCGCCACATGCTCGGTGCCGAACGTCTCGACCATGACTGAGAGCGGGCGAGCCACGCCGATGGCGTAGGCGAGCTCGACCTCGCAGCGGTCCGCAAGACCCGCGGCCACGACGTTCTTGGCCACCCAGCGCGCAGCATAGGCGGCGGAACGGTCGACCTTGGTGCAGTCTTTGCCCGAGAAGGCTCCGCCGCCGTGGCGGCCCATGCCGCCGTAGGTGTCGACGATGATCTTGCGGCCGGTCAGGCCGGTATCGCCCATGGGACCGCCCACCACGAAGCGGCCGGTGGGGTTCACGTACACGCTCGCCCCCTCCCAGGGGATGCCCGCCGCATCGAGCACGGGCGCGATCACGTGCTCCATAAGGTCGGCCTTGATCGTGTCGACCGAGTCGACCTCGGGGGCGTGCTGGGTGGAGATAAGGACGGTCTCGACCCGCACGGGGCGGTCGTCCTCATAGCGCACGGTCACCTGGGTCTTGCCGTCCGGACGCAGGTAGCCAAGCGTTCCGTCGTGGCGCACGGCGGCAAGGCGCTCGGCAAGGCGGCTCGCCAGGTAATGCGGCATAGGCATGTAGGCGGGCGTCTCATTGGTGGCGTAGCCGAACATCATGCCCTGGTCGCCCGCGCCGATAAGGTCGAGCGGGTCGGCGGCGCCCTCGCGCGCGTCGAGCGACTCGTCGACGCCCTGCGCGATGTCGGGGCTCTGCTCGTGGATCATATTGATGACGCCGCAGGTTTCGGAGTCAAAGCCAAACTTGGCGCGCGTGTAGCCGATGCGCTCGATCACGCGGCGCGCTATCTTCTGCACGTCGACGTAGGCCTGGCAGCGGATCTCGCCGGAAACGACCACGGTACCGGTGGTCACAAGGGTCTCGCAGGCGCAGCGGACGTTGTCGAGACGGGCGGGCACGCCCTTGTGGTCAACATAGCCCTGGGCCTCGAGCTTGGCCTCCTTGGCGAGAATGGCGTCGAGAACAGCGTCGGAGATCTGGTCGGCGACCTTGTCGGGATGGCCTTCGGTCACCGATTCCGACGTGAAGACGTAGCTTCTCGGCGCGCGGGTGGAACGAGAGGATTCAGACATTGCGACTCCTTTAGTAGGCTTGCGCCCGGCGGCCGTTACCATTCCGCCGGGACGATAAGAACGTAATGAGTCATTCTAGCGCGGTAGGGAGCGCACCTGCGCAAAAAGGCGCAAGCCGCTCCGATTCACACAGCGCACAAGTACGGGCACCGCTCGGGCGCGCTGCCTCTACAGGCGCTCGGGCCGCACCAACGACCTGCGCCACACGGCCGCCGCGCTCGCCGCGAGCCCGAGAAGCGCAAAGACGGCAAGCACGACGAGAGGCGCGATAAGCGAGCCCGAACCGGCAGCGGTTGCCCTGAGCGCCGAAGCGAACTCCGGCACGGGAAGCACCGCTCCGAGCGCCGCGAGCGGAGCGGGTACGAACGAATCGGAGAGGAACGTGCCCGCGCACAGCGCCTGTACGAGGGCGAGCGCCGCCGAAACCGGAACCGCGAGCCTTCCCAACCAGAGCCGCAGCGCCTGCGCCACGAAGGCGATCGCCACCGAACCCGTTACGCAGACGCTCAGATAAGCCACCGGGCTCGCCACCGCCGTGCCGAACACGGCGCTCAAGAGAAGCGCGCCGATAAGCGACTGCGCGAGCGCGAAGCCCGCAAGCGGAACCGCTCCCAAAGCCGCCACCGCAACCGGGTTGGCGCCCGCCAACGCAAGACGCCTCCCGTAAGGCTCAGCGGCAACCGAGAGCGCGAGCGCGCCCGCCCACACAGCCATCGCGAGCACACCGGGGGCAACCGTTGCCGCAACCGACGAGCCGCTTTGCGACAGCGTGCGCGTAAACGACACCTGGCGCGCACCGATCTCGGCGCGATCGGCGCGGTTGCGCGCAACGTTGCTTAGCGCGTCCGCTTCGTCGGCAACCGTGTCGCCGATGCCCTGCGACGCTTCACGCAGCTGGCCAATACCTTCGCCAATGGCGTCGTTCGCCTCGGCGAGCTGGTCGAGACCCGTCGAAAGCGAACCTGCGCCGGCACTCGCCTGCCCCAATGCGGCGCCGAGCGTCACGTTGGCCGTCCCCAGCTGGGAGGCGGCGTCCGCCATGGTGGTCATACCCGAAGAGAGCGCAGAGGCACCTGACGACAGGGCGCCGAGGCCGCCGCCGAAGGTTCCGTTCGAAGAGAACTGCTCGCCGATGGCGTCGAGGCCCGTCGTGAGCATCGAAGCGAGCGGGACGATCTGGTTGTCAACCGCCTCCCCCGCAGAGCCGACGCCGTCGGCCAGCGCGTTGAGGCCTGCGGCGAGACCCGCACCCACCTCGGCGGCATCCGGCAACTGGTCCGCAAGATCTCCGTCGCCAGCACCCACGCTGTCCGCGGCGTCACCGTTGCCTGCCGCCTCCCCCGCGCCGCCTTCTTCAGCGCCGGACGTCTCCCCCTCAGCTGCAGACCCATCGAGCGCGCGAACGATGGCAGACGCGTTGTCCGATGCCTCGGCAGCAGCGTTTTGAAGCTCCGCGGCGCTGTCGTTCAGAGCGCCGAAGTTCTCCTCGCCTGCCTTGCCGGCGTTCGAGACCTTGTCGGCAGCGCCGCTCAGCGCCCGCGCATCGCCAGAAGCGCCCTGCGCGCGCTCCTCGAGCGCCTGAATCCGGTCGGCGATGGTGTCGAGCTCGTCGGCGCTCACACCCGCGGTGGCCGACGCGGCGCCCGTCTCCGCCGCCGGGGCTGCCTCATCCTGCACGGCGTCGACGGAAGTTGCGTCGTCTTGGGCCGTGGCAGCGTCTGGCACATCACCGGTCTCCTGCCCGGTCACCGCACCGGAAACGTCGCCCTGGCCGTCTGCCGCAGCAGTGCCAGCCGCCTCGGCGGCGCGCTGCCGCTCGGCGAGCGCGCGCACCTCCGCCTCGAGGGAGGCGGCCTCTTCGGCAAGACCGGGGTCATCGGCGTCGTCGCTGCTGAGCGAACGGGCAAGTTCCTCGGTTTGGTCGGACAGCCCTGCCGCCGCCTCAGACACCTCGTCGAGCGCCTTCTGCGCGTCCGATGCGGAGGCGTCTACCGAGGCCACGGCCGCGCCGAGGCTCCCTGTGGGAGCCGTTGCCTGCTGCAGCTGCCCCGCGATCGCGTCGGCGTCGGCCACGGCGCCTGCCAGCGCGCGCAGCCCCGCCTCGGCTTCGTCGAGGGTCGAGGCGAGCGTATCGAAGCCCTCCTCAAAGCCGCTCGCGATAAGAGAGAGCGACGAGATGCCGCTCGCCATGGTGTCGGAGGCCTGCGCGAGCGCGCCCGCGCCGCTTGCGAGCTGAGCCGTGCCTTGGGAGTCAAGCGTGGTGATGCCCTCCGCGAGAGCGAGCGTGCCCGTACCGGTGCTCGTCACGCCCTCGGCGATCTGACCGAGGCCGTCGGTGAGCTCGGGTACGGCATCGGCCATGGTCCGCATGCCCTCGCCGACCGCTTCGGACCCGTCCGCAAGCTGTTCGTACCCCTCGTCGAGCATCGTCGCGCCGTCTGCGGTGAGCGTGAGCTTGGACGCCGATCCCCGCACGTCGGAGAGCGACGAGAGCACGTAGTTCTCGCCCAGGTCGGCGCGAACGCGTGCCTGCACCTGCTTGAGCACCGCCGAGCCCGCCTGCTCGGCAAAGGCGTTTCCGCCGTCGGCCGCCGCGACCGTCACCTCGGCTTGTCGGGGGTCGCCCTTCTCGACCGAGGCAACGCAGGCCGAGTAGTTCTCGGGGATCGTGAGCGCAAGCTCGTAGGTGCCGTCGTCGAGGCCCTCAGCCGCCTCGTCTTCGCTCACAACGGACCAGGCGAGGTCGCCGGACTCCGTAAGATCGTCGACAAGGTCCTCGCCGGCGCGTATGCGCGCACCGCTCGCGTCGGTTGCGCCCTCGTCGAGGTTGACCACGGCAACGGGAATGCGGTCCTGCGCGTCAGCCGCCGCACCGAGGAGCGCCACGACTGCGAGCGCGCACACGAGCGGCAGCACGGCGGCAGCGGCCACGCACAAGCGCGAGCGCTCGGAACCGAGGGCACGGATTTGCTGGAGAATGCTCTGCGTCGCGACGCGCATCAGCGCTCGCCTCCCTGTTGGTCACGATAATGCGGGCCCGTGGCCGCAGCGGCGTCCTGCGCGAGGCGCGCCCGGTCGAGCGCCTCGACGTCGTCGATCGTAAGCGGCGTAACGGCATCTGCCATGAGCGCCGCCCGGGGCTCGGCGGCAGCGTAGAGAAACGCCGTGCCCGATACGGCGGACGCCGCGCGCATGCACGACACCAAAAGGCGCACGTCCTCGAGCGAGCCGGACGTATCCGCCTCGGGGACCACCGCGAGCCGCGGCCCGCCCGCCGCGGCCAAAGACGCCCCCAGGCGCACGAGAGCCGGCTCGGGCAAGAGCTCCACGCGCTCGTCGGCAAATGTCGCCAGGCGCCATGCGCCCAGGTGCTTGAGCACATCGAGGTCGCTTGCGCGCACGCCGAGCAGCGCGAACTCGTACGCGCAGGCCTCGCTCACGGTCGAGCCCCCATCGGGCTCCGATACCCCGGGAACATAACCGCATCGGGCGACCCGCCTTACAGAGCGCGGTGCGCGACGAACATCGACGCCTGCTACCTCGAGCGCGCCCGACGAGGGCCGCACGAGCCCGGCGCAGGCAAGCAGCAGGTCGCGGGCAGCGCCCCCGGAGCCTGCGAGCGCATGCACCGTGCCGGCATCAACGATAAGGTCGACATGCTCAAAGGAACGGTACGCGCCGTTTGCGTAGCCGAGGTCGCACGCGCGCACAACAGCGCCGGTGCCCGCGGCAGCCTTCGGCTTCAAAACGTCGATGTTCTCCAGCATGGCCACGTGTCAGACCCTTCTCGATGCGCACCGCCACCTGCGCGTACAAGCAGGCCAAAGCGGAACGGGGTGTTGTCGTATTTGGATACTCTACCCCAAAACACGCCGGCGATCCCCCGCTCTCGCCCTCATTTTGAAGGTGCCTGCTCAACGAACCCACCGCCCCGCAAGCGCAAAAAAAGGCGCGCCGCACAGCGACGCGCCTTGCAAGCACGAGGGATGTGTGGAGCCGCTAGAGCGCCATGGTCTTGGCGCGGTCGATGCGCGCGAGGCAGTCGGCCTTGCCGATGAGCTCCATGGTCTCGCCGAGCGGCGGCGAAACCAGGTTGCCGCACACGGCGGCACGCACGGCCTGGAACACGACGCGCTTCTTGAGGTCAAGCTCCTCGGGCAGCGGCTCGAGCGCGGCGTCGATGGCCGCGGCCTTCCAGTCGTCGGCAGCAAGGGCGTCGAGCGCGGCGCGCGCGGCGTCGAGCACGGCGGCCATGCCCTCCTTGGCGAGCCCCTTCTTAACGGCCTTCTCGTCGTACTCGAGCGTGTCGGCCGTCTTGAAGATCATGCCGCACACGCCGGCGACCTCGCCGAGCTTCTTCACGCGCGGCTTGACGATCTGCGCCAGCAGAAGCATCTCGGCCATGGGCAGGTGATCGGCGTTTTCGACGAGCCCTGCCTCCTCAAGCTCGGGCGCGAGCACCTTGTCGGCAAACTCGGCGTCGCTCATGGCGTTGAGGTACTCGGCGTTCATCCAGTCGAGCTTCTTGGGATCGAAGGTCGCGGGGTTCTTGGAGATGCGCTCGAGCGAGAACTGCGAGGCGAGCACGTCGCGCGGGATGATGGTGGTCTCGCCGTCGAGCGACCAGCCGAGCAGCGACAGGTAGTTCACGAACGCGTCGGAGAGGTAGCCGGCGTCGCGATACTCCTCCACCGAGGTAGCGCCGTGGCGCTTGGAGAGCTTCTTGCCGTCGGTGCCGAGAATCATGGAGATGTGCGCGAAGGTGGGCGTGGGCGCCCCGAGCGCCTCGTACACCATGACCTGGCGCGGGGTGTTGGAGAGGTGGTCGTCGCCGCGGATGACGTGGGTGATGCCCATGGCGGCGTCGTCCAC
>CALUOB010000084.1 GCA_944322175.1 uncultured Coriobacteriaceae bacterium
GCGGTCAGCAGATCGGCGCCGGCAACGCGCTCGCTCGAGCGGTCGATGCGGCGGACAAGGCCGGAGAGCACGCCGCCCGGGCCGACCTCGACGCAGCGGTCGTAGCCGTCGTGCGCGAGGGCCTCGACGCTCGTCTGGAAGAAGACCGGGCAGGTCAGGTGCAGCGCGAGGGCCTCGGGGGCCTCGGCAGCCGTAATGGGGCACGCCGTATGGTTGGCGAGCAGCGGGATGCGCGGCTCGTTGAAGGTAAGCGTGGTGAGGAACTCGGCGAGCTCGGCGGAGGCACCGGCCATGAGCGGGCTGTGGAACGCGCCCGAGGTGGCGAGGCGGCTCACACGGGCCTTGCGCTCGGATGCGATCTTCTCGAGGCGCTCGACGGCCTCGACCGTGCCCGAGACGACCGTCTGACCGGGGCAGTTGTAGTTGGCGGCAACGAGGACGTCGCCCTCGGCGGCCTCGGCGCACAGCGCCTCGACGTCGTCGGCGGAGAGCTTGAGAACCGCGGCCATGCAGCCAGGGTTCTTCTCGGCGGCGCGGTCCATGGCCATGCCGCGGCGCAGCGTCAGGCGGAACGTGTCCTCGAGCGAGAGCATGCCGGAGATCTCGAGAGCGGAGATCTGGCCGAGCGAGAAGCCGAGCACGGCTTCGGGCTCAACGCCGGCGGCCATAAGGGCATGGGCCTCGGCGATCTCGAGGGTCACGAGCGCGGGCTGCGCGTTCTTGGTGAGGTTGAGCTCGTCTTGCGAGGCGGTCTGAGTGAGCTTCCAGACGTCGTAGCCAAAGACCGACGAAGCCACCTCGTAGACCTCGCGGGCGGCATCGCTCCAGGCGAGGTACCAGCCCATACCGGGCTTTTGCACGCCCTGGCCGGCGCAGGCAAAAAACGTCTTCGTCATCGCGTACCTACCTTTCTTGCTTACTCGGCGTGCGCGGCAGAAACGCGGCCGGCGCGCGCGTTCATCTCGATGAGCTTCTCGGCGCCCAGGCCCAAAAGCTCCTCGGCCTCGCCGATGACCTCGGCGATAACGTCGGCCGCCGTGCCGCGCTCGTGCACGAGGCAGGCGGAGATGCCCGACATCATGGAGCCGTTCACCACGTCGCCGTCGACGACCGCCTTGCGCAGGCTGCCCGCCATGAACTGCTCGAGCTCCTCGGAGGTGACGCTGGCGTCGGACTCCATGTGCTTGGCCGTGCGGGCGAAGCGGTTCTTGAGCTGGCGCACCGGATGGCCGGAGTTCTGGCCGGTGACGAGGGTGTCGGAGTCCTTGGCGGCGAGGACCTTCTCCTTGTAGGCGTCGGCGATGGTGCACTCCTCGATGGTGAGGAAGCGGGTGCCCATCTGAACGCCCTCGGCGCCGAGCATCATGGCAGCGGCCATGCCGCGGCCGTCGGCAACGCCGCCGGCGGCGATGAGCGGCACCGAGACCGCGGCGCGCACGGCGGGGATGAGCGTCATGGTGGTGATCTGACCGATGTGGCCGCCGGCCTCCATGCCCTCGGCGATGATGGCGTCGGCACCCGCGCGCTCCATACGGCGGGCGAGCGTGGCGGAAGCAACGACCGGCGCGACCTTGCAGCCGGCCTCCTTCCAAGCGGCCATGTACTTGCCGGGGTCACCGGCGCCCGTGGTGACGACGGGCACGCGCTTGTCGGCGAGAAGCTGCGCGATCTGGTCGGAATTGGGGTTCATGAGCATGACGTTCACGCCGAAGGGCTTGTCGGTCTTGCTGCGAACGATCTCGATCTGCTCCTCGACCCACTCGACCGGGGCGGCACCGGCGGCAACGATGCCAAGGCCACCGGCGGCGGAAACGCCCGCGGCGAGGCTCGCGTTGGCGACCCAGGCCATAGCGCCCTGGATCACCGGCTCCTCAATGCCGAACAGTTCCGTAACACGCGTCTTCACGATGCTCTCACTCCTTAAGGCGCCCTCGGGCGCTCGATGCTCCCCCGGATCCGACGCGCGCGCCGGGCCCGCATATGAAAGGGGCCCCGCGGGTCTTCCTCGCGGGGCCCTGCACAACCTCGTTCAGGCTGCTTTGAGTTACTCGGCCTTGGCCTTGTCGATGTACTCGGCGAGCGCGGCCGGGGTCTCGATGCCGGTCACGTCGGCGAGCTCGACGTCGAACTTGTCCTCAACCTCGGAGACGAGCTCAATCATGTCGAGCGAGTCGATGTCGAGGTCGCCGAACTTGACGTCGTCGGTGACCTTCTCGTCCTCGATGCCGAGGGTGTCGACGATGATCTCTTTGACGGTGTCGAGCGTAGCCATGTGCGTTCCTTTCATGGGAATCCGTTTGGTTTCACTTCAATAGTTTGACTATCAAAGTAATTTGCATGGTATCAGATTTGCCTGCCTATCCTCGGCGCGCGAGGCGATTCACACGCGCTCCATAGAGCAGGACGCCTCCCGCCTGATCGTACCAGGGCGGGAGGCGCATTTTGGTTACTTATCGTCCTTTTTGCCGGTCAACTCGGTGTAGTCGACCGGCGCCGTGGAGGGCTTCATGGGACCGGGGTTGTACCAGTCGAGCGCGCAGTCGATCCACGCGTTCCAGAACGGCCACTCGTGCGCGCCGATGTCGGGCTCGTGGTAGGTCACGTCGAAGCCCGATTCGAGAAGCACGTCGCGGTACGCGCGGTTCTGCTTGATGAGCGTGTCGTGCTCGCCGCACGCCATGTAGAAGCGCGGCTTCTCCTCGTCGGGATGGGCCTCGTCGAAGCCGCGGGCAAGCGCGTCGTAGTCCTTGGCGCTGCCGCGCAGGTGCGCGAGGTCGCCGAAGACCTTCTCGTAGTAGCCGCGGCGTCCCTGCGGGACCGCGGCACGGTCGGGAGCGCCGAGCGCGCGCTCGAGGATGAAGGCGCCTGAGAGCACCACGATCGAGCCGAAGCGGTCGGGCCGCTGCAGACCGTTGACCACGGCGGAGTACGCGCCGATGGAGATGCCAGCCAGGCAGGTGTCTTCACGCTTGCGCGACAGCGGAAAGAGCATGCGCGTCATGTCGACGAGCTCCTCAGTGAGGAACTTGCCCTCCCATGAGTCGATCTCGGGCTTGTTGAGGTAGAAGCCGTCCTTGCCCGACGGCATGACCACGCATACGTCGCGCGCCTCGGCCGTCTCGATCACGTGGGTCTTGGTCAGCCAGTCATCGTCTTTGCCGAACAGGCCGTGGAGCAGGTACATCGTCTTGTACGGACCGCGACGGCGCACGGCGCGCTTCTCGCCCGCCATCTTGTCGACCGGAATGGACACGGTCACGAGCACGTTGCGTTCAAGGTACTTGGAGTAGAAGTCGAGTTTGATCAACGCCATGGCAAACACCACCGTAGATGCATCGATGCCAAAGAGCCGCGCCCGACATGCGGACGCACCTGTAATAGTAAGCGCAAAGAAGCGCGCGAGCGGCCCTCAACGGAGGCGTACTCGGCGAGCGGTCGCCCGGCGCCCCGCGCTCCCCTACCTCACGTGGCCGCTGTTCACGCCGGCGCGCGCCTCGCCGAGCGGCAGCCAGTCGAGCACGCGGCCGATGTAGCGGTTCCAAAAATCCCAGTCGTGGCCGCCCGGGCCCTCCTCGTAGGTGACGTCGAGACCGACGCCGCGCAGGCGATCCTGCAGCGCGCGGTTGCCGCCGAGAAGCCCGTCCTCGGTGCCGCAGGCCATGTAGACGCGCGGGCGCGGACGGTCGCAGTACACGAGGTCGGCCGCCAGGCGCGCCGGATCCTTGTCGGAGTCGCGCACGCGCGAGAGGTCGCCGAACACCGACTCAAGGTACGGGCGGGTGGTAAAGAACAGGCCGCCGCCCTGAACCGCCTCCTCGGCGCTGTTGACCACCATCGCCGCCGAGAGGCCCGCCACGTGGCTGAAGGTCTCGCAGTACCTGAGGCCGTTGCGCAGGGCGCCGTAGCCGCCCATGGAGAGGCCGGCGATGAACGTGTCTTCGCGACGGTCCGAGAGCGGGAACATGGCGCGCGTCATGGCGACGAGCTCCTCGCCGATGAAGCGGCCGAAGAGGTTGTGCTGCGCGGGCTGGTCGATGTAGAACATGTTCTCGCCCGAGGGCATCACCACGGCGAGATCGCGCTCCTCGGCCCATCGCTGGATGTTGGTGCCCGAGACCCAGTCGGTGTGGTTGCCGAAGATGCCGTGGAGCAGGTAGAGCGTCTTGAACCGCTTGGGCTCGCGCGCGTAGGGAGAGTGCTCGGGATCGCCGTTGTAGTTCATGCTCGATCCGACCATCGCCTCGGACGCAAGCGCGTTCATGAGCTTGTCGGTGGGCAGGATCACGTTGATCTCGACGGTGCGCATAAGCGCGGCCGAGAAGAAATCGGCTTTGATAAGAGCCATGGGGTCCTCCTTGCGTATCGGGGCGCCGGCGCGGCATCGGCGAAGCGAGGGGCTTCGGCAGGCGCTCGCTGCCGTGCGCCGTACCTATGGTAGCGGCAGCGGCCGCGCGGCGCTAGGCGCAAGGCGCCCGCGCGGCGCGCGCCCAGGGCTCGGCAACATGATTTTTACGTATCGATGCGCCCTGCCGCGCCTCGCGACTATGAAAAATGCGTCGGGAAGGGGAAGATGGTTCACTGCGCGTCGCAACCGCGGCGCGACGCTATCTGTCCAACAACGAGGAGGCACCATGCCCTGCACCACCATCCTGGTCGGAAAGAACGCGAGCTACGACGGGTCGACGATCGTTGCGCGCAACGAAGACAGCGGCGGAACCAATTTCTGCCCCAAGACGTTCCGCGTTGTGCAGCCCGCCGACCAGCCGCGCCACTACACCAGCGTGCTCAGCCACGTTGCGATCGACCTGCCCGAGAACCCCCTGCGCTACACCTGCGTGCCCAACGCCGTGGGCGACGAGGGCATCTGGGGCGCTGCCGGCTTCAACGCCGCCAACGTCGGCATGAGCGCCACCGAGACCATCACCAACAACGAGCGCGTGCTCGCCGCCGACCCGCTCGTCGAGCTGCGCGCAGCTCAGGGCGAGCCCGGCCAGGAGGGCTACGTGCCCGAGATGCCCGGCGGCATCGGCGAGGAGGACATGGTCACCGTCATTCTCCCCTACATCTCGTCGGCGCGCGACGGCGTGCGCCGTCTGGGCGAGCTTCTCGAGACCTACGGCACCTACGAGATGAACGGCATCGCGTTTTCCGACGTGAGCGAGGTCTGGTGGGTCGAGACGCTCGGCGGACACCATTGGATCGCCAAACGCGTGCCCGACGACGCCTACGTGACGATGCCCAACCAGCTGGGCATCGACTCCTTCGACCTCAACGACGCCTACGGCGAGCAGCGCGACCACATGTGCTCCGAGGACCTGCGTACCTGGATGGCCGAGAACCACCTCGACCTCACGATGCGCGGCGACGGCGCGCACTTCAATCCGCGCGAGGCCTTCGGCACGCTGAGCTCGCGCGACCATATCTACAACACGCCGCGCGCATGGTACATGCAGCGCGCCCTGAACCCTCACCAGAGCTGGGACGGCGCCGACGCAGCCCACACCCCCGAGGACGACGACCTGCCGTGGTCGCAGGTGCCCGAGCGCAAGATCAGCATCGAGGACGTCAAGATGTTGCTCTCCTCGCACTACGAGGGCACGCCCTTTGACCCCTATGGCTCCGGATCGGCGGCCGACCGCCTGCGCTACCGTCCCATCGGCATCAACCGCACCGGGCACCTCGCCGTGCTCCAGCTGCGCCCCTACGCCCCGGGCGCCTGTCGCGCCATTCAGTGGATGGCCTTCGGCTGCAACGCCTTCAACACGCTGACGCCGTTCTTCGCCAACGTCGACACCACGCCCGCCTATCTTGCCGAGACGGGCGCGCACGCCTCGACCAACGACCACTACTGGACCAACCGCATCATCGCTGCGCTCGCCGACGCGCACTACCAGAGCACCTCGAGCCTCGTCGAGCGCTACGTGCGCAAGACCATGGCCGCCGGTCACGCCGCCGTGCACGCGGCCGACAAGGGCGTGGCGGCTCTGCTCGCAACGGGCAACGGCTCCGACGAGGGAAGCGACGCCGAGCGCATCGACGCCACGACGCCCGCGCGCGCGGAGCAGAAGGCCATCGCCCGCGCGGACGACCAGGTTGCCGCAGGCACCGGCATGGGCGCCTCCGACGCCGTGCGCCGCGCGCTCGCTCAGGTCAACGAGACCATCGCCCAGAACCTTAAGGCTGAGACCGACAAGCTCCTCGACGACGTTCTCTACGCCTCGAGCCTGAAGATGCGCAACTCCTTCACGCTCTCGGATCACTAACGATCGCTCGCGCCTTCAACGGCAAACGCAGGACCGCCGCACCCGATACGTCGGACGCGGCGGTCTTTTTTCTCGCGATATCGGTCGATCCGCGCTCACCCGAGAGCGCGGGGCGTGCTATCCCAGGCGCACGATCTTGGTGCCGTGGACCTCGCTTACGCCGAGCGCCGCGGCGACCTCCTCGGCGTTCTCGTAGGTGATGCCGCCGCCGGGCAGGATCGTGATGCGCCCCGCCGCATAGCGCACGAACTCGCGCAAGCGGGCGATGTTGCCCATGATCGGCGTGCCCGCCGGGCCG
>CALUOB010000085.1 GCA_944322175.1 uncultured Coriobacteriaceae bacterium
GGCGGCCCGGGGTCGATCTTCTGGCTGTGGCTCTCCGCGCTGGCCGGCATGGTCATCAAGTTCTGCGAGGTCACGCTGTCGGTGGCGTACCGCACGCGCAACGAGCGCGGCGAGATCGTGGGCGGCCCCATGTACTACATCTCGCGCGGCCTCGGCCTCAAGTGGCTCGCTGCCCTCTTCGCCGCCTTCGGCTTCCTCGCGTCGTTCGGCATCGGCGCGAGCGTGCAGGCCAACTCGCTCGCCGGCAGCGTCAACGCAACCTTCGGGGTGCCCTTCGTTGTGATCGGCGCCGTTCTGGCGGCGCTCGCGGGCCTCGTGCTTATCGGCGGCATCACCCGCATCGCGCAGATCACCGAGCGGCTCGTGCCCTTCGCTGCCATCTTCTACCTCATCGGTGCCGCTGCGGTGCTCGTCGTCAACGCGGCCGAGATCCCGGCTGCCGTTGCCATGATCTTCCGTGACGCCTTCACCGGCACGGCGGCCACAGGCGGCTTCCTGGGCGCCACGGTCATGTACGCGTGCCGCGTGGGCATGTCGCGCGGCGTGTTCACGCACGAAGCGGGCATGGGCTCGGCGCCCATCGCGCATGCCTCCGCCGACACCGACCACCCCGCTCGCCAGGGCCTGTGGGGCACGTTCGAGGTCTTTTTCGACAGTATCGTCATGTGCACCATCACGGGCCTCGTGATTCTCACGTCGGGCCTGTGGCACGCCGACCCCATGATGTCCGAGGGCGCCATGAGCTCGGCCGCCTTTGAGCAGAGCATCCCCGGCGGCCAGTACGTGGTGACGATCGGGCTCATGCTGTTCGCGTTCGCCACCCTCATCGCCTGGTACTACTACGGCGAGAAGTGCGTCGAGTACCTGTTTCGCAAGAGCCACGCCCAGCGTGCGGCTGTGCGCGTCTACCAGGTGGCGTACGTGGCGATGGTGTTCGCGGGCTGCGTGGCGAGCCTCGACACCGTGTGGGAGCTCGCCGACTGCTTCAACGGCCTCATGGCGATCCCGAACCTGGTGGCGCTGATTGCCCTTTCACCCGTGATCCGCCGCCTCTCGCAGGACTTCTTCGCGGACCCCGACCGTCGGCGTCCGCGCGACACCGACTACCGCAGCCTGCTGAAGTTCCGCGACGGCGAGTAGGGCGGGCGGGTCGTCTCGCGCTCGTCGTTTCCGGTTTGCCGACTCAGGGCTGTGTCCTTACCGGCTTCTTTCCGCTTTTCGTTTTTCGACTTTCGGTTGTCCGGTTTCCAGTTAAGATGCCTGCCCTGGCCGGGATTTCTCCCCGGCCAGGGCTTTCTTTTTGGCTTAGCAGAGAAGCGCCCGCTTCAGGTGCTCGGCCGATGACTCGGGAGAGAGGCGCCCGCTTCGGATGCTCGGCCGACCGGCACCCGGCCGGCGAAGTCGCAGGTTGGTCCCCCCCCCTGCGCCTCGCCGCCGCTCTCCCAAGCCGGGGCGATGTGCAAGTTCGAGGAGAATCTCAACCTCTCCTGCCTCCAGCTCTCCCAAGCCGGGACCTTGCTCCAGCCGAACTCTCCCAAGCGAGGACGTTGTGCAAGAAAAGGGAGAATTGCTGCCTCCGACGGTCGTTTTTCTCCCGAGCCGGGACTTTGTGGCGGCGCCGCAGCGCAACGTCCCGGCTTTGGAGAGCGGCGCCCCTTTCCGCCGGGAAACCGGGCGTTTTCTGCGCAACGTCCCGCCTTGGGAGAGAAGCGCCCCTTTCAGGAGCCTGGCTGCCCGGCAAAACCGCAGGTCAGAGGTTCGCGCTTCTCAGCCGCTCTCCCAAGCCGGGACCTTGTTCCAGCAAAACTCTCCCGAGCAAGGACGTTACGCAGGGATCGGGCGCATTTCTCCCTTTCAGCAGCCTCAACCCTCCCAAGCCGGGAACTTGTTCCATCAAAATCCTCCCAAGCAAGGACGTTGTGCAAGATGAGGGAGAATTGCTGCCTCCGACGGTCGTATTTCTCCCAAGCCGGGACCTTGTTCCAGCCGAACTCTCCCAAGCGGGGACGCTGTGCAAGCCGTTAGAGTGAACTTCTCCCACGCCGTGCTGTAAGGCTGGGCAAGCCGTGGCTCGGGCGCGGCTGCAGGGAGGCGCCCACTTACTCAATCCTGCGGGTCGACCCAAGGCCGAAGCGCGCCCGGCTTGAGCAGCAGCCTTCGCAGCGCAGCGCGCCGGTCGGCGTGGTCATATTGCGGCTCGCGCCAACGCAGGGCGAGCCGGTTGCGCACCGCTTGCACAATTCGATCGGTTCCGTCGCTTAAGTAGAGCTGTCGCGCCGTGACCGGAAGGACCGTCCACCCCAGCGCCTCCAGCGACACCTCACGATCAGAGTCTCGGGCGCGCGAAATCTCTTCGTCCGGATGCGGCTCTTTTCCGAGCACCTCGACAATGACGCCCGCCTCGGTATCTGGCTGGGTCCAACAGAGGTCTCCCTTGCGATGCCAGTGGTCGTCCGATCCGCGCAGCTCAGGAGGGATCTTGATGCGCATGTTAAGCGCGGGCAGAGGCAGCCCCTCTCCGCCCAGGGCACGAGGCAGTGTGAGCAGCTCAAACGCCAGCGTTTCGAGCGGAGAAGCCGAGCCCTGGGCAGCGAGGCGGATGATGCGCTTGAGCCGCCTGGCTCCGCGACGGCCCGATGATTTGCGCGCGAACGTCTCAAGCGCCTTGATGGACGAAAGAACCGGCTGGTTGTATAGGGCGTTGCCACTTGGCTGAAGGGCATAGGTCCCGCAGATCTCAAGAATGTAGGCGAGAAGCTCAGCGTCGGAAATGAGTTCGTCTGCAGCCATCTGCATCGCGCAGAATTCGGGGGTCGCAACAAGCAGCGTTTGGCCCACTGCGATGAACGAGCCGGAGGGAAGTGGTCCTGACCAGCAGTTTGTCTCTATGGCCCGGTTTCTCGTGCGTCGGCTGTGCGGCGAGATGAGAACATGGATCGGATGCCGGACACCGAGGAAGCTGCGGGCCGTTTCGAGCGTGCTCGCAAGTTCGACGGCGGGATTTTGCAGCGCGGGCGGCGCTGCGGGCCTTGCCGCCCGCGCGTGAGCGAGCAACCAGGCGGCGTTAGTTCGCCAGAGGTTGGCGGCAGATCGGTGGCAGAGGAACAGTTTCGGGGTAGGCATAATTCGCCCTTCTCGTGAATGGCAAACCCTTTGCGGGTGCGGGCGCGGATATTGTCGATATGGTGGGATGTCCTGAGTATACCATGGGGCCGGGGGCATTATTCTGCTCAAGAAGGCAAGCGTTTGCTGAGGCGGTCGGGTGAGAACGTCAAGGACCCGCTGGGCGTGCCCCATGGGCGCTCTCCCAACCAGGGGCGCTCTCCCAACCAGGGGCGCTCTCCCAACCAGGGGCGCTCTCCCAAGCCGGGACGATGTGTATTGCCAGGAAGAGTTGCGCGCTTTGGCCCCCGCAATCCTCCCAAGCCGGGACGATGGTCGCGACGGCATGGCGCAACGTCCCGCCTTTGGAGAGCGGGGCGCTTTTCGGTCGGGGAAACCGGGCGTTTTATGCGCAACGTCCCGCCTTGGGAGAGAAGCGCCCCTTTCAGGAGCCAGGCGGCCCGGAAAAACCGCAGGTCAGAGACGCGCGCTTCTCGGCCGCTCTCCCAAGCCAGGACCTTGTTCCGGCCGAACTCTCCCAAGCAAGGACGTTGTGCACGATGAGGGAGAATTGCTGCCTCCGACGGTCGTATTTCTCCCAAGCCGGGACGATGCTCGCAGCAGGCTGGCAGGTCGTCCCTGCGTGGGAGAGGAATGCCCCTTTTCGCGAGAGAACTGGATGTTTTCTACACAACGTCCCGGCTTTGGAGAGAAGCGCCTCTTTCAGGGGTTTGGCGGCCAGGCAAAACCGCAGGTCAGAGACGCGCGCTTCTCGGCCGCTCTCCCAAGCCGGGACTTTGTTCCGGCCGAGCTCTCCCAAGCAAGGACGTCGTGCAAGATGGGGGAGAATTATTGTCTCCGACGGTCGTTTTTCTCCCAAGCCGGGATCTTGTTCCAGCTGGACTCTCCCAAGTAAGGACGTTGCACACGATTTGGGGCGTTTTGATCCCCGACCGCTTCAGTCCTCCCAGACCGGGTCGTTGCGCCGCCGCGGTCCTCCCAAGTCGGGACCTTGTGCCGCCCGAACTCTCCCAAGCCGGGACGTTACGCAAGCTCGGGGAGAAGTTCGCCCTCTGACGCCGACGATTCCCGCGCAACACTCCTCCCGCGCAACACTCCTCCCGCACAACGCCCTTCCCGCACAGCGTCCCTTCCGCACAACGCCCGCTCGCCCCCGTGCAGCGCCCGCTCGCGCCCCAACCTCCGGGCGCTCCGTGGTTTCTTTGTACGGGCCGGCGGCGCTGTGTCTGGGTCAGGGGCATATTGGTAAAGTAGTCTCCGACTGAACGCAGGCTGTGTGCCGAAGGCGCCCGTCGGGGCCGCTTTCTATGGCGAGAAGCGCGTCGCTGCCAAGGCAACGGCAAGAGCGGGAGGTGCGTCCGGCGGGTCGTTGCCGGGGTCAAACGCCTTTACCGCCCAGTCGGTATCCTGAGCATAACGGCGCCTGTGGGCCGGCCGCCTTTGAGGCGGGCCCTGCTTGTCGGGTGCGCGCACGGCATGGACTAAAGGAAGCGTATGGGTTTCGTCTCTAAGCTGCTTTCATTTGGGTCGGACAAAGAGCTGAAGCGGTTCGGAAAGCTCAAAGACAAGGTCAACGGGCTCGCTTCAACATATAAGAAGATGGACGACGCCGAGCTCGCGCGCCAGACCGAGGTCCTGCGCGGTCGCCTTGCCGCCGGCGAGACGCTCGACGACCTGCTACCCGACGCGTTTGCCGTGGTGCGCGAGGCCGCCGACCGCACCGTGGGCATGCGCCACTTCGACGTGCAGATCATCGGTGGTATCGCCCTGCACGAGGGCATGATCGCCGAGATGAAGACCGGCGAAGGCAAGACGCTCGTCGCCACCTTGGCCGCCTACCTCAACGCGCTGCCCGGCAAGGGCGTGCACGTGGTCACCGTGAACGACTACCTCGCCAAGCGCGACTCCGAGTGGATGGGTCAGATCTACCGCTTCCTGGGCCTCAAGGTCGGCCTGCTGCAAAACGGCATGTCGCTCGATCTCAAGAAGCCCGCGTACGAGGCCGACATCACCTACGGCACCAACTCCGAGTTCGGCTTCGACTACCTGCGCGACAACATGGTCACCCGCGCGAGCCAGCGCGTGCAGCGCGGCCACGCCTACGCCATCGTCG
Organism: uncultured Coriobacteriaceae bacterium; assembly: GCA_944322175.1. Taxonomy (GTDB): domain Bacteria; phylum Actinomycetota; class Coriobacteriia; order Coriobacteriales; family Coriobacteriaceae; genus CALUOB01. The sequence continues at coordinate 5,237 of CALUOB010000085.1, forward strand.
ATGAGGTCGACTCCATCCTCATCGACGAGGCCCGCACGCCCCTCATCATCTCGGGCGCCGGCACCAAGTCGGCCGAGACCTACAAGCAGTTTGCCCGCGCCGTCCGCGGCTTGCGCCGCGCCGAAGAGCCCGAGCGCGACCTGCTCACCATGGGCGAGGAGCTCCCCGAACCCGACGGCGACTTCGTCATGGACGAGGCCAAGCACACCATCGCCGCCACCGAGCAGGGCCTCAGGAAGATCGAGCAGCGCCTCGGCATCGACGACATCTACGCCGACCTCTCCGGCCAGCTCGTGAACCACCTGCAGCAAGCGCTCAAGGCCGAGTACATGTTCCACCGCGACCAGCAGTACGTCGTCACCAACGGCGAGGTCAAGATCGTCGACGAGTTCACCGGCCGCATCATGGAAGGCCGCCGCTACTCCGAGGGCCTGCACCAGGCCATCGAGGCCAAAGAGGGCGTCATCGTGCGCGAGGAGAACCAGACGCTGGCCACCATCACGCTCCAGAACTACTTCCGCCTCTACGACAAGCTCAGCGGCATGACCGGTACCGCCCTCACCGAGGACGCCGAGTTCCGCGAGATCTACAACCTGCCCGTGCAGGTCATTCCCTCCAACAAGCCCGTCATCCGCAAGGATCACGAGGACCTGGTCTACCGCACCATCGACGCCAAGTTCAACGCCGTTGCCGACGACGTGACCGAGCGCCACGCCAAGGGCCAGCCGGTCCTCGTGGGCACCGTCTCGATCGAGAGCTCCGAGAAGCTCAGCCGCCTGCTCAGCAAGCGCGGCATCCCGCACGAGATCCTCAACGCCAAGCACCACGAGCGCGAGGCGCACATCGTGGCGCAGGCGGGTCGCGAGGGCGCGGTCACCATCGCCACCAACATGGCCGGCCGCGGCACCGACATCCTGCTCGGCGGCAACCCCTCCGAGCTCGCCCGCGAGGAGGTTCTCGGCTACGACTTCGGCTTTGACCGCGCCACGGGCGAGAAGATCCTCTCGCTCGGCAACCCCTCCGAGCTCACGGTCGAGGAGCTCGCCCAGGAGGGCCTCGAGGTCGAGCCCGAGCAGCTCGGCGCCTTTGCCCGCGCGCTCGAGGCCGCCGAGGAGCGCGCTCGCAAAGTCTGCGCCGAGGAGCACCAGCGCGTGGTCGAGCTCGGCGGCCTCACCGTCATCGGCACCGAGCGCCACGAGTCCCGCCGTATCGACAACCAGCTCCGCGGCCGCTCCGGCCGTCAGGGCGACC
>CALUOB010000086.1 GCA_944322175.1 uncultured Coriobacteriaceae bacterium
CAGGAAGGCCTCCTCAACCGCGCGCTCTCGTGCGCACCGCTGCGCTACGTGAGCTCGCGGTCGTTCTCGCTCTACCTCGTTCACTACCCGCTGCTCATCCTCATGAACCCCGCCACGCGCACCACCGCGCTCGCAGACTGGGAGGTCGCGCTCCAGCTCGTTGCGGTGCTCGCCGCCGCCGAGGCCTTCTACCGGCTCGTCGAGAAGCCCTGCGTGCGCCTCGGCAAGAAGCGCGCCGAGCTGCCGGCACGCGGCGTGCTCACAGCCGTGCCTGTGTGCTGCGCCCTTGTCGGGGCCTGCGCGGTGGGAGCGCTTGCCGCCGCGCCGATCGACTGGCAGGCCATCGCGCAGGAGCGTGCCGTTGCCCTCCGCCCCGAGCTCGTAAGCCGCCGCGCTGCCGCCGGGTCCGACGCCGCGCAGGAATCCGCCGGATCAGCAGAGCAAACGGCCGCGGCCCACGCCTCCGCAGACCAAGGGTCGGCTGAAGCCAAGGCCGAACCCAAAAAGCCCAAGGAGCCTGAGAAGCCCAAGCCAGTGGCCGAGAAGGTGCCCAAGAACCTTCCCTATACGTCGTGGACCTTCAACGCCAAGAAGGGCACCTGCGACGCGCACGTCCTCATCATCGGCGACTCCGTGACCGAAGGGGCCAAACCGGCGCTCGAGAAGCTCCTGCCCAACGCGCTCGTCGACGGCCAGGTCAGCCGACAGCTTTACGTGGGCCAAGACGTGTACGCCCAAGACGTTGCCGACGGCTACAAGCCCGACGCGGTGATCTTTGCGCTCGGCCTCAACGGGCTCATCCGCGACGAGTCGACCGTGCAGGCGCTCGTCGACGCCGTCGACGGCAAGCCGCTCTACTTCGTCACCATCAGATGTCCGCTCGAGCTGCAGGACCCCAACAACAAGGTGCTGCGCAAGTTCGCCGACAAGTACGACAACGTCGGCATCATCGACTGGCACGGCGCGAGCGAGGGCCACAGCGAGTACCTCGTCGACGATGGCATCCACCTCACGCCCGACGGCGCCGACGCCTTTGCGCTTCTCGTCCGTAAAGCGCTCTGCGGCGCGTAGGCGCGCCTCGCCTGCGCGCTACACCTCGTGCACGCCGCGCAGGCCGCTTTCGGTGAGGGTGTTCGCCAGGTCGGCGAGCTCCTCGATCGGCACAGGTTCGCCCGAGGCAAGCCACCACCTGAAGAGCGCGAGCATGCCGCCCAGCACAAACGAGAGGCACGAGACGATCTTCTCGTCGGGAACGTAGCCAGCGAGCAAGCCGCGCTCGACGATCTGCCGCTCAAGCGGGGCGAGCAGCCGCTCGAAGAGCATGTCGGCGGGCATGTTCTCGAAGTACCCCCGTTCGCGCTCGAGCCCTTGGCTCAGGTGCTCAACAAGCGCGCGGAAGAAGGCGCGCAGCGCCGCCGCGCGGTCCTCGGCAATGAGGGAATGGTCAAAGCTCGCGCCGACCTCGTCCAGAATGCTCGCCACAAACGCCTCGGCAATGGCGTCGATAAGCCCCTCGACGCTCCCGAAGTGCTGGTAGAACGTCTTGCGGTCAACGTCAGCCTCCTGCGCGATGGCGCTCACGGTGATCTTGTCGACCGGCCTGGTGGCAAGCAGCCGGTCAAACGCCTCGACCATGGCGCGCCTGCTGCGCCGCACGCGCCGGTCTACGCGCGGGCTCCCTGCCCCGCCTTCGCTGCTCATCGTCACAATCCCCCGTTCTGTTGCCAAACTCACAGATCGCTCTGATCCATTGCTTAGACATAGAGTCTATTCCCCATATGTGGATAAGTCTATAAATGGGTAGTATTCCTGCCGATCAACACGAGAAAGGCAGGTCATGGGCACCGTTTTACGCATCGTGCTGCGCGACCTCAAGCGCATCCTCACCAACCCTGTGGGGCTCGTCATCACCTTGGGTGTCTGCATCATCCCCTCGCTGTACGCGTGGACCAACATCGTTGCCAACAACGACCCGTACGAGAACACCTCGACGGTTCCGGTTGCCGTTGCGGTTCTCGACCGCGGCGCCGACGTAGAGGGGCTCGGCAACATCAACGCTGGCAGCATGGTGCGCGAGCGCCTTGAGGAGAACCACCAGCTTGGCTGGACGTTTGTGCCAAGCGCAGACGCGGCGCAGGAGGGCGTGAAGGCGGGCAGGTACTACGCCGCGTTCGTCATACCCAAGGACTTTACCGAAGGGCTCGCCGGGGTGCTCGACGGCCATGTTGAGCCGGCGCGCATTGCCTACTACGTCAACGAGAAAGAAAACGCCGTCGCGCCCAAGGTTACCGACACCGGCGCCGGGGAGCTCGAATCGCAGATCGCCGACGAGTTTGCCTCGGTCGTGGGCAAAACCGTCACCGAGAAGCTCCAGGATGCGCTGGGAGGCGCGTCGGAGGACCTCAACGCCGCAGGATCGTCAGCGCAGGACGATTTGACGCAGACCGCGGACCTCCTCGAGAACCTCGCTGACACCCTGGATGGGACGAAGGGCACCTTCGCGTCCGCCCGCACGTCGGTGGACGACGCCCGCACGACGATCGGCGAGCTTACCGGGGCGAGCGAGACCTTGGGAGTCGACCTGGCGCGCGGGCGCGACCTTCTCGGCACAGCGCGCTCTGAGGCGCAGACGAACTTCTCGGCCCTCTCCGCTGCGCTCGGCACGGGCTCGTCTGCCATCGCCGGCATCTCGTCGACCGCAGCCTACGACATCGGCGCGCTCGCCGGCGACGTGGGCTGGGCCCAGGGCAAGCTCGACGCCGCTCTCTCGGAGCTCAGGTCGCTGAACGGAACCGTCGTCTCGCTCAAGGGATCGCTCGAAGACGTGCGCACGGTCGTTGCGAGCCTCGATGCTCCCACCGAGGACGCGGTCCAGATCAAAACCGAGATCGAGAAGGAGCTTGACGGCGAGATCGATGTTCTCGTGAGCCTTTCCGACACGCAGCTCGCGCAGATCGACGGCCTTCAGCAGGCGTCCGACAACGTCAAGGCGTCGGCCGACAGCGTGCGCAACCTCACCGACGCAGTCAACGACGCCGTGCGCACCTCCTCAGACGAGCTCGCCGCCCTGCAAAACGACATCGCCGCAACGGCTGCGCCCAAGGCCTCGGAGGGGCTCGACGCCTTCGCCGACGCCGGCGCCTCGGTATCTGCCGCCGCGAACTCCCTGCCTGCTCTTCTCGGCAACGCCGACACCTCGCTCAAAGCGCTCGACGGCCTGCTCGAAGAAGGGTCCGACGTGGCGCAGAACGCGGCGAAGTCGCTACGCGGCAACGCCGATGACGTGCGAAATCTCGCTCATGAGCTCGCTGCGCTGCAAAACGCGCGGAACTTCTCGCACCTCAAGGACGCGCTCGGCCTCGACCCCGAGGACGTGGGCGCCTTCATGGCGTCGCCGGTGTCCGTGCGCAGCGACGCGGTCTACCCGGTGAGGAACTACGGTTCGGGCGTGGCGCCGTTTTACACGAACCTCGCGCTGTGGGTGGGCGGCTTCGTGCTTGTTGCGATCTATCACCTCGAGGTCGACGAGGGGCGCGTGAGCGGCATCGCGCCGTGGCAGGCGTTTACCGGGCGCGGCCTTTTACTCGCATTGATCGGGCAGGTGCAGGCGCTTATCTGTTGCGCGGGCGACCTCGCTCTCGGCGTCCAGTGCGTGTCGCCTGCAGCATACCTGGGGGCGGGGATGGTCGCATCGTTTGTGTACGTGGGGATCGTCTACGCGCTGGCGGCGAGCTTCAAGCACATCGGCAAGGCGCTCGGCGTGCTGCTCGTGGTGCTCCAGATACCGGGCGCGTCGGGGCTCTACCCCATTCAGATGCAGCCCGGCTTTTTCCAAGCGCTAGAACCTTGGCTGCCGTTCACGTACGGCATCAACGCCATGCGCGAAGCCGTAGCAGGCTTCTACGGTTTTGCGTACGCGCACGACCTGCTCGCGCTCTTTCTGTTCCTGCTTCCCGCGCTCGCGCTCGGGCTCGGCGTGCGGCGGCGTCTCGGCAACGTGGTTGGGCTCTTTGATCGCGAGCTCGCAGGCGGCGATCTCTTCATAGCCGAGCGGCAAACGGCTGCCGGGAACAGCCCGGGAATCGACGGCATCGTCCGCGCCCTCATGGCCACCAACGCCTACCGCGCGCAGACCATGAAGCGGGCAAAGCGTTTTGAGCGGTCGTACCCGCGCCTTGTGCGCCGCGGTTTTATCGGGCTTGCGCTTGCGGCGCCCGTGCTCGCGCTTCTCGGACTCGTCGTGCCGGGTAAACTCGATCTTCTCGCCTGGTGGACGCTTGCGCTCACCGTCGGGTGCATATACCTCGTCGTCGTTGAATACCTGCACGATCGGCTTGCGCGCGAGCTCGAACTTGCGCGCCGGACTCCGGGCCAGCTCAACGAGCAGCTGGGGCGCGCGATCGAGCGCCAGCGAAAGGAAGAACAGTGAGCGGTTTTGGCAATCTTCTCCGCCATGACGTCCGGCGCATGCGGGCCAACGTCATCAGCCTCGTCGTGCTCTTCGGCATCGTGGTGGTGCCTTCGTTTTACGCTTGGTTCAACATTGCCGGGAGCTGGGACCCCTACGGCAACACCAAGAACCTCGCGGTTGCCGTAGCGTCTTCGGACAAGGGGTACGCAAGCGACCTTCTCCCGGTGAGGCTGAACCTCGGCGAGCGCGTGGCCGCCGACCTCAGCACCTCGGAGAGCATCGGATACGTGTCGGTGAGCGAGAACAAGGCGCGCGAGGGCGTGCGATCGGGGGCGTACTACGCAGCCCTCATCATTCCCGAGGACTTTTCGGAGCGCTTGCTCACAGGGGCCGTGGACGGCGAACCCGCCGAGGTTGTCTTTTTGCAGAACGAGAAGCTCAACGCCATCGCCGAGATCGTCACCAACAAGGCGGCGAGCGCCGTGAAACGTGACATCAACGCGAGCTTTGCCCGCGCGGTGGCCGACGTGGGAACCGGCGCGCTCGACGAGCTCGGCAACGTGCTCGGCGACGACGAGCTCGAGCGTTTTGCGAGCAACCTCAACCGAGCGCTCGAGACCTCCGCCGACGCACTCGACCGTGCGTCGGCGGATATGCGCGGGGCCGACGAGCTGCTCGCCTCGACGCAGGGGCTTCTCGGGTCGAGCTCGACGGGTTATCTGGACCTTGCCGCTCCCGCCAACGACGCAGCCGACGCGCTTGCCAGCACGGCCGACGGCATCCGCGACGCGCAAGACGCACTCGGGTCCGCCGAGACCTCTGCCGGCAACGCGTTCTCGGCGAGCGCGCAGGCCCTCGGCAGCGTAAACGATGCCATCGATCAGGCGTTTGCCACGGCTGAGGGGCAAGCAAACGGCATCGGCGACGGCCTTGCCAAGGCGCAGGCCGCCTGCGACGAGCAGATTGCCGCACTGCAGAAACTGGCCGACCGACTCGACGGTCAGGACGCGCTCACCGAGCGTTTTGAAAAGCACTACGAGGTGGGCTCGGTCGAGTACGATCGCGTGCACGAGGTGACGCTGACGATCGAGGGCCTCGCCGATCGCGTACAGCAGGCCATCAACGAGCTGACCGAGCTTTCGGACGCTCTGCAGAAAACGCAGGGCGACCTCGAGCAGGGAACCACCGATGCAAAAGACGCGCAGGAGGAGCTCAAGCAACTCGCAGGCAACGCCGGAAAGGACCTCGCTGAGCTGAAGGACAGCTTCGACGGCTCAGTGGCACCCGCGCTCGAAGACCTGGCAGGCATGGTGGAACAGGCTTCCGCTCAAACCAGGACAATTGCCGGCAACCTTGCCGGCACGCTGGAAAGCGCCGACGCTGCTGCTGCCGACGCACGCGACGATCTTGGCGCTGCGCGCACTGCGCTTGCCGACACCGCCGACGCGCTCGATCAAAAGGCAACCGATCTGCGCGACCTACACGACCGTCTCGGATCCGCGCTCGAAGGGCACGATATCGATCAGATTCGCTCGATTCTCACCGCCGAGCCCGCCGAGATCGGCGCGTTTATCGCCGAGCCGGTGAAGATCGACCGCACGCCGATATTCCCTGTCGAAAACAACGGATCCGCCATGGCGCCGTTTTACTCCACGCTCGCCATCTGGATCGGCGGCGTGGTTATGGCGGCGCTTCTCAAGGCGGTTCCCGGAACAGGCGTGCGCGAAAGCCTCGGCATGGGCGAGACCGCCGCCTACCTGGCGCGTCTTAGCCTGTTCGCCGGCATCGGCCTTTTGCAGGCAACGCTTATCTGGGCCGGCAACGTGCTCTTTCTCGGGGTGCAATGCGCCCATCCGATGCTTGCGTTTCTCGCCGGCTGGGTCGCATCGTTTGTGTTTGTGAACATCATCTTCTCGCTTACCGCCTCGTTTGGAGACGTGGGCAAGGCGGCGGCGGTCGTACTCATGGTCGTGCAGGTAGCGGGGGCAGGAGGCACCTTCCCGCGGCAGATGCTTCCGTCTGTTTTTCAGGCCATCTCCTCTTGGCTGCCCTTT
>CALUOB010000087.1 GCA_944322175.1 uncultured Coriobacteriaceae bacterium
CGACCCGTTTGTGACGAGCAACAAGGAGCGCGCGGTCGACAAGGGCACGGGGCTCGGGCTTGCCATCGCGCGGCGCTGCGCGGAGCTTCTCGGCGGCTCCATTGCCCTGGTGGACGCCGAGCAGCCGTGGTCCACCTGCTTTGAGGTGCGCCTGCCCTTGCGCTGAGCGCGCCTCGCGAGGCCCGATTCCGTCTGCGCTCAGAGGGCCTTCACACGACGCGCGCCAGCTCCGGGCCGGGCCTTCCGTGTGCTATGCTCATACCTTGTATAGTGCGCTATCAGGGGAGGACTCCTCATATGTACGAAGAGATGCCCAAGACCTACGATCCGGCGGTTGCTGAGCCGGAGGTGCTCGACAAGTGGCTTTCCGGCAACTACTACGGCAGGCGCCCCGGCAAGGGCGACTGCACGGTGGTTATCCCACCGCCCAACGTGACGGGCAAGCTCCACATGGGCCACGCCCTCGACGACTCCATCCAGGACGCCATCGTGCGCGAGGCGCGTATGCGCGGCCGCTCCACCCAGTGGATCCTCGGCACCGACCACGCGGGCATCGCCACGCAGACCAAGGTCGACAAGAAGCTCAAAAGCGAGGGCAAGAACCGCCTCGAGATGGGCCGCGAGACCTTCCTCGACGCCTGCTGGGACTGGACCCACGAGTACGGCGGCACCATCAAGGAGCAGATCAAGCGCATGGGCTGCTCGGTCGATTTTGACAACGAGCGCTTCACCATGGACGACGACTACGCCGAGGCCGTGCGCAAGGTCTTCTGCGACTGGTACCACGACGGGCTTATCTACCGCGGCAAGCGCATCGTCAACTGGTGCCCCAACTGCACGACTGCCATCTCGGACGACGAGGCCGAGTACGAGAACGAGCACGGCCACCTGTGGCATCTGCGCTACCCGCTCACCGAGCCGGTCAACGGTCAGGACTACATCGTCGTTGCCACTACGCGCCCCGAGACCATGCTCGGCGATACCGGTGTGGCCGTCTCGCCGAAGGACCCCGAGAAGGCCGCCTTTGTGGGCAAGACCGTGATGCTGCCCATCGTCAACCGCGAGATTCCGATCTTCTCGGACTTCCACGTTGACGCGGGCTTCGGTTCGGGCTTCGTGAAGGTCACGCCTGCCCACGACCCCAACGACTACGCCATGGGCGAGGCCCACGGTCTCGAGAAGATCAACATCTTCGACGAGCATGCAATCGTGGTCGACGGCTACGGCGAGTTCTCGGGCATGACGCGCGACGAGTGCCGCGAGGCCGTCGTCGCGTGGTTCGAGGAGCACGGCCTTCTCGACCACATCGAGGACCACGAGCACTCCGTCATGCACTGCTACCGCTGCGACACCACGCTCGAGCCCTGGCTGTCGGAGCAGTGGTTCGTGGCGGTCGACAAGCTTAAAGGGCCCGCTATCGAGGCCGTGACCTCGGGCCGCGTGCGCTTCAACGCCGAGCGCTGGAAGCAGAGCTACCTTACGTGGATGGAGAACCTCAAAGACTGGTGCATCAGCCGCCAGCTCTGGTGGGGCCACCGCATCCCGGTCTTCTACTGCGAGGACTGCGGGTGGGAGGACGCCCTGATGGAGGACACGGACGTGTGCCCCAAGTGCGGCGGGCACCATGTGCACCAGGACGAGAACGTGCTCGACACGTGGTTCTCGAGCCAGCTGTGGACCTTTGCCACGCAGGGCTGGCCGCAGAGGCCCGAGGGCCTCGAGGGGCATCATCCCACCACGGCGCTCGTCACCGCGCGCGATATCATCGCGCTGTGGGTGGCGCGCATGATCATGAGCTCCGAGTACTTCCTGCACGAGGAGCCCTTCCATGACGTGGTCATTTACCCCACGATCCTCGCCAAGGACGGCAGCCGCATGTCCAAGTCCAAGGGCAACGGCGTTGACCCCATGGACCTCATCGACAAGTACGGCGCCGACGCCATGCGCTTCAACCTGCTGTCGCTCTTCACGGCCAACCAGGACGTGAAGTTCGACGCCGACATCGACAAGAGGACCCACGAGTTCAAGGGGTCGCCGCGCACCGAGCAGGCGCGCGCGTTTGTGACCAAGATCTGGAACGCGAGCCGCTTCCTCCTTATGAACATGGAGGGCTACGAGCCGGGCGAGCCCAAGGCCATCTCCGACGCCGACGCGCGGATGTTCAGCCGTCTGGCCAAGCAGGTCAAGGCGGTGACCGAGGGCATCGAGACCTACAACTTCGGCGAGATGGTCCGCAACCTCCAGGCGTTCTTCTGGAACGAGGTCTGCGACTGGTACGTCGAGGTTACCAAGGCGCGCCTCAAGCTCGACGACGAGCGCCTGCAGGCGCAGCGCAATCTCATCTTCGTGCTCGACACGAGCCTGCGCCTCATGCACCCGCTCATGCCCTTTGTGACCGAGAAGATCTGGGACGCCATGCCCGCAAGCTGGCTCGACGTTGACCCCGCAACGGGGGAGGCCGTGCGCGCCGAGGCCCTTATGGTAGCCGCGTGGCCCGAGCCCGAGGCGTACACGCAGTGGATCGACGAGCCCGCCGAGCGCGCCTTCGAGCTCATGCGCGCGGTGGTGACCGACGTCCGCTCCACGCGCGCCCGCTACCGCATCAGCCCCAAGGAGCAGCTGCGCGTGGTCGTGCGCGCCCACGGCGACGACGCCGCCAGCGCCATCGGCCAGATGAGCGGCTTTGCGGCGAGCCTCGCCAACGCCTCGTCGGTCGAGGTCGGTCTTGACCTCGAGAAGCCCGAAGGCTCCATCGCCCTTGCCGGCCCCGATTTTGACGCGTACATTGTCGTGGGCGACCTGGTGGACTTTGCCGCCGAGCGCACGCGCATCGAGAAGGCCATCAAGAAGGCCGAGAAGGAGCTTGCGGGCGCCGAGCGCACGCTCGCTAACCCCGGCTTTGTGGCAAAGGCGGCGCCCGAGGTCGTTGAGGCCAAGCGCGAGCGCGCCGCCGATCTCAAGGCCGAGCTCGACGCGCTTACGGCTCAGCTGGTCGACTTCGCGTAATAGCGCTTGAGCCTGCAAGCCGGTTCGCAACAACAGCAACCAACAGCGGAGGCGCCGTGCGGCGCCTCCTTTTTCTTGGCTTGGCGCGGCCGAGTGCTAGACTGTTAGGGTTTGATTTGCTCTGGATCACATGAAACGTAGGAGCTGAGTTGCATGGATACTGCCGCCCAGAATCAGCCGGACAACGGGAACGTGCGCGAGCCGTGGGAGCCGCCGTTCGCGGTGCCTAACTTGAGTTACGAGGAGGCGCTGCCCATAGCCTCCGACACCGGCTTTATGGGAAGCACCGAGGGGCCGCTGCTCGAGGTGGTCGTGGCGCTTCTCGACGAGCTCGGGCGGCCGGACCGCGCCTACGACTGCATTCAGGTTGCCGGCACCAACGGCAAGAGCTCCACGGTGCGCTTTTTGGCGGGCATTCTGCGCGGCGAGGGCAAGCGCACGATGCTCTATACGAGTCCGCAGCTCGTGCGCTTTAACGAACGCATCGAGATCGGCGGGGCTCCGGTCGGCGACGACTGCTTTGCCTGGGGCGTTGCCGCTGCCGGCGAGGCCGGACGCCGTGTTAACGAGCGCCGTGCTGCAGCGGGGGAGGAGCCCTACACCATCAGCGCCTTCGACGTGCTGACGGTTGCGGCGCTTGCTATAGCAGCGCGGGAGCGCGTTGACGTCGCGGTGCTCGAGGTGGGCCTCGGCGGGCGCTGGGACGCCACGAGCGCAACCGATCCGTGCGTGGTGGGCATCACCGGCATCGGTCTCGACCACATGAAGATCCTCGGCAACACGCTCGCCGAGATCGCCGCTGAGAAGGCCGCCGTTATCAAGCCGGGCAGGCGCGTGGTGCTCGGCGAAGGTACGCGCGAGCCGAGCGTCTCGGCCGTCATGCGCGCGCAGTGCGCCCGGGCAGGCGCTGAGCCGGTTCTGAGCAACCATCGCATCCTGCATCGTCCCGCGTACCTGGGCGACGCCCTGCTCTTCTCGACCGAGACGCGCCGCGCCCATTACGAGGCGGCTCTTCGCAAGCCCGCCTACCAGGCCCAGAACGCCGCCTGCGCCATCCTGCTTGCCGAGGAGTACCTGGCGCGTCCGCTCAACGCCGTCGCCCTGCGCACGAGCCTTGCCTCGACGCCTACGCCCGGGCGCTTTGACGTGCTGCGCACCGATCCGCTGGCCCTTATCGACGCGTGTCACAACCCACAGTCGGTCGAGACCTTCGTGGGGTGCCTCGACGAGATCAGCCCCTCTGTGAGCGAGCGTCCGACGCTTCTCTTTGCCGTGCTCGCCGACAAAGACGGGGCAGGTATCGCGCACATTCTGGCACCTGCGTTCCCGCGCGTGGTTGTAGCGCAGACCGCGGCTGCCCGCGCGCTTCCCGCAGAGGAGGCGGCCGAGCTCATGCGCGCCGAAGGGGTCGAGCCCGCCGCCGTATATGGTTCCGTTGAGGATGCCGTGCGTGCGCTCACCTCGGCGGGGGAGCCGTTTGTTGCCTGTGGTACCATCACGCTGGCCGGCGAGGTGGCCGGTCTTCTCGGCAGATAACGTTTTTCGCGCACGGCGCGCAACGAAGGGGGAGGCCCGCATGGGTCGCTACGACGCGGTACTTTTTGATATGGACGGCACGCTTATCAACAGCGAGCAGCTCTCGTTCAACTCGTGGCCCAAAACCAACGCGGCACTCGGCATCAACGTAACGCCCGAGCTCGTGCTCTCGTTCACGGGTCTGCCTCGGCCGCGCGTAATCGAGAAGATCCGCGCCGCTCTGGGCGACACCATCGACGCGCCCGGTCGTCCCACGGTCGAGGACGTGCTCGCGCAGCACCTCAAGGATCGTCACGCCGCCTACGAGGAGGCTGACAAGCTGATCAAGGGCGACGACCTGCCCGGTCTTCTCGACCGCATTGCCGAGGCCGGCATCGAGCGCGCCGTGGCGTCTTCGTCCGAGCGCGAGGCCGTTGAGCACGACCTGGCCCTCGCGGGCATTCTGGACAAGTTCTCGGAGTTCGTCTGCGGTCGCGAGGTCAAGCACGGCAAGCCCAACCCCGACATCTACCTTGTGGCGGCTAAGAAGCTCGGCGTGGCGCCCGAGCGCTGCTTGGTGGTGGAGGACTCGCCGCACGGCGTGCGCGCCGGCCATGCCGCCGGCATGGACGTGGTTCTTATCCCCGACATCACGCCGATCGACGACGAGGTTCGCGCGCTTTGCATCGCCGTTTACGACAAGATCGACCAGATTGCCGAGCTCGTGTTTGCCTAAAGATTGCGCAGCCGCGCGGTTGTACCGCAAGAATACGCAAGGATACGACCCAACGCCCGAAACAGGGGATGCTGGGCCGTATCCTTGCGTATTCTTTTGGCAGATGCGTCTTGCTGCGTAATTTTGCGGGCTGGGTGCCAGCAAGGGGGAAGCGCGACGGGCTGAGATGTGCTGCTGCGGAGAGGCATGGCCGGTTGAGAAGTTCTGCCGGTTGATAGGCGCGTCAGCCTGAGAAGCGCTGCCAGGCGAGAGGCGCGATACGTCGGGACGCGCGGTGCGACGGTCCTCGGTAACAAAAAACGGCCGATCGGGAAGATCGGCCGCTTGCGTGGCGAAGTATTGCAGGTGGCGCTAGCCGATGATGCGGTAGCTGATGGTGCCCACGCCTGCAGAGACGAAGCCGGGAAGGGAGCGCGCAACGGCGGGCTGCAGGTCCATGATGCGGCCGTGCGCGTAGGGGCCGCGGTCGTTGACAACGGCCACAACGGTGGCGCCGCCATAGCTGATCTCAACCTTGGTCCCGAGCGGGACGGTGAGCATGGCAACGCCCATGGAGGTCTCGGTCACGATGTCGCCGCTCGCGGTCGTGCCGCCCATGAAGCCGTCGCCGATGCCGTAGTAGGAGGCAACGCCGGTCATCCAGCCGCTGGAAGAGCTTGAGTCGCTCGAGTCGTTGGAGCTTGTGTCGCTCGGCTGCGAGGGCTGCTGCTGCTCGGGCTCATCGTTTTGAGCAGGCTTCTGCTGCGTCTGCTCGTTGCTGGTCTTGTCGGAGCTTGGTTTCTGGGCGGAGGTACTCGTCTCGGTCGACTCGGCCTTGGAGGCGGTCAGGCCGGGGCGCTCGTCTTCGGCGGAGGTGCTGGAAGCCTGCTCGGCCTCCTTGGCGGCGTCGCTCTGCGCCTGGAGGGCGGCGGCTGCCTCGGCAATGGCCTTGGCCTCGGCGGCGTTCTCGCTGTCGACCTGGCTCTGGGCTGCATCGGCGGCGGTCTGCGCCTTCTCGAGGGCGGCGGAGGCCTCGTCCTTCTCGGCGTCGGCGTCGTCGAGGGCGTTGTGCAGCTCGCCCACCTCGTCG
>CALUOB010000088.1 GCA_944322175.1 uncultured Coriobacteriaceae bacterium
GTGTTTCAGGTTCCCTGGACGCGCGCCGGCTCAAACGTGCGCGAGTGGCCGCGCGCCGGCGTCGACGCCCTTCGCGATGCGGGATTTACTTGCGCCGCGCTCGCGCTTACCGACGAGAGCGTCTCGCTCGACGATCCCGCGTTGCAAGAGATCGACAAGCTCGCTCTGTTCCTCGGCACCGAGGGAACGGGCCTTGCCGAGCGCACGGTGCGCGCCTGCGACCTTGCGGTGCGCATCCCCATGGCCCACGGCGTCGATTCCCTCAACGTGGCGGCAGCCTCCGCCGTGGCGTTCTGGCAGCTGTGCCCGCACGTGAGCAACGGGTACCATTACGAGAAGGGCCTGTTCTCGTAGGCGTTTAAGGAGGTTCGCCATGGGCGTGGTTCTCGCGCTGCTCGCGCTGTTCTGCGTGCTCACCGTGCTCTCGTGGATCATCTCGATCCCCATTGCCATCATCGCGTTTCTGATAAAGATCGCCCCGATCGCGATCGTCGTTATTCTCGCATGGGCAATTCTCACGGGCTGGATCGAGATCAAGGTCAACCGAAAGCGCTGGTAGGCGTTGGCTGAATTCGAGCGAGAAAAAACGGAGCCGGTCGTGCGACCGGCTCCGTTGCGTTTGCGCCTGTTTGGCAATAGGGGCTATTTGCGGCAGCGCCTGACCATGCGGCGCTCGGCTACACGTACGGCGTCGCAGGTGAGCACGTCGATGAGCTCGAAGCCAAAGTGCGCGTAAAGGTTCTCGAGGCGCTCGGTATAGCATTCGAGGTAGATGTCGAGCCCCTCGGCGTCGGCGTAGGCAAAGATCGCCTCGAACAGGCGCCTGAGCGCGCCGGTGCCGCGCGCCTCGGGGTCGACGGCGAGCGCGTAGGCGTAGATGTGGTCGCGGCCGTGCGCCACTTCGGGGGCCCAGCCGAAGTCGGAGACCGGCGCCATGGCGCGGGCGCGCTTCTCGAGCAGCTCGCGCTCCTCGGGCGTGGTGATCGCGTCGACGCATGCCGAGCGCGATTCCTCGACCTCGGGGTGGGTGAGTCCGCCGAGCTCGGAGGCGCGGTAGCACCCGATGGCGGCCGACAGGTCCTCGAGAACGTACACACCCTCGTAGGGCAGGTGCGCGCGGAGGCTGTCCTCAACGGCGGCGAGAATCACGGCGCGCTTGCGCTCGTCGGTGGCGCCGAGAGCGTTGAGGCAGTCGGCCCAAGTAACAAACCACTGCTCTTCCGAGAAGCTCGCGCCGATGATCTCGACGGCGCGCTTGACGAGCGCCTCATCTGATTCGGGTACGGTGGCAAGGCCAGAGATGTGCATAGGGGTTCTTCTCCTATCGTGCCGCTTCGTGCGCAGCGGCGGCGCTTCTTTGCGGGCCGTCGTGCGGGACCTGCCCAACATGGTTGTTCCCCGTGCGCTCGTTGCGCTGTGCGCACGTAGGTGCGATTCGCATATCGCGCACAGGTTCTTAAGCCGGTCCTCACGCGTGCTAGATCTCGAGCGTGCCGCGCTGCTTCTCGAGCTTGGCCGCCCGCGCCTCGGCATGGCACAGCCAGTGGCCCCAGTGGTGGTAGGCAACGAAAAGCGCCGCGGTGAGGATCCAGGTGACCGGGTACACCAGAAGCACCGTCTCGATGGTATGGTGCAGCGGCACTACCGCCAGGAGCCATGCCACACGGAACACGCAGGTGCCGAGGATCGTAAGGAGCATCGGACGGAAGCTCTCGCCCGACCCGCGGATTGCGCCCGACGTGTTGTCGACGATCGAGTAAAACGCGTAGAACGGCGCGATGAAGTGGATCATCGTCGTGGTGTAGGCGGTTACGCTCGCGTCATCGATGAAGATGCGCGAGAGCGGTCCCACGAAGGCCACGAGCAGCGCCGACAGGCTGCCGACGAGCACGACCGTGATGACGAGCGAGGTGTGGTAGCCCCGGCGCATGCGCTCGTAGTTGCGGGCGCCGAAGTTCTGCGCCGCAAACGTGGTCATGGCGACGCCGAGGGCCTCAGTGACCATCCACACGATGGCATCGAGGCGGGCCGAGAGACCCCAGCCGGTCACGGCGTCGGTGCCGAAGGTGTTGATGGTCGACTGCAGAATGATGTTTGAGATCGAGTACACGCTCGACTGGATGGCGAGCGGCAGGCCCGTCATGAGCATGCTGCGGCAGATCGCCGGGTCGATGCGCAGCTGCGTGAGCGAGAGGCGCCAAGGGCCGCTCACGTGCGTGAGGCGCCAAACGATGCAGCCCGCGTTGACGGCGAGCGTCACCGCCGTGGCGATGCCGCAGCCGAGTGCCTCGAGGCCCATAACGGCAACGAGCAGGATGTCGAGCAGGGCGTTGATGACGCAGCCCGAGGCGATGATGAGGGCGGGGGTGCGCGTGTCGCCCACGGAGCGCAGGAGCGCCGCGCCCATGTTGAGGGCGAGCGAGAAGACCATGCCTACGAAGTAGGCGCGCGCGTAGGGCACCGCTTCGGGCATGAGCTCGGCAGGCGTGCCCATGAACGCGAGGATCTGGGGGATGAACACGGCGCCGATCACCGAGATGAGACACCCTATGACAAGGGCGAGCGCCATGGCCGTATGGACCGAGCGGGCGAGCCGCTTGTCGTCGTGGCTGCCGAAGAACTGGCCGGTAATCACGGCGCAGCCGGCGCCGAGGCCGACCGAGAAGCCCACGGCGAGCTCGAAGAGCGACGCGGTCGACTGCACGCCGCCGAGGGCGAGCTTTCCGCCGAACTGCCCCAAGATAAAGGTGTTGATGAGGGCGTGCGTCTGCTGAAAGAGCGATGCTAAAAAGATCGGTACGCACAGAAGCAGCAGCTGGCGCGCAATGGGGCCGCTCGTGACGTCGAGGGACGCTGCGGCGGGTCGGTTGTGCGGTTTTCTCCCAAAAGCCATGGGCCTCCTCATAGCGGTCGCAGGGGGGTGCGAGGTTGGGCGCTCGGGCAAAGGAACTTCTCCTTGCGCTCCCGAGCCGGCCCCTGGGAACGATACTGCACGGTGCTTGAGCAGGTCAATAGGCGTTCAGGCAGCTGCGAGGTTCATGGACCTCTGCCTAAGTTGGGCGTCGTGCCGACTAGTTTTTGCGGTCTCGGGTATCAGGGGAACATTATTGGAACACGTAAGGGATGCTTCTTATGGAGATGAACGACAAAAAGCGACGGCAGTCGATGATTCTGTACGTACTCGCCGCCGTTGTGATCTACATCGTGCTGAGCACGGTGCTGTTCCCCAACATGGGGCAGCGGCAGACGGTGCACGAGGTCACGTACACCCAGCTGATGAACGATCTTCAGGCCAAGGACGTCGAGAAGATCGATTACAACAACAGCAACCTCGACGTTCAGTACACCAAGGACGGCGAGGACAACGCGGTCTACACCACCACCGCCATGGCGGGCGCCGAGCAGAGCCTCGAGGCCGCTATCCGCGAGTCGGGCGCCGAGCAGACCAACATCGTGCAGCAAGACAACAGCCTCATGACCTACATGCTGCTCATGTACGGCCTGCCCATTGTGGTCTTCCTCCTCTTCGGCTGGTGGCTTAACCGCCGCATGAAGAAGGCCATGGGCGACGACAACCCGTCGATGAACTTCGGCGGCGGTTTCGGCATGGGCGGCGGCCTCGGCAAGAGCGGCGCGCGCATCGTGGCCTCCAAAGACGTCGGTGTGACGTTCAAAGACGTCGCCGGCCAGGAAGAGGCCAAAGACGCCCTCAAAGAGGTCGTCGACTTTCTCGAGAACCCCAAGCGCTACGAGGCCATCGGCGCCAAGCTGCCGCACGGCGCCCTGCTCGTAGGCCCTCCCGGCACGGGCAAGACCCTCATCGCCAAGGCTGTTGCAGGCGAGGCGGGCGTGCCGTTCTTCTCGATCTCGGGCTCCGAGTTCGTCGAGATGTTCGTCGGCCGCGGCGCCGCCAAGGTGCGCGACCTCTTCAAGCAGGCCAATGAGAAAGCCCCATGCATCGTCTTCATCGACGAGATCGACACCATCGGCAAGAAGCGCGACGGCGGCGGCTTCTCGGGCAACGACGAGCGCGAGCAGACGCTCAACCAGCTTCTGACCGAGATGGACGGCTTCGACAACCACAAGGGCATCGTGGTGCTCGCCGCCACCAACCGTCCCGACTCGCTCGATCCGGCGCTTCTGCGCCCCGGCCGCTTTGACCGCCGTATTCCCATGGAGCTCCCGGACCTCGCCGGTCGCAAGGCCATCCTCAAGCTCCACGCCAACGACGTCAAAACCGAGCCCGGCATCGACCTCGACGCCATCGCGCGCGCAACGCCCGGCGCCTCGGGCGCAGACCTCGCCAACATCATCAACGAGGGCGCCCTGCGCGCCGTGCGCATGCACCGCAACCGCGCCACGCAGGAGGACTTCGAGGAATCGGTCGAGGTCGTTATCGCCGGCCAGCAGCGCAAGTCCACCGTACTCTCGGAGCACGAGAAGCAGGTCGTGAGCTACCACGAGATCGGCCATGCCATCGTCGCGGCGCGCCAGAAGGGCTCCGCGCCGGTCACCAAGATCACCATCGTCCCGCGCACCTCGGGCGCGCTCGGCTACACCATGCAGGTCGAGCAGGACGAGAAGTTCCTCACCACCAAGCAGGAGGTGCTCGACAAGCTGACGGTCTACTGCGGCGGACGCGCGGCAGAGGAGCTCATCTTCAACGAGATGACCACCGGCGCCGCCAACGACATCGAGCAGGCCACCAAGCTCGCGCGCAACATGGTCACGCGCTTCGGCATGACCGACGAGTTCGGCATGGTGGCGCTCGGCACGGTGCAGAACGCCTACCTCAACCAGGACACGTCGCTCACCTGTGCTCCGGGTACCGCCGAGCGCGTCGACGCCGCCGTGGTCGAGCTCATGCAGCAGGCGCACGCCCGCGCGCTGCAGATCCTGCGCGAGAACAAGTTCAAGCTCCACGAGCTCGCGCGCTACCTGCAGAAGAAGGAGACCATCACCGGCGAGGAGTTCATGGCGCTTCTCACGCGCGAGAACCCCCTCATGCCCAAGCAGCCCACCCCGCCCGCGGTGTAGAGGCCTACTGTTCATACGAGCAAGGCATACGGCCCGTGACCGGATCTTCTCCGGCACGGGCCTTGCTTTGCGTGCGATGCGGCGTGCTGGTCTGAAACATATGCGCTGTTAGGCTGTTTGCCTTTGAACGTCACACCGCGCGCGTGCTACAATCCTTTGCTACAGGCTGTGATGGGGAGGAGTAAGCGGTCCCCGCGCGCTTCAGAGAACGGGCGGTAGCTGAGAAGCCCGTGCGCGCGCCCGCCGAAAATCACCCCGGAGCCGCGGCCCCAACGGATACGTTCTGCGCATCCCAGTAGGCGTCGCCGGGACGACCGCCGTTACGTGGTCGGCCGAGTACGGGCCCTGTGGCCCCGCTGGGTGGTACAACGAGGAGCTTTGCGGGGGACATGCCCCGATTTGCGAGCGCTTCGTCCCAGCGAACGGGATGAGGCGCTTTATTTGTGCCTCTACGATCCGGCGGAAGCGCCGCCGGCTTTTGAGAAACGGGGGAGTGAGACCGTGGCGAACGAGTACAAGGACACCACGAACCTGCCTAAGACCAAGTTCCCCATGAGGGGCAACCTGGCCAAGGCGGAGCCCAAGCGGCTTGCGGCATGGCACGAGAACCATGTGTACGAGCAGCTGCAGAAGAAGAACGAAGGGCACGGCAAGTTCGTGCTGCACGACGGCCCGCCCTACGCCAACGGCCCCATCCACGTGGGCCACGCCATGAACAAGATCTCCAAAGACATCATCATGCGCTACCACGCCATGCTGGGCGAGCAGACGCCGTACGTCCCCGGCTGGGACTGCCACGGTCAGCCTATCGAGCACAAGGTCGAGGAGAAGCTCGGCACGGCGAAGTTCAACGCGACGCCCACGGCGAAGATCCGCGAGATGTGCCATGAATTCGCCGTCGAGAACATCGAGCTCCAGAAGGCCGGTTTCCGCCGCCTTGGCGTGCTCGGCGATTGGGACCATCCCTACCTTACGCTCTACCACGAGCACGATGCCGCCGATATCGAGGTC
>CALUOB010000089.1 GCA_944322175.1 uncultured Coriobacteriaceae bacterium
AGGGCCACGTCGCGCAGGTGCGCGCCCGCCTGAGCGGTCATACGGCCTGTCGGAAGCGGAGTCCCCAGCTCGCCGCGGTCGTTCTTCTCGGCCGGGCCGTACTCAACGCTCACGCGCGCAAAACGCCTGCCAAACAGAAGCACCACGCCGCGCATGCCCTTGTCGCCCACGAGAAGGTCGGAGCCGTTGCCCATGACAAAACACGGCACGTCGTAAGCCGCGCAGTAATCGAGAACGGCCACGGCCTCGTCTGCCGAAGCGGGCTCCACGAGCACGTCCGCGGGCCCGCCGATCTCGAACGTGGTGTGACGCGCCATGGGCTCGTCAACGTGCACGCCCTCGGGGCCGGCGATGTTCTCGAGCTCGCGCGCGAGCTCCTCCGCAGAAAACGTCTGTGCCATGTCATCAGCTCCTTGCCTCATATCTTGGCTCTCATTGTACCGCACGCCCCTGTTGCCTCCGTACGGGCAAGCGCGCCTCCACAGAGGGCCGACCACCGTGCGAGGCGCCCCGAGCGCGCTTTTCGAAGCGCGGGCGCAAGCACCCAGCTGTTACGCCGAACACGCAGAGAGGCGCTTTCACCTGCCGGAAACATTGCAGGGCCCTGTTGACAGATTATCGGCTCGTCCTATGATTAGGGGCGTTTCGAGGCGGGGTGAAATTCCCCACCGGCGGTGACGACGACGCACAGACGGCGCCTGTTCGAAGCCCGCAAACCGCGCAAGCGGCCGACCCGGTGAGAGCCCGGGGCCGACGGTTAAAGTCCGGAGAGGAGAAACGGAGACTCCCATGAACGCTACCCGTAATCGCAGAATCGCTCTGACCGCGCTCTTCACCGCGGCATCGCTCGTTGTGAGCTTCGTGCAGATCCCGATCTTCCCGGCTGCACCGTGGCTCAAGTTCGATCCCTCCGGCTTGGTCTGCCTGCTCGCCGCGCTTTGCTTCGGCCCCAAGCTCGGTGCCGCCGTCGCGATCATCTCGTGGCTTCCGCGCATCTTCTGGGATCCGTGGGGCATGGTCATGGGCATGCTGTCTACCTCTGCGATCATCATTCCCGCGAGCATCATCGCCGGCTCTGGCAAAAAGGACGCGAGTGTCTCGTACGCGCGCGCGCTCGTCGGTATGATCGTTGGCGCCGTGATCTCGGTCGCGGCAACCTGTGTAATGAACATCGTCATCACCCCGCTGTACACCGCGGTCTCCCCCGCCGACGTCATTGCCATGATCGTTCCGATCCTTCTGCCGTTCAACGCGCTCAAGATGCTTATCACCGTTGTCGCCGGCGCCGTTCTCGTGCGCCCGGTGCAGGCGCTTGTCGGAGCCATCGATGCCGCGTAGGCCCTCTGCCGCGCGCATCGCGGAACAGGGGGCGTCAGGCGAGCGCCGCGCAACGCGACTCGTCGAGCACGGCGCGGCCGCGAGTACAACCGATTCCTCCGACGGGCACCGCGCACAGGCGGCGCCCGTCGCCGTATTCGACAACGTGTCGGTCACCTACCCCGACGGCACCGAGGCGCTGCGCGGCGTCACCGCAACGGTCGAGGCCGGCTCCTACGTGTGCGTCATCGGCGGCAACGGGTCGGGCAAGTCGACGTTTGCCCAGCTCTTCAACGCGCTCATCGTGCCCACCGGAGGCTCGGCGCGCATCTTTGGCATCGACACCGCCGACGAGAACCGCCTGCTCGACATCCGCAGCCGCGCAGCCATGGTGTTCCAGCATCCCGACGACCAGATGGTCACGAGCATCGTGGCCGACGACATTGCCTTTGGACCCGAGAACCTCGCCCTTCCCCAACCCGAGATAGCGCGCCGCGTCGAAGAGTCGCTCCGCGCGGTTGGCCTGAGCGACCTGGCGCAAGCGGACCCCGCCGATCTTTCGGGCGGACAGAAGCAGCGCGTGGCCATTGCCGGCGCGTTTGCGCTGCGCCCCGATCTGCTCATCCTCGACGAACCCGCCGCCATGCTCGATGTGCGCGGGCGTCGCGGCATCCGCCGCGTGTGCCGCGAGCTCAACGAACTCGGCATCACCATCGTCCACGTCACCCACTTCATGGACGACGTGCTGGAGGCCGACCGCGTGCTCGTGCTCAACCAGGGCCGGCTCGTGCTCGACGGAGCGCCAGCCGAGGTCTTCTCGCACGAGCATGAGGTACGGGAGCTCAACCTCGACCTCCCGCTCCCGCTTCAGCTGTGCGAGGAACTCGAGAAGCGCGGGCTCACGGTCCCTCATCTGGCGGACGACGATCAGCTCGCTGCAGCGCTCGCTGCGGCGGCGCCTCGCGCCCGCACTTCTCCCGCACCGGATCCGCGCAGCCACAAAGCGGCAGCTGTCGACAGATCCTTGCGGGCACCACTCGACGCCCAGGCAGCCATTGAGTTCGAGAACGTCTCGTTCAGTTACGCTGCGCCCGCCGCCAAGCACCGCCGTGGGCTGCTGGCACGCCTGCGCCCCAGGCGCGCTCCTCAAAGCCCCTCGCCGTCCGGACCTTGGGCGCTGCGCAACGTGTCGTTCTCGCTTAAACCAGGAACTCTAACGGCGCTCATCGGCCACACAGGGGCGGGCAAGTCCACCGTCATCGAACTCGCATGCGCACTCAAGATGCCCACGAACGGCTCGGTGCGCGTAGGCGGTATTCTCACAACCGATCTCGAACGGCGCCGCGAGCTGCGGCGCGCCATTGGCTACGTTTCGCAGAGCCCTGAGCGACAGCTCTTTGCCGAGACGGTCTACGACGACGTTGCCTTTGGCCCGCGCAACCTCCATCTCGGCGAGGCCGAAGTGGAGCAACGCGTACGAGAAGCGCTTGCGACCGTTCGTCTCGACCTCGCAGCCATCGGCGGCCGCTCCCCATTTTCGCTGTCGGGAGGCCAGCAGCGCGGCGTCGCACTCGCCGGCGTGCTCGCCCTGCGGCCGCAGATCCTCGTGCTCGACGAACCCATGGCCGGCCTCGACCCCGCAGGCCGCAAGCGCACGGTCGAGCTGCTCGACCGCCTGCGCAGTCAAGGGACCACGATCCTATTGGTCACGCACAGCATGGACGACGCGGCGGCCCTTGCTGACTCCGTTCTCGTGCTCGATCACGGCGCACTCGCGCTCGAAGGCACTCCCGAAGAGATCTTCTCCCAAGAGGAGGAGCTGCACCGCATCGGTCTCGGCGCTCCGGGACCTACGCTTCTCGCCGACAAGATCCGCGCGGCGGGCCTCGGCCTTGCCGGGATGCCGCTCACGCTGTCCGCGCTTGCCGACGGCGTTGCCAGCGTCCTCGCACCCCGGAAAGAAGGTGGCGCCCGTGGCGCTGCGCGTTAGCGTCGGTCAGTACTACTCGGCCGACTCCCCCATTCACGAGCTCGACCCCCGCACCAAAGTTGCCCTTACGCTCGTCTACATGGTGAGCTGCTTCTTTGTGGCCAACCCCGCCATGCTCGCTCTGAGCGGAGCCTTCGTGTTTGCCGCCATAGCAGCGTCGCGCGTGCCCGTGCGCCTTCTGCTTCGCTCCGTCCGCACGATCATGTTCTTTCTCGTGTTCACCTCGGTGTTCAACCTGTTCTTCGTGCAAACCGGACAGGTGCTTCTCGAAGTCGGGCCGGCAACGTTTACCTACGACGGCGTGTGGGCGGCAGCTCTCTATACGCTGCGCTTCCTCTTTTTGCTCCTCATGGGCGCGCTGCTCATGTGCACCACTACGCCCATCGCCCTCACCGACGCCGCCGAGGACCTTCTCGCACCGCTCGCGCGTCTCGGGGTGCCGGTGCATGACGCCGCCCTCATCATGAGCATCGCGCTGCGGTTTGTGCCCACGCTCTCGCGCGAGGCCGAGAACATCGTTGCGGCGCAAACGGCACGCGGCGCGGACCTCGAGAACAAAGGACCGCTCGCCTACGCGCGCGCCTGCGTTCCGCTGGTGGTCCCGCTTTTTGCGAGCGCGCTGCGCCATGCCGAGAACCTCGGCCGCGCCATGGACGCGCGCTGCTACGTGGGAGGCGCGCGGCGCACCCGCTTTCATGTGATGTCCTTCGTACCTGCGCGCGACGGCGTCGCCGTAGCCGGCGTGTTTCTCTACCTAGCGGGACTCGCCGCGCTTGGTACGCTCCTCTAGCACGGCAACACGCCACGCCGGGCCGGGCGCAAGCCCTCGTTAGCTCAGGCGCTCCACAAAGAAGTCCGCCATGCTCATGAAGAGCTCCTTGGAGGCCGCGTCGAGTTCGACGGGAGCGAGCAGCGCTTTGGCCTCCGACGTCAGGCCGAGCGCATAGTCGCGCGCGTACGCGATGGAGCCGGCGCCCTCCATGATCTCGACCGCGCGCGCGAGCACGTCAGGATCGGCTTCGTGGGCGCGCAGAATGCGCACGAGCTCGTCCGACTCTTCCTGCGACGCATGCTCGATCGCGTGGACTGCCACCAGGGTCCGCTTGCCCTCCGTGATGTCGGAGCGGAAGTCCTTGGGCTTGGCGCCCTTCTCGCCCAACAGGTTGAGCAGGTCGTCTTGGATCTGAAAGGCCAGTCCGGTCTTGAGGCCAAAGGCGCGCAGCGCCTCGATCTGCCCCTCCGTGCCCCCGCCGATGATGGCGCCGCATGCCAAGGGGGTCGCGCCGCTGTAATACGCCGTCTTATGGGTTGCCATGGTCAGGTAGTCGGCCGTGGTCAGGTCGAACCGATCGTCGCGCACCCAACCGAGATCGAGCGCCTGGCCCTCGATGGTGCGCTCGGTCATAGCCGTGAGCTCTGCGAGAACTCTGAGCTTCGTGCCGTCTGCAAGCGATGCGTCGCGCAAAACGGTGTCGGTCACCCAGATGAGCCCAAGGTCGCCGATGTTGATCGCAGGGCCGGTTTGCTCGATGAGGTACAGGCAGGGCTTGCCGCGGCGCAGCTGGCCCTCGTCGGCGATATCGTCATGGATCAGCGCCGCCGACTGGAAGTGCTCGATCGCGGCGGCAGCGCTTTTGGCCGACCAGAACTCCCCGCCCACCGCCTGGGCGGCCAGCATGCAGATAAGCGGACGGTGTCGTTTGCCCGCGTTCTCCGAGAATCCGGCAAAGGGGGCGTACAGATAGCGCTCGATGCCCTTGTCCTGCGTCGTATCCTCAAACAAGCTGGTGAAATACGCGTTGAAGGCAGGGGCCTTCTCAGCGAGAAACTCGGCGAACAGATTTGCCATGACGTCCTCTTATCCTCGGCAGCATGCTGACGCGATTATCGCACAGCAAACGGGGCCCTGCGAACAAGACGCTCGCAGGGCCCCGCAGGCATGCGCTGTCGCAGTCGACTAGCTGTTGTAACCGTCGGGGTTGTGGGACTGCCAGTTCCAGGAGTCGCGGCACATGTCCTCGATGTTGAACTTGGCCTCCCAGCCCATGAGGTCGCGTGCCTTGGAGCAGTCGGCGTAGTTGGCCGTGACGTCGCCGGGGCGGCGCGGGTCCACGACGTAGGGGATCTCGTGGCCGCAGGCCTTGGAGAAGGCTTCGATGATCTGGAGCACCGAGGTGCCCGTGCCGGTGCCGAGGTTGAAGATCTCAACGCCGTCGCGGCCGTTCATCCACGCGAGCGCCGCCACATGGCCCGTTGCGAGGTCAACCACGTGGATGTAGTCGCGTACGCCGGTGCCGTCGGGCGTGTCGTAGTCGTTGCCGAAGACGTGCACGGCGTCACGCTTGCCGATGGCGGTCTGTGCGACGTAGGGCACGAGGTTGTTGGGGATGCCCTTGGGGTCCTCGCCCATGAGGCCCGAGGGGTGCGCGCCGATGGGGTTGAAGTAGCGGAGAAGGACGACGTTCCACTCGGGGTCGGCCGTGTGGAGGTCGGTGAGGATCTGCTCGATCATCCACTTGGTCCAGCCGTAGGGGTTGGTCGCCATCTTCTTGGG
>CALUOB010000090.1 GCA_944322175.1 uncultured Coriobacteriaceae bacterium
CGCCCATGGCAAGGCCGAGGGCAAACAGAACGATGGCGACGATGCTTGAAACCATGGAACTTCTCCGGATACGGGCGGTACGCGAGCGCGCGTTACCGACATTGTGCCAAAAGGCGCGCACGGCCGCAGGCATAAAGCCCGCGACCGCGGAGGTTTGCAAGCAGATCTTAGATATCGCGCTTGCGAGCGAGGGCGAGAACGAGCACCGTGGCGACGGCCACGCCGATGGCGCCGGTGATAAGCGCTTGGATGCCCGGGGAAACCGCGAGCGCCTGAGACATCGGTCCCCACGCGCCGGCGGAAGCGGCGCGGAAGATATCGGCACCGCGGCCGAGGTTGCTGAGCGACGTCGAGGGCGCCCACAGGGCGATCGTCTCGAGCACGGGGCGGACAGGCTGCAGGAAGCTCAGGTAGCCGCCTGCGGAGTACGCAAGGCCCATAAGGAACTGAGGCACGACGTTAGCCTCGATGCAGAACGCCCCGATATAGCTCACGGGACTTACCCGCGTAGCGTAGGCGAGCACGAGCGAAAGCGTTGCCACGGCCCAAGTGTTGAACCAGAACCCAACGAACCACGCGACGATCTCGAGCGGGGCGTCGCCGGCGGCAAACCCGTTGCCGCCCATGAGGAAGGGGATGCAGAGAAGCGCAGTAACGGTGCCGAAGGCAACCATGAGGGCGCTCATTACGCCCGCGAACACGATCTTGCCGGCAAAGTACGAGAGCTTGCCCGAGCGTGCGGAGAGCACGGTCTTGATGTAACCGTTCTTGAACTCGGAGAGCGCGTGCTCAACCGCCATGAAGCAAACGCACAGAGGAACGATGCCGCCCATCATGTCGGCAAAGTACACCGTTACGGAGTCCTTCGCCATGACGGCGCCGATGGTGACGCCCGCCATTTCGTGGTACAGCGGGCTGTTTGCGAACATGACCATGGCGGTGATCAGCGCGTAGACGACGATGATGGCGATGCCGTACTGCCAGAAGCTGCCGCGCAGGCCGCGGGGACGGGTGATGCGGTAGAGGTCGGATTTGATGAGGTTCAGCATGGTCTTACCTGTCCTTCTTACGAGGGGAGAAAACGATCTCGATAACCGCCGCGAGGGCGTCTGCGATGAGGTCGAGCATGCTAGCGCTCACCTGCCCCTGAGTGTCCGTCGGCGTCCATGAGCTCGACGAAGTAGTCCTCGATATCGCGCTCGAGCGGTGTGAGCTCGAGCACCACCTGGTCGGCGTCGTGAAGGATGCGCGAGATCTTCTCGACCGTCGGGGCTCCCGAGGCGGCAGGGTCGCTCGCCGCGCCGCCAAAGGTCGCTGCGGCATGGCGCGCTCCCCCGCTTACCACGATCGCCTGGTCCGGCTCCGCACGGAAGGTCATGCCGGGCAGGCGCTCCTCCAAGATCGCCAGCGAGCGGGCGGGATCGGTGGTTTTTACGCGCACTGAGCTGCCACACGCCTCGTGCAGCTCTTCGTCGGTGAACTCGCGGACCATGCGGCCGGCTGCGATGACGCCAAAGCGCGTGCACACGCGCATGAGCTGGTCGAGCACGTGGCTCGAGATGACGATGGTCACCCCGCGCTCCTGGTTAAGCCGCACGAGCGCCCTGCGCAGGTCGCGCGTGGTTTCGGGGTCCATGCCGTTGAAGGGCTCGTCAAGCAAAAGCAGGTCGGGAGACCCCACGAGCGCGGAGGCAAGCCCCAAGCGCTGCTTCATGCCCATAGAGAATTTCTTGACCTTGCGCGATCCGGCGTCCTCGAGCCCTACGAGGGCGAGGAGCCCCTGCACCTGCTCGCGAGGGCGCACCACGCCCATGGCAAGTGCCTTCATCATGAGGTTCTCGGTTGCCGAGAAGTTAGGCATCACGCCCGGCTCCTCGATGAGGGCACCGATGCGCGACGGCGCACCCGAGAAGCTGCCTGCGCGACGAGCCGCCGCAGAGGCGCTGGCATCGCGCTGAGCCCGGTGATACGGACCGCCGGAGAACAGCGCGAGCTCGCCTGCGGTAGGGGTCACGAGGCCTGCCACCATTTTCATGGTCGTAGACTTTCCGGCGCCGTTCTTGCCCACGAAGCCGTAGATGTCGCCCTGCGCCACGCGCATGCTCAGGTGGTCGACGGCGTTCGTGCGTCCGTAGCGCTTGACGAGGTCGCGCGCTTCGATGATGTTCATGGTTGCTCCAATCTCGCTTTCAAGCGGCTGGCGATCGGTCTCGCTCCTCCCCGCTTGTTGATACCGAGTATGCGAGGCAACCTTTGAGCAAGTTTTTTTAAAGCGTAAAGAAAGATTAAAGATGGGCGATCGCGCATGGCAATTCTCGATAAGGACGGTCGCGACCTGCGCGTTTATGCTTCCTGAAGCTTAAAGCCCATGCCCCACACCGTCTTGATGTAGCCGTCGGTTCCCGATGCGCGCAACTTGGCGCGGATGTTCGAGACGTGCACGCTCACGGTGTTGTCGTCGGCCGCGTACGGCTCGCCCCATGCGCGCTCAAACAAATCCTGCTTGGAGAACACGCGCCGCGGGTGGGAGATCAGCGCTTCGAGGATGTTGAACTCGGTGCGCGTAAGCTCCACGGGCTCGCCAGACGCCGAGAATGTGCGCGCCTCCGGGTCGAGCTCCCACGCGCGGAACCTGAGAGCATGCTCCGAAGAGCGGGGCGCAGCCGACGAGGAACGGGCGCTAACGCCGCGGTGGCGCAGCTGAACCTCGATGCGCGCCACGAGCTCGTCGAGGTCGAAGGGCTTGGTGAGGTAATCGTCGGCGCCGAGCTTGAGCAGGTCGATGCGGTCGGACGTGGCGGTACGCGCGGAGATGACGATGATGGGAACCTGCGCGTCGCGCTCGCGGATCAGCGCAACGAGCTCCTCGCCCGAGAGCCCGGGGAGCATGAGGTCAGAAACCACCACGTCGAAGGCAAACGGGTCCGCGCCAACGAGCAGGCGCGCTTCGCTGCCCGAGAAGGCCTGCGTGCACGTCATGCCATGGCGCGCCAGATGCGTCGCCACGATCTCGTTGATGTCGGCATCGTCCTCAACGACCAGCACGCGTACGTCTGCCATAGGGTCCCTCCTCTGGTTATGGGATCAGTATAGCCGACCCCGCAGACAGCCCGCCGCGGTGCTGGCAAGCGACGCCCTCCTGCACCGCCCCGCCCTTATCCGCCAGAAGATTACGCACGCAGCCGGCTTTACGGGCGCCTTCCTCTCAATAAAGCCGGCTGCATGCGTAGTCTTTCCCTGCTCCGTGAACGATTGCGCATTATTGGGGGTGCCGACGTCCTTCTCTTCTCGTATACTGAAAAAGCTCGCCGAGTAAGCAGGGGCTTGCAGCGCGCGTGGCGGCGCCATCGGTTGAGCGGAAAGGTAGGAGCAGGTGCGCATTCGCTAGTCATTTTCCGCATATGCGGGCAACTTCCGCACGCCAGGGGCCTTCTGCCCCCATCACCTATGGAGAATGATAGCCATGCAACTCATGCTTTCGCATGTTACCTTTGCGTACCCCTCTGCCCAGAGCCCCATCCTGAACAACCTTACCGTAGCGTTCCCTACCGGCTGGACCGGGCTCTTGGGCGATAACGGATGCGGCAAAACCACGCTCGCGCGCGTGGCGACCTGCGAACTCGCACCCAGCGCGGGCTCCGTAACCCAGGGCCTCGTCTGCGCCCTCTGCCCGCAAGACGCCGACGAGGCGCCCGCTAATCTCGCGGACTTCGCCCTCGATTACGGCAGAGAAGCGCGCGCTCTGCGCGATGCCTTCCGTATCGACGACAGCATGCCGTGGCGCTTCGACGAGCTTTCCTTCGGCGAGCGCAAGAAGCTCCAGATCGCCTGCGCGCTGTGGAGCGCGCCGGACGTCCTCGCGCTCGACGAGCCGACGAACCACCTCGACGCCGACGCGCGCGAGGAGCTCGCTTGTGCGCTCGGCACGTTCCGCGGCATCGGCATCCTCGTGAGCCACGACCGTGAGCTTCTCGATAAGCTCGCAACCCGCTGCGTGTCGTTTGAGCCCGGCGGAAAGGTCGTTGTCAGGCCGGGCGGGTACACACAGGCGCATAGGCAGGCCGAGCTCGAACGGGCATCTGTGCAACGCGAGCGATCGGAAGCCAAGGACGAGCTCGCGCGGCTCGTTGCCGAGAAGGGCAGGCGCGAGCAGGAGGCGTCGCGCGCGCAGGCACGGCGCAGCAAGCGCCACATCGACCCTAAGGATCGCGACGCAAAGGGAAAGATCGACCTCGCTGTCTACACGGGCAAGGACGGTCAGGCGGGCCGCCTGTCTGCACAGATGAGCTCCCGCGTCGAAGCGGCGCAGAAACGTATGGCAGCAGCATACGTGCACAAGCGCTACGACGGCGACCTGTGGCTCGACGCCGAGGCGAGCCCGCGCAAAACGCTGCTCCGCATAGAGCCCGCAAACGTCCCCTGCGGCGACGGCACGCTCGACATCCCCGGGCTCTTCGTGGGCAACACCGACCACATCGGCATCGTGGGTCCCAACGGCGCCGGCAAGTCGACGCTTCTCGCCCACCTGCGCACGCTCATGCCGTGCGATCTTGCCGTGCTCGACATCCCTCAGGAGCTCAGCGCCGCGGAGCGCAAACGCGTCGTGAGCGACCTGCACCGCATCGCCCCTTCAGAACGCGGGCGCATTCTCTCGATCGTGGCCCAGCTCAACTCCGATCCTGAAAGGATCCTCGAGGGAGAACGCACGAGCCCGGGCGAGCTGCGCAAGCTCCTGCTGGCAGAGGGAATCGCCTGCCATCCGGTCCTCATAGTCATGGACGAGCCTACCAACCACCTCGACCTGCATTCGGTCGAAGCGCTCGAACGAGCCCTCGCGGCCTATCCGGGCGCGCTCTTGCTCGTAAGCCACGACCGCAGGTTTCTCGGCGCATGCACCTCACGCACCTGGGAGGTGCGCGACGGGCGCGTCCGCGAGATCTGAGCATGGCGCCCAGCGCGCTTTTGACGGACAATGGTACCGAGGTGAACCATGAGCAGCATCGCATTTGGCAAGGAGCCCCGTAGGGCAACCATACGCCCGATCAAACCTGAAGACGACAGCGCCATTGCACGCATCGTCCGCACGAGCCTCGCCGAACACGGGCTTGACATTCCCGGAACCGCATACTTCGATCCCGAACTCGACCACTTGAGCGCGTTCTACCGCGAGGCGCCGAAAGCGCGCGCCTATTTTGTTATGCAGGACTGCGAGGGGCGCATCATCGGCGGCGCGGGCCTTGCCGAGTTTCCCGCGCTCGCCGCGTGCTGCGAGCTCCAAAAGATCTATCTCGTTGACGAAGCGCAGGGCACGGGACTCGGAAGCGCGCTTCTCCAAGCCGTTGAGAACGAGGCGCGCATGCTCGGATACCGGCGCATCTACCTCGAAACGCATCACAACCTCAGGCAGGCTATTCGCTTCTACAAGCGCCACGGATACGAGTTGGTCAAACAGCCTGTGCCATCACCGCACCCGACGATGGACCACTTCTTTCTCAAGAACCTGTAAGGCGCTCCGCTTCGCGCGTTACGATTGATGTGATTGCACATCCGTTCAGACGATCAGAAAGGCCGACTGCCATGCGCATGTTCCGCAACGACTACTCCGAGGGCGCCGCGCCCGAGATCCTGGCCGCGCTCGCCGTCACCAACGACGAGCAGACCGTGGGCTACACCGAGGGCGACGCCCACTGCGAGCGCGCACGCGAGCTCATCCGCGCCGCGTGCGGTCGCGACGACGTTGACGTGGAGTTCTGCATCGGCGGTACCTCGGCTAACGTCATCGGCGTGACCGGGCTCCTGCGCGACTGGGAGGGCGCCGTCTGCACGAAGGACGCCCACATCAACGTCCACGAGACCGG
>CALUOB010000091.1 GCA_944322175.1 uncultured Coriobacteriaceae bacterium
AATCTCTGAGACAGGCATTCCCGCACTTTGAGCGACGCATTCGAGGGTACTCGATGCCAGACGCCGTGCTGACCGGCGTCGAAACGCGCTCGAGCGCGCCGTTAACCATTGTGCGCGATCGCTCGTGCCAAGCGCTCGGGATTGAAGGCCTTTACCCCTGCGGCGAGGGCGCTGGCTACGCCGGGGGCATTATGAGCGCGGCTGCGGACGGCATCCGCTGCGCGCAAGCGCTCATCGACA
Organism: uncultured Coriobacteriaceae bacterium; assembly: GCA_944322175.1. GTDB lineage: Bacteria > Actinomycetota > Coriobacteriia > Coriobacteriales > Coriobacteriaceae > CALUOB01. The sequence goes on from CALUOB010000091.1 coordinate 241, forward strand.
GCGCATCCGACTCTTGACGGATAACAGCTCGGCCGCAGAGCGGCAGTTAACGCAAGCCAAGGTTTGTCGGCGCACCGAGCGCCCGAGGCATAAAAAAGCGGGGTCCGTAAGGACCCCGCCATCACATGCTTCAGTATGCGAAAGGCTATTTCTTGAGGTCGATGGTGTTGATCGTCTCGACGAGTCGTTTGAACTCGCGATCCTCGCCCATGCCGGTAAGGAACGCCATGCCGCTGAACACCGGCACGCCGAAGTCCTTATCGGTCTTCACAACCGGCATCACGATATCGGCAGCGCCCTGAGCGACGTAGTCGTCGATCTTGGCCATCTCGACTGCCTTGAGAACCGCCGGAACGCCGCGCTCGTCGAGCATCTTCTGCACCTTGGCGGCAACAGCCGCAGAGGTGGTGATACCGGAACCGCAAGCAACGAGAATGCTGACCATATGTACTCCTTAAAGCTCGAGGCGCTTCTCTAGCGCAACCTAAGGCCAGTGTAGCACGCTTTGATTAGGAAACTCTCCTAATGGACAACCTTACTCAAAATGATGCACAAAGGCAGCGTACAGATCCTCAGGCGTCTTCTGGCGCAAAAGCTGAGAGACGCTGTCGCCGCTCATAAAGAGGTCGATGAGCCGTTGGAGCATCTGAAGGTGTCCACCTTCGCGCTTAATGCCCAGATTGACGATAAGCTCAGCTTGGACCGGATCTCCCATACCGCCCATAAACTCAAACGTCACCGGTTTGAGCGGACGCACGAGCGCGATGTAAGACCTCAAAACGTGCTCGGGGTCAACATGCGGAATCGCCACCGATCCACCGGGAAACGCCAAGCCGGTGGGATACGCGCGCTCACGCTGCGCAATGGCGTCACGCCACGTTGGGGCAATATAGCCGCCGACCGCCAAACGATGCTCGAGCGCATCAAACAGCTGAGCGCTGTTATCGACGTCAAGGTCAACAAATACGAGGTCGGGGCGGATGAGCTCACGCGCATCCGACACGTGTGGATTACCAGAGGCCCCCATATGCGGTCGTTATGCCTCGGTACGCGCGCCGTCAAGCGCAAGGTTTTTGAACTGACGCTCGCGCACAGCCCTCTTGGAGGGGGCAACGCCACTCAGGCGCACGGCGCCGTACAGGAAACCGAAACCAGAGAGGAACAGGCTCAGGCAGCTCAGGATTTGGGTCATGCTCTCGCCGCCTACGCGGAAAAGATTGAGCAGGGAGACGACCACGACGCAAGCAGCGATCGCGAGAACCGCGGGCCAGATGCCTGCCAGCTTGCGATCGATCTCAAGCCCGACAAACGCCACGTACGCCCCGAGGAACAGGCCGACGAACGCCCATACCTGCGAGGAGACAACAAAGTCGTACGGGAACGAAAGCTCCCACAGACCGACAACGAGCATGACGGCACCCATAATGGGCTCGACCAACCCGAGAACCCAGGTCGAACGCGATACGAAGGAGCCGATGAGCGCCAAGGCGCCAAAGACGATGAGGAACCACGGCAGCTGAGCGAGCACGCCCACGATGCCATTTGTCGGCGTCACCATAAAGAAGCTCTGCCCTCCTTGGGCGGGCGTGATGAACAGATAGAACGCCAGCACCCAAGAGAACAGCGTCATGGCCCACAGGCCCCATTTGGCGTTCCAGAGCTTTCGCGCAATGATATCCCCCATGGTTTCCCCTCAACAAGCTGTTCGGCAACAGAGACAAAGCCCGCCTCCCGCGCGGGCATTTTGTAAAAGTTTACGCTCATCTCCGCCAATCTGCAAGATTTGCGCAGGTAGACAAGCACGTTCAACCTGCCTGTAGGCAGCCGTTCAGTGCTTCATGCCGCGACCGCGCCTCTTGCGGCCGCCGCCAAATGCCGAACCCTTGCGCGCATCCTTTTTAAGCCGCGCGATCACGTCGTCTTCCGAGGTCCCCTCTACGGCGGCGCGAAGATGCACGAGACGATCGCGCAGAAGCGCTGCCTGCTCGAAGTCCATAGCAGCGGAAGCTGCGCGCATGTCCTCCTCAAGCCCCTGCATCACCCGCAGCAGCTCCTCGCGCGGCAACTGCGACAATTCGTCGGCAAGGGCAGCAGAAGCCGCAGCGCGATCCTCGTCCTCAACAGGAGAGTAAAACTCCCCATGGCCGAGACCGTCTCCACGCGAGCGCTTCTTATCATCGAGCGTGTCATCAGCCTCCGCGATAAAGCTCGAGATATCGTTGATGGCCTTGCGAACCGTTTTGGGCTCGATCCCGTGTTCTTCGTTAAAGCGCATCTGAATGGCCCGCCTGCGCTCCGTCTCGTCGATCGCTTCGCGCATCGACTCGGTAACCACGTCGGCGTACATGATGACATGTCCCTCGGCATTGCGCGCCGCGCGTCCAATGGTCTGGATAAGCGAGCGCCTGTTACGCAGGAAGCCCTCCTTATCGGCATCGAGAATCGCCACAAGCGAAACCTCTGGGAGGTCAAGGCCCTCGCGGAGCAGGTTGATACCAACCAGCACGTCGATCTTGCCTTGACGCAGATCGCGCAGGATCTCAACGCGGTCCATCGTCGCCGTGTCGGAATGCATGTAGTTCACCTTGATGCCCGCGTCGAGCAGATGATCCGTAAGGTCCTCGGCCATGCGCTTGGTCAAGGTCGTAACCAGTACGCGCTCGTGACGCGCCGTGCGCTCGCGGATCTCGTCAAGAAGATCATCGATCTGCCCGCGCACGGGACGCACGTTGATACTCGGATCCAAAAGTCCGGTCGGCCTGATGATCTGCTCGACGTTGTTCTGGCTCACACGGAGCTCGTAATCACCAGGAGTGGCAGACACGTACACAAACTGAGGAATCCGCGCCTCGAACTCGTCAAAACGCAAGGGACGATTGTCGAGGGCCGAGGGAAGACGGAACCCGTGCTCAACCAGAGTGACCTTGCGCGAACGGTCCCCCTCGTGCATGCCGCGTATCTGCGGAACCGTTACGTGGCTCTCGTCGATGATGCAGAGCATGTCTTCAGGAAAGTAATCGATGAGCGTGTAAGGCGGCTCACCAGGCTTACGGCCGTCCAAATGGCGCGAGTAGTTCTCGATGCCGTTGCAGTACCCCATCGTCTCGAGCATCTCAAGATCGTACGTCGTGCGCTGCTGCAAGCGCTGCGCCTCAAGGAGCTTGTCTTCGGCCTTGAGCTCGGTCACGCGCTGCTCAAGCTCGTCCTCAATGGTCTTAAGCGCCGCGCGCACCTTGGGCTTCTCGGTCACGTAATGAGACGCAGGCCACACGGGAATAGCCTCGTATTCTCTGAGTATCTCGCCGGTGACCTCGTCGATCTCGGCGATAAGCTCGACTTCGTCACCGAAGAACTCAAAGCGCAGCGGATGCTCCGCATACGGAGGCCAAACGTCAACAACGTCACCGCGCACCCTGAACGTACCGCGCGACAAGTCGAAGTCATTGCGGTCGTATTGAATATCGATAAGATCGTGGATAAAGTCGTCACGCTCCAAGGGAACCTTGCGGTCGACGTTGGGAGCGAGCCCCGCATAGTCTTCGGGACTTCCGATACCGTAGATGCACGAGACCGACGCCACGACAATAACGTCGCGGCGCGACAACAGCATGGCGGTCGCCTGATGCCTGAGCTTTTCGACCTCCTCGTTGATTGAGGCGTCTTTCTCGATATAGGTATCAGATTGCGGTACGTAGGCCTCGGGTTGGTAGTAGTCGTAGTACGAGACAAAGTAGACGACACCGTTGTTGGGGAAGAACTCTTTGAGCTCGCTTGCGAGTTGTGCCGCGAGCGTCTTGTTGGGTGCCATGACGAGCGTTGGCTTGCCAACCGCCTCGATGGTCTTGGCCATGGTGTAGGTCTTGCCGGAGCCCGTCACACCAAGGAGCACCTGGTAGCGATCCCCTCTTTTAATCCCCTCGGCAAGCGCCGCAATAGCCTCTGGCTGATCGCCCGCCGGTTTATAAGGAGAAACAACTTCAAAGTCAACAGGATCGCCATCGACGCCAAAGCGCCTCAAAGTACCGCCGACGCGCGTGGAAGATTCAGACATAGGCCCTCTTTACTCAAAAGCGAACATCTGTACTTCAGTATACGCAGGCAAAGGCAACACGCAAGCAAAGCGTATATACCAGCTGCACCCTAGAATCGATCGCTGTAAAGCTCCTGGTACCGCTCCTGAGCTTTCAGGACACGCACCAGGTACGCTTGCGTCTCAGGATAGGTAATCGCAGCATGCAGCGCGCCACCTTGGCTCGACCAATAATCGACGTTGGCAAGACCCGCGTTATAGGCCGCAACCGCTCTGTCGATGTTGCCGTCGAAGTACGAAAGCAAGTACCCCAAATACGCGGTACCGAATTCGATGTTCACATCAGGGTCGGTGAGGTCATCCACCGAATATACTCCCCCGTCCACAATGCCCTTGGCGATCATATCAGTTGCCGTGTCAGGCATAAGCTGCATAAGACCAACCGCGCCACGATGTGACTGAGCGCCCTCGTCCCAACCCGACTCCGAGTCAATGACAGCGCACACCAAAAAGGGATCTACGCCATAGCGCTGGCTCGCCGAAGCAATGGCGCTTTCGTGATAAAGCGGATACACCATGCGCATGAGAGGTGCCGGAGCATACGAGTACAGATACGCGCAACCGCCAAGAGAAAACGTAAGCACAAGAGGAAGGACGCGATACCATGAAAGAAAGCGAACGCGCCTCATAAGCGATCAGCCTCAAACCCGTCCGGAACAGCAGGCAACAAGCCCCTATCGGACATCCAGCGATCGAGCCAAGCAAAAAGGCCGTCGTCAGCAACACTATTGTCATAAACCGTGTTGGCATACGAAACGAGAGTGTCCTCGGAAACCTGACGCAGGGCCCGGCGGTCAAAATCGTCAGCGCTCATGCCACGAGCCACTGCACGCGAACGTCTAACATCCAAAGGAGCAGTGATGGCTACGATGTCGTCAGCAAGATCAAAAGCTGAAGTAAAATCCTGAGGAACAGAAACCTCTACAACAGTCAGAGTTGGGGCAGCCTTATCCGTGCGCAAGGCAGCCTTCTGAAGACTGAGCGCAAGCTGCTTCAAAAGAATAGGATGGACAATAGCGTTGAGCTGAGAGACCCCCTCAGGAGTAGAGAACGCCTTACGCGCCAAAGCAGGACGGATCAGGGAACCATCATGATCCAGGATATCGTCACCAAAATGAGCTGAAAGAGCCTTCAGGACAGGCGAACCAGGAAGATACAAATCCTTTGCCATCTGGTCGAGATCGAGACGATATGCCCCATGCGACTCGAGATACTTAGCCGCCGTAGACTTACCAGAAGCTATATTGCCAATCAGAAAAGCCGTGTACATAAAGCCTCTCGAATCTCTGGTAACGACAATATTCAAACAGATTGCAATGATACCAGTAGAACTCGTCGCAAGACAAAAGCCTCGACAAGCACACGAGATATATGTACGCAGTTGATGAGGTGCACGTTAATGCCCCGTAAACAAAAGAAGGGGCCCCGCGGTCTCCCGCGGGGCCCCTCCCGGGCCCGCCATCCCTGGCGAGCGCCGCCCACC
>CALUOB010000092.1 GCA_944322175.1 uncultured Coriobacteriaceae bacterium
CTCCACCCTTGACCTGCGCGTAGTCACGCACGCGCTTGAGCAGACGGTTGGCCAGGCGCGGGGTTCCGCGCGAGCGCGAGGCAACCTCGACCGCCGACTCGTAATCGATCTCGACGCCGAGGATCGTGGCGGAGCGGATGATGATCTGCGCGAGGTCCTCGATGGAGTAATAGTCCAGGCGGAACGAGATGCCAAAGCGGTCGCGCAGAGGACCGGTGAGCATGCCCGAGCGCGTGGTGGCACCGATGAGGGTGAAGCGCGGGATGTCGAGGCGAATCGACCGGGCTGCAGGGCCCTTGCCGATGACGATGTCGAGCGAGAAATCCTCCATGGCGGGATAGAGAACCTCTTCCACCGAATGGTTGAGACGATGGATCTCGTCGATGAAGAGGACGTCGCCGGGCTGCAGATTGGTGAGAATGGCCGCTAGGTCGCCGGTGCGCTCGATAGCCGGACCGGACGTAGTGCGGATGTTGGCACCGAGCTCGTTGGCCACCACGCTCGCAAGGGTGGTCTTGCCGAGACCCGGAGGGCCCGAGAACAGCACGTGATCGAGCGTCTCGCCGCGCGTCTTAGCGGCCTCGATAAGCACGCGCAGATTCTGCTTGATGCGCTCCTGGCCACAGTACTCCTCGAGACGCTGGGGTCTGAGCGTGTGCTCGACGTCGAGGTCGTCCGACGTGAGGTCGGCCGACACCATGCGCTCCGCATGAGCGGAACGCCCTTCGTCTGCCCACGGATCCTGAGACTCGTCAAGCTCCCACATACGCTTACGCACCCATTCCCAGGCGCTTCAAAGCGCCCTGCAGCATTTCTTCGGTCGTTGCCTGACCATCATCATACCCTGCAAGCGCGAGCTCCGCTTCCTGCGGCGTAAAGCCCATAGAGAGCAGGGCTGCATTGGCATCGGCCAGGGCGCCATTTTCGCGCGGCGCAAGCGGAAGCTGGTCGGGCAGCTCAGCCGAAATGCCGCTCAGGCCCTTGTCTTTGGCGAAGGTACTTTGAAGCTCGAGGATGAGGCGCTGCGCGGTCTTCTTGCCCACGCCGGGCACCGACTGCATGCGCTTGACGTCCTCGGTGACCACCACGGCATAGAGCTCGGACACGCGGAACTTGGACAGGACCGACAGTGCGAGCTTAGGACCCACGCCCGACACTGACACGAGATGGTCAAAGAGCGTCCGCTCCTCTTTTGTTGCGAACCCAAAGAGCGACCAGGCGTCTTCGCGCACCTGCATCCTCGTGTAAAGGCGCACCTCCTGTCCAAGCGCAGGCAGGCTCGCGGCGGTGATGCCCGAGATGCCGAGCTCGAACCCCACGCCGCCCACGTCGACAACAACGGACGAAAGGCTCGCCTCTTCGAGGGAGCCGCGAACCTGAGCGATCATGCGTAGGCACTTCCTTTCTGCTGGACGTACGCGCCCCCTGTGAGCGCGTCGGTTTGGCGCAGATGCGCGTGGCACACCGCGCAGGCGAGCGCGTCGGCAGCATGGTCGGGACGCGGGTCGTGGTCGAGGTGCAGCAGGGTGCGCACCATGTAGATGACCTGGCGCTTGTCGGCAGCGCCCGTGCCCACCACCGACTGCTTGATCTGCATGGGGGTGTAATCGCCGATTTCGACGCCGCACAGCGAGCAGGCAACGAGCGCCGCGCCGCGTGCGTGAGCCGTGGGGATGGCGGAGCGGGTGTTGGCACCGAAGTAGATGCCCTCGATGGCCGCCTCGTCGGGATGGTACTTGTCGACCACCTGCGTGAGCTCGTCGGCGATATGGCGCAGGCGCACTGCGATGGGGCTTCCCGCCGACGTGTGGATGCAGCCGTACGCGCGAGCGCGCATGGCCGCCCCACGGGTCTCGATAATGCCCCAACCGGTGTTAGCAAGCCCTGGGTCGATCCCCAAGATGATCACGCGCACCTCCGCCTTGCAGTTACGAACATTTGTTCTAACTATACTATGCGGAGGCACGCGGCGCAAGGCTGTTGAGCTGTTTGCAAAGCACTCTTCAAACGAACGTCAGGCGCCCGATCAGTTGAGCGAGAAGAACGGGAACCCCGTACCGTCCGGCGCGGCGGGACCCTGCCCCTGCATGAAGGGCGGACCGGCAACAGCGCCGCCGCCCGACCCCATTGCGCGGCGAAGCTCCTGCTCAAAGCGCTCGATGCCCTCGCGCAGGCGCTGCTGGCCCTCCTCGGACCGCAGCTGCTCCTGTTCCTCGCCGCTCAGGCCGAACAGGTCTCCGAGCAGGCTCACGATCTCGCCACGAACGTGCTCGCCGGGGTCCCCCGCCTCCTGCCGGAAGCGATCGATCTCGGCCTGCGCGAGGCCGTCGACCGTCATCGGCTCGTCGGCGTCGCAGCCCATATCCGACCACGCGAGCCCTGCGGGCCAGCCGCGCTCAGCGAGCGAACGCGCCGAGACGATGGCGTACGGCGGAAGCATGCGGCGAAGAGCCTCGCCCCGCCTGACGTGCATGAGCAGCAAGCGAACCGCCTCTGCCGGAAGAGCCGGCGAGGCAATCTCCCCTGCCCCGCGGTTGCGGTCGACATGCGCGTCGAGAATGCTGTCGACCTGCGTTGCCTCGAGTTGGGCAAGCACGGAGGCAAGCGGCTCGGCGAGCTGAGGCATTCCCGCAAACGAGGAGTATACGCCCGCGAGAACCGCACGCATGCGCTCCTCGACGGCGTTGAGCGTGACGAGCGTGCCGGGCACGACCGGCGACACGCCGTTGCGGTACCGAGCGAGAAACTCGAGCTGCGTGAGGTAGACGTCACCGAAAGGCGCGACAGTGCCCTCGCGAGGATACGGCCGCTCAACCCCTACCAGCGCGTAATCGGTCTTGGTGAGCGGGCTCACCACGCGCGCGCCGCACGAACGGGCGACCGCGTTCACGAGGGCCTGTTCCGCCTCATGACATGCGGCAGCTGCCTCAGCAGAAGTCTTCAGAGCCGCGCGGCTTCCGAGAGCGCCCTCGATGCGGGGCGCGTCCTTCTCGACAAGGTCGATGTGGAGGTTGCGCGCGAGCTCGCGAACGCGAGAAGCACGCTCCTGCTCGGCAGCCTCCTGAGCCGGCGTGAAGATGCGGTCGCGGGCAACGAACACACCGGTAACGTTGGCAGAACCCAGAGCGTCGACCGCGAGGGCGGCGGCGAGCGACGTCGGCAGGTCGCCGGCGAGAAGCACGCAAGCACGCGAGGCGCCCTGTGCGGCAAACGTGTCGCGCAGGTAAAGAACGAGCGCCTCCCACGTCCACGCTTCCTGCCGGTACGCGGGCAACTCGTGGCTGCCCAGCGCAGGCATCACCCGGTCGCGGCGAATCTCCTGCAAAAGCAGGCCCTCCTCGAAGCACGGGGCCATGGCGCAGACGCGGCCGTTGTCGTCCATCACGAACGAGCCGCCCGTGTACGCGGCGTCCTCGAAAGCGCCGACGGGCGCCATGCAAGCGATCCATACGTGGTGCTTCTCGGCGAGGTCGCTGAAGTGACCGTCTTTGACCGACGCCACGGCAGCGGTTGCCTCGTCGGTCATGTCAAAGCCGTTGACCTGGAAGTACAGCATGAGGTCGGTGCCGGTGGGAACGTGCTCGACATCGCGCCGCACGTCAAACGTAACGCCGATGCGCACCCCGTCGACGTCGAAGACCGGCGGGTACCACGACTCCTCAGCGGCGGGTCCGCGGCGATAGCTCGTAACGGTGCGTGTGGGAATGACGCGTCCCTCCTTGAGCATGAAGACCTCGAACAGCGTCGAGTCTCCATAAGGTACCACGGCAGGCACGAGGCAGACGGGCTCTACGAATCGTGCCAGGCGCGCAAGGCCCGAGAGCAGATCGTGCAGGTAGTCGGCAGACTCGACGAGCGCGCCGGGGGCGATGCCGCCGAACAGCGGCGTTGGCGTGGCGAGAACCCGCGCCCCCGCCTCGTGGGCAAGCCTTGCCTGCTCCTCGATACGGTCGCAGATCCTCTCGATGTCGCCCAGGCGACCGTCGATCTGTGCCAGCGCGATGATCATCCGCGCCCCTCCCTCCGTGCACGTGCGCGAGCGCACAGCAAAGGGGCCGCCTCGCGGCGACCCCTCGCATGCGGTTGCACACCATGGTACCTGTTTTGGCTACCGCGGACTAGAAGCTCGCCTTCCAAAGACCGTGGAGGTTGCAGTAGGCGTAGACCGTGCCGTGGGCAACGCCGCCCGCAAAGAACGTCGTCGGGCTCTGGCCGGGCTTGAGCTGGCGCACCTCAATGCGGCCATCGGCCTCGAGAGCGATGAACTGAATGTAGTGCTCGTCGGTCATAGGATGCTCAACCTCGCCCACCGTCACGCGGATGATGTGCCCGTCGCGCTCGACCGAGACTGCGGGAACGTGCTTCTCGGTAGCGGCGTCGGTGGTGTTGGCCTCGAGCTTATCCATGGGCTCGCCGCAGCACGCGGGCGTTACGCCGCCGTCGACGATCGTAACGAGGAAGTTCTTGCAGTGCTTGCAAACATAGAACTGAGCCATTGCGTATCCTTTCTCCGCACCGCCCGCCGCGCCCTGGCACGGCAGGCGGTCAAGCTTGGCGCGATGCACTTCTCTTGTGCCCTGCACCGAGGGCTCCAAGCACCGTGCCGGAGAAAAGCACGCGAGGCACACACGGCGTGAAGAATTCCTTACGCGCGGTGCTTCTCGAGCGCCTTGAGGACAAAGGCGTTGGCCTCGCGGCACAGGTCGTCGGTCGGAGCCTCGGCGAGCGTGCGCACCAGAGGCTCGGTGCCGCTCGCGCGGACGAGCACGCGGCCGCGATCGCCCAGGAACTTGCTCGCCTCTTCGGCGGCGGCAAGCACCTCGGGGTCGTTCATAGCGGCGTCTCGGTCGACGACGTGCACGTTCACGAGCTCTTGCGGATAGAGCTTCACCGGAGCGGCGAGCTGCGAGAGCGTCTCGCGCTCGGCACGGATGACCTCCATGATGCGCAGGCTCGTCATGATGCCGTCGCCGGTGCACTCGATGTCGCCGAAGATGATGTGGCCGGACTGCTCGCCGCCGAGGCTGTAGCCCTTCTCGCGCATGCGGGCGTAGACGTACTTGTCGCCCACCTGAGTGGTCTCGTAGGAGAGCCGCGCCTCGTCGAAGGCCTTGAACAGGCCGTAGTTGCTCATGACCGTGGGCACGACGGTGCCGGCGGAGAGGCGGCCGTGCTTGTTGAGGTAGACGCCGCAGACGTAGAGGATGAGGTCGCCGTCGACCACGTTGCCGCGCTCGTCCACCGCAAGGCAGCGGTCGGCGTCGCCGTCGTAGGCAAAGCCCACGTCGAGACCCTGCTCCACCACGTGGCGGCGCAGGCGGTCGATGTGGGTGGAGCCGCAGTCGACGTTGATGTTGAGACCGTCGGGGCTGTTGTTAATGACGCGCACGTCCGCACCGAGGGCGTCGAACACGGGCTTGGCGACCGAGGAGGCGGCGCCGTTGGCGCAATCGAGACCGATCTTCATACCCTGCAGCGAGAAGTTGGCGCTCGAGATCAAAAAGCCGATGTAGCGGTTGCGGCCCTGCATGTAGTCGATGGTGGAACCGATGGCGTCCCCCGTGGCGAGCGGAACCTCGTCGCACTCACCATCGATGTAGGCCTCGATGAGCTCGAGGACATCCTCGTCCATCTTGTAGCCCTCGCCGTTCACGAGCTTGATGCCGTTGTCGGTATAGGGATTATGCGAGGCCGAGATCATGATGCCGCAGTCAAAACGCCCATCGACGGTCTCGTAGGCAAGACCGGGCGTGGGGATGACGTGCAGCATGTACACGTCGGCG
>CALUOB010000093.1 GCA_944322175.1 uncultured Coriobacteriaceae bacterium
CTCGAGAAGGTCGGTGTCGCCTTTGCGGATGCCCACGCACGAGCCGGTGTAGCCGAGCTCGAAGCCCTTGCCCTTCTCGAACTCGACCATGACAAGCGAGTCGTCGTTTTGCGTGTAGCCGCGGCCGGAGTCGATGTCGAACGTGATGGCGTCGACCGTGCCGTTTTTGACGCGAGCGATCATGTCAGCGGTACTGTCGACGGGCGTGGCGTGCTTGACGTCGGGGATCTGGTCGATAACGTCGTCGAGCAAGGTGTTGGTCTGCCCGAGGACCGTGGCACCCGCGAAGTCGTCGATGGACTCGGCATCGGCGTAGGGCGATCCCTTCGGCACGAGCATGACGTAGTCGAAGTAGGTCGAGTACGAGTCGGAGAAGGCGCAGGACTCCTTGCGCTCGGGCGTGTCGAGCATGCCGGCGATGATCACGTCGATCTGGCCGCCGTTGAGCGCCGAGATGAGGCCCGTGAACTCCATCTTCACCGCGACCGGCTCGAGGTCGAGGCCCTCGGCGAGACGCTTGGCGATCTGCACGTCGTAGCCGTCGGCGTAGGCGCCCTCGACGTTCTCGATCGGGATGTTGGAGTCGGTGGGCTCCTCCTCCTGCCAGTTGTTAGGCGGATAGCCCGCCTCCATGCCGACGCGCAGAAGGCCGTCCTGGCCCCAGTCGCCGCTCGCCTCCTCGCCCGAGGCGCCCTCGGTCGCCGCCACGCCGAGCGTGCCGAGCGACGGGTCGACGCCGCAGCCGGCAAGCCCCATGCCGGCTGCGGCGAGAGCGCCGCCGAGCAGCGCGCGGCGCGTGATGACGGCGCGCGGGCGCAGAGGCGCTGCGGCCGCCGAATCGATAGATGCGCGAGAATCGTGCATGCGTGCTCCTTTGCTTGGTTGATATCAAAATCGCCCGCCGTCCGACGTCGTCGAGCGGCGGGCGCGTGCGTGCGCTCGGCTGCTGTTACGCTGCGGGCTGGTTGGCAACCGCCTCGTCCATGAGCTCGTTACGTTCGTCGTCCGAAATCGTGGCGAGCGCGTCGTTTACGAGCTCGAGCAGGTCGGTGTCCTCCTTGCGCAGGCCGACGCACGAGCCAGTATAGCCGAGGTCAAAGCCCTCCCCCTGCGGGAAGGTGATCATGACCAGATCGGGGTTAGAATCCATATAACCCTGACCCGACGGGACGTTGACTGTGATGGCGTCGACCGTGCCGTTGGTAAGGCGCGCGAGCATGTCGGAGGTGTTGTCGACCGGCGTGACGTGGTTGACGCCCGGGATCTGGTCGATGACCGTGTCGAGCGACGTCTGCGACTGGCCGAGGACCGAGGCGCCCGAGAAGTCCTCGAGCGTAGTGGCGTCGGCGTACTCGGAGTCGCGCAGCACCATGAGGCCGTAGTCCTCGACCTGGTAGGGGTCGGAGAAGGCGATGGACTCCTTGCGCTCCTCGGTGTCGGCCATGCCGGCGATGATCATGTCGATCTGGCCGCCGTTGAGCGCCGAGATGAGGCCCGTGAACTCCATCTTCACTGCGACCGGATCGAGCCCGAGCTCATCGCAGACGCGCCGGGCAATCTGCACGTCGTAACCCTCGGCATAGGCGCCGTCGACGTTCTCGATCGGGATGTTGGTGTCGGACGCCTCGTCCTCCTGCCAGTTGAAGGGCGGGTACGCGGCCTCCATGCCGATGCGCATGACGCCGTCCTGGCCCCAGTCGGCGCCGCCCGTCTGCTCGGTGTCATCGGAAGGCGCGCTTCCCGCGTCGCCGTCTGCGGGCGCGTTGACGCCGCATCCGGCAAGGCCCATGCCGGCGAGCGCGGCGGCAGCACCGCCGAGCACCGCGCGGCGCGAAAGGAAGACGCGGCGCGTGCCCGCGACGATGTTCTCGGTCAGGTTCGTGACGGTAGTGTTCTGCATGATGTTCTCCTTCGTGCTATGCCCCGCCTTTGGGGCTTGATGCAAACAAGCTTCTCCTGTCCTGCGCGCGCCCGGCTGACATCCTGCGGATAAGCACGCCAAGACCTCATGCGCGCGAGGCGCGCATGCCTGGGCCAACCCACCAACCTGAAGGGCGGTCCACCGGAGGTCGCCTTCCCCGGTGCGCTCTCGTTAGCGCGCAACCGCCGCGCCAATGGCACCGGAAAAGACGCATTACTTTCGCTTGTTCGCCTTGAAGGAGATGAAGAGTCGCTCCATGAGCTCATGACGCGAGGTTGCGGAGAGGCGCTTCTTAGCAGACATACTCCCGATAATCACGCACGATCCAGTCTGCACGGCGATCAACTCCCTTCCTCGCTCCGGGCCTGCGCCCGATCCAGACGGGCACAGGCCCGCTTATTCGTTGTTCGGCATAATAGCAAATCAGCTGGCGTTCAGCTCGCGGCTCGACGAGGTATTGCCGTTTTGTTTCGGCTCCCTCAGGGCTCGGATGAAGCATGCGGCGCCCTGCGATTAGCGCTGCTTTTTGTGGTGGCCGTTACGCCAGATGTCGCGCCCTACCATGATCGCCATCACGAACGCGGCCGCGTAGCCCAGGAATCCGAGAACGGGAATGCCGAAGATGACCGGCTTGATGCCCGCGTAGTACACGATCGACGAGCCCATGAAGAGGCCCGCCACGATAACGGCCATGGAGAGACGGTCGAAGATGAAGCCCAGGCGCTGGATGATCTCCTCGGACCCGATGAACTCGGTGTTGACCTTGAGCTGGCCGCGCGTGAGCATGCGCGCCGCGAGGCCGAGATGCTCGCCGGCCTCCATGGTGCCCTTGAGCGTGAGCCCGCCTTGGCGCTCGAGGTCCTCGAGCAGCTCTTCCAGGCGTTTGAAGCTGCTCTTCTCGCGCTTGATGTGCTCGGAGATGATGTCGATCATGTTGACGTCGGGCAGGTACTCGGCCAGCAGGCCCTCGAGTGTGACCATGCCGCGCGCGACCATGGTGACGACGCTCGGAAGCTCGACTTTGTGCTTGTGCGCGAGGTTGATGATCGCGGTCAGAAACTCGCCTACGTTGAGATCGGCGAGGTCGACGGTCGCAAAGTCGGCAACGATAAGGTCGAGGTCCTCGAGAAGCGCCGCGTGGTCGATCTCGGCGGTGTTGCGGCTGACGGCAAAGCGCACCAGCGCATCCTTCAGCTTAGGCGTGTCGCCCTCCGCGACCGAGAAGATGACGTCCTTCAAAATGGCCCGGCTGTGGGAGGACACGCGCCCTACGATGCCGAGGTCGATGAAGAACACGACGCCGTCTTTGACGATGATGTTGCCCGCATGGGGGTCGGCGTGAAAGAAGCCGTCGTCCAAGATCTGCGTCGTGTAGTTCTCGACGACGTGCCTTCCGATAGTGGCGAGATCGTACCCCTGCGACCGAAGCTTCGCCGAGTCGGCGATTGACGTGCCGCCGACGTACTCCATGACCACGACGTGATCGGTGCAGTAGTCGAGGTACGGGCGCGGGCACGAGACATAGGGGACGTGCTCGTTGAACGCGTAGAACTCCTCGAGGTTGCGCGCCTCCATGAGGAAGTTCGTCTCCTCGCGAAACGAGGTCCAGAGCTCCTCGACCACTGCACGCAGGTCGATGACGGCCTCGTCGCCGATGACGCGCGTGGCGGTGCGCGCCACCGTGCGCATGATGTCGATGTCGCGCGCCATGACCTGCTGGGCGCCCGGGCGCTGCACCTTGACGGCAACCTCCTCGCCGCTCAGAAGGTGCGCCCGGTGTACCTGCGCGATGGAAGCGCTGCCGAGGGGCTTCTCGTCGATGTCGGAGAACACGCTTGCGAGCGGTTTTTTGAACTCCGCCTCAAGGCACTCGCGCACCACGCTGAACGGAACCGGGTCGACCTCGGTGCGGAGCTTGCCGAGCTCGTCGCAATAGGCCTGAGACAGCACCTCGGAGCGCGTGGAGAGGATCTGACCCATCTTGACGAATATGGGGCCGAGCTCCTCGAGCATGCAGCGCAAACGGACCGGGGTGAGGCCGCGCGTCACCTGGTACTTGCGCAGGACGCCGAAGATCTCGACGATGCGGTCGCGCTTGCCCGCGAGCGTGAGCTTGTACTCCTCGGAGGGCGCCATGGCGGCGGGCTCCTCGGGCACAGCGTCGACCGCGCGGTCATGATGGAAGAACGACGTCTCCTCAAAGACGTCTTCTTGGGCCGCGCGGTCCTCGTCTGGGTCGGGAATGTGTGTTGGGTTCTTCGTCATGACGCGGCTTGCTTACGCCTTCTCGTCCTCGGCGTCGCCCGCCTCGTCCTCGTCGTCAACGTCCTCGTCGTCAACGTCCTCGTCATCGCTGTCTTCGTCGACAACCTCCACCTCGACCTCGATGTCGACGGCCTTGGCGCCCACGGAGTCAACGAGCTTCTGCACGTGGTCCACAAAGGCGGCGCGCTCGTCCTCGGGCATGTCGCGCACGCGGGCGCGGATAAGCTCGTCCAAGATCTTCTCGCTCGTGGAGGCACCGGTCGCGCTCAGGCGCTCGGTGGCGTCGCTGATCACGCCGCCCGCCTTCTCAAAGATGTCGGACATCGAGCGCGCGAAATCGGATGCCTCAACGTCGTTGCGCGCCGCCTCGCCGCGCTGATTGAGGTCCTCGAGGACCTCGCGGCTCTTGTCCGCCGCCATTGCAGCTGCCCCGAAGCCGATGTTGACCATGTCGTTCACAAGCTCTTCGAACCGTACCGCCATGCTGGCCTCCTCGCCTCTGCCGCCGCGCCTGTGCCCATGCGGCTGTTCCCGATGAGTTTATCCTACCCCACCGCAGCGCAGGCATTCCTTAAGCTTGCGCTAAACCGAGGCCGTCGACGGATTGCAACCACCTGTTGTCGCAGCGTACGCGCGCAAAAAAAGGCGCCCCGAAGGGCGCCCGTGCAAGTTCTTATGCGTAAAGCCCGATATTAGAGCTTGCGAACGTTAGAAGCCTGCAGCTTGCCGTTCTGGCCCGTGGTGATCTCGAACTCAACGGCCTGACCCTCGTCGAGCGTCTTGTAGCCGTCCATCTGGATCTCGGAGAAATGGACGAACAGGTCGTCGCCGTCCTCACGAGAGATGAAGCCGTAGCCCTTGTCGGGATTGAACCACTTAACCGTACCCTGTGCCATGACGTGCCTTTCTTTCTTGCCTGCATGATCAGGCAAACCGTTGCGCCGAAGCGCTCAAACATAGCGGAAAACCGCTGCTCGCTATCATACTCCATAATGGTGGGCAGCCAACCGAGAATAGCCGATTTCTCGCCACAAACAGCAATTGTGTGCGGAAAAAGTTATGTATCCCAACTGACTGCGAAAGGAGCCTTAAAACACCCTGAAAGCTCAGCTCAGCGCCCCAGCTTGATGGCGCGCGCGGCGGCGACCACGTTCTCCATGAGCATGGCGCGCGTCATGGGCCCAACGCCTCCGGGAACCGGCGTGATGGCGCCGGCGATTTTCTCGACCTGGGCGTAATCTACGTCGCCGCACAGCTTGCCCGCCTCATCGCGGTCCATGCCAACGTCGATCACCACCGCGCCCTGCTTGACCCAGTCGGCCGTAACCATTTTGGCGCGGCCGGTTGCCACGACGAGGATATCGGCGGCGCGGCACGCAGCGGCTACGTCTGCGGTACCCGAATGGGCGACCGTCACCGTTGCGTTGGCTGCGAGCAGCATGAGCGACATGGGCTTGCCCACGATCGACGAGCGCCCGACGACCACGGCGTTCTTGCCCGCCGGGTCAATGCCGTACTCCTCGAGCATGCGCATCACGCCGGCAGGCGTGCAAGGCCGAAGCCCTGGCAGACCGCGCACGAGC
>CALUOB010000094.1 GCA_944322175.1 uncultured Coriobacteriaceae bacterium
ATGCAGCTTCAAACGCAAGCGCTTGTGATCGTCGGCGTCTACCTCGTCGTGATGTTGTCGATCGGCTTCATCGTCGGCAAGCTCAACATCAAGAACAGCGAGGACTACATGGTGGCAGGCCGCCGCATGGGCCTGTTCTTCGTTGCGTTCTCGCTCTCGGCCAACAACATCGGCGGCGGTTCCACCACCGGTCTTGCCCAGCGCGCCTACGGCGAATGGGGCATCAGCGCGGTCTGGTACGTGCTCGCGGCGTCCATCGCCATGATTCCGCTGGCGTACTTCGCGCCCAAGATCCGCAAGACCATGGCCGTTACGATCCCCGAGGTCGTCGGCCGTCGCTTCGGCAACGCCTCCAGCTCCATCACGGCGGTCCTTTCGGTCCTGTCGCTGTTCTGCCTGACCTCCTCGCAGATCGCCGCCGCCGGCAGCGTCGTCTCCACGCTCCTCGGCATCCCCACCAACGTCGCGCTCGTCGCGGCCGGCTTCGTGGTCATCTTCTACACGACCTTCGGCGGCATGGTTGCCGACCAGGTGGCCGACCTCATCCAGTTCTGCGTCATTCTCGTGGGCCTTGGCATTGCCACGCCCTTCGTCATCGACGGCTGCGGCGGCTGGGAGGCCGTGTCGGCAGCGCTGCCTCCGGCGCAGCTTGACTTCACCACCATCGGCGTCGTCACCATCATCGGTTACATATTCAACTACTTCTGCACGTTCCTCGCAGGCCCCGAGATGGTCTCGCGCTTCGAGTCCGCCAAGGACGAGAAGACCGCCACGCGCGCCGCTTGGCTGTCCGCCGTCCTGATGGCCGCCATGGCCTTCTTCCCGACGATCCTCGGTCTCTGCGCCGCCGCCACCATGCCCGACCTGCCCAACGCCGGCGCCAACGCCATGCTCGAGGTCACCACGACGCATGCCCCCGGCTTCGTGGCTGGCATCGTCTGCGCGGCCATTATCTGCGCCACCATGTCGTCGGCCGACTCCAACCTGCTGTGCATGTCAACCATTATCATGAACGACCTGTACCTCAAGTTCGGCGGCCGTGAGCTCACCGACAAGCAGAAGGTGTTCTACACCCGCGCCTGCAACGTCGTGTTCGCCATCATCGCCATCGGCATCTCGATGTTCGGCGTGCCCATCGTCACGATGAACACGTTCGCCTTCGGCATCCGTTGCGCCGGACCGTTCGCGGCCTACGGCCTTGGCCTCGTGGTCAAGAACGCCACCAAGAACTCCGGCATCATCTCGCTCGTGGGCGGCACCATCGGCTTCATCTTCTGGCAGGTTCTGTCGGGCGGCGACTTCCTGTTCGGCATCCTGCCCGTCGTGTTCGGCTGCTTCATCTCGGTCGTGGTGTTCTTCATCGTCAACGCCATCGAGTGGAGCCGCGGCGTCGAGCCCGCTCCGTCCGCCTACCTGGACGAGTAAGCGCCCGTACGTGGAGAATCTGTGACGCGCTGAGAGCATCCCGAGCGCTCGCGCGGCGCAAATTCGCAGCTCAAGCGCGGTTGTGCTATATTCGAACGGTAATTAAGCAGCTCAAACGAGGGAGTGGGGCCCAGCGCCCCGCTCCCTTCCTGTATGAGGAGGTGGAGCAGGTGGTCAAGACCAAGACCGAGCAGCTCGTTCTCGACGAGCTCGAGAAGCTCGCGCCGGAGCACGGCATCGACATCGTCGACGTAGAGGTGGTAGGCGCCACCAAGGCGCCGTGCGTGCGCGTGCGCATCGAGAAGGCAGACGGCGAGTCGGTCAACCTCGACGAGGTTGCGGCCGAGAGCGGATGGATCTCCGACGTGCTCGACGAGCTCGATCCCATCTCCAGCTCCTACATCCTCGAGGTATCCTCGGCCGGCGTCTTCCGTCCTCTGCGCCGCATCGCCGACTTCGCCCGCTTCGTCGGCGAGGAGTGCGAGGTCGTGACGCTCGCCACCGAGGGCCGCAAGAAATTCACCGGCACCATCGCGCGCACCGAAGACGATGCCGTGGTGCTCGGCATGGACGGCGAGGAGCTCACCTTTGCCCTCGACGACCTCAAAAAAGCAACGCTCAAACCCGCTCTTAGCTTCAAGAGCGCACAGAAAGGGGAGTAACCATGGCATCCGAGATGATGGAAGCTCTGATGGCGCTCTGCCAGGAGAAGCACATCGACCAGCTGTACCTGATCGACCGCCTGGAGCAGTCGCTGGCTAAGAGCTACGCCGAGATCCTGCACCTCGACTACGGCGCCAAGGTCACCATCGACCGCGCCACGGGCAAGATCTACGTCTACAAGCTCGTTCCGGTGGAGGAGAGCTTCGACGAGGAGACCGGCGAGTACACCGAGTTCACCGAAACCGACGTCACCCCGCACGACACGAGCCGCATCGCCGCCCAGCACGCTAAGGCCGAGATCAACGCCATCGTGCGCAACGCCGCGCGCCAGCAGATCTACGAGGAGTTCTCGAGCCGCATCGGCGACATCATCACCGGTACCGTGCTCCAGACCACGCCCGACTTCACGATCATCAAGATCCGCGAGGGCGTCGAGGCCGAGCTGCCGCACTTCGACGTGCGCCGCAACGAGAACGAGCGCAACGAGCGCCCGGTGGGCGAGCGCTACATGCACAACCAGCGCATCAAGGCCGTGATCATCGACGTGCGCGACCCCAACTCCACGATGCCGCCCGTGCGCGGCGAGCACTCCCGCCCGCCGATCGTGGTCTCCCGCACGCACCCGGCGCTTCTCCGCCGCCTCTTCGAGCTCGAGGTCCCCGAGATCTACGAGGGCTCCGTCGAGATCAAGTCCATCGCCCGCGAGCCCGGCCAGCGCTCCAAGGTGGCCGTTCACTCGCTCGACGACCGTCTCGATCCGGTGGGCGCCTGCGTCGGCCCCAAGGGCAGCCGCGTGCGCACTGTCGTGGGCGAGCTGCGCGGCGAGCGCGTCGACGTCATCCTGTGGGACGCTGACCCGGCCGTCTACGTGGGCAACGCGCTGTCGCCTGCCAAGGTCACCCGCGTCCTTATCGACGAGGAGAAGAACTACGCCGGCGTCATCGTGCCCGACGACCAGCTCTCGCTCGCCATCGGCAAGGAGGGTCAGAACGCCCGCCTCGCCGCGCGCCTGACCGGCTGGCACATCGACATCAAGAACGAGACGCTCGCTGCCGACATCCTGAAGAACGTGCCCGTGGCAGCCGCTCCCGTCGAGAACCTCATCGACGACGAGCCCGGCCGCTGCGAGTACGTGAGCCCCTCGGGCGTGCGCTGCCGCAACCAGGCCCGTCCCGGTTCGCGTTACTGCGGCGTGCACGAGACCATGGCGCTCGTCGAGCCCGATCTCATGGGCTCCGGCAACGACCTCATCGACGAAGCGGAGGACCTCATCTAACGGACCGCTTCTCGGTGCGGAGCCGGGAAGTGAGCGATTGTCCGTTAGGTTTTACGCGGTGCCGCGAGACGTGCGGCACGCGGATAGGTAGGTGATAGACCACATGGCAAAAGTCCGCGTACATGACCTTGCCAAGGAATTCGGCATGACGTCCAAAGAGATGCTCGGGCACATCCGCGAGATGAAGATTCCCGCCAAGTCGGCATCGTCCACGCTCGAGGACGCCTATGTCTCGATGATCAAGAAGAAGCTCGCCCCCATCATGGAGGCGCGCGCCGCCGAGATCGAGGCCCAGCGCAAGGCCGAGGAGGAGGCTGCCGCCGCCGAGCAGGCCGCCGCCGCCGAGGCCGCCGAGAAGGAGCGCCTGGAGGTCGAGGCTCGCCGCGCCGAGGAGCGCCGTCTCTCCGAGGCCGCCCGCGCCGCCGAGGAGGCCGCGCGCAAAGCCGAGGAGGAGCGCCGCCGCAAGGAGCGCGAGGCCGCCGAGAAGGCTGCCGCCGAGGAGGCCGAGAAGAACAAGAAGAAGGCTCCCTCTTCGGTGAGCCCGCGCTTCAGCTCCCTGCTCGCGCAGATCGCCGAGCAGGAGGTCGTGCTGAAGGAGAAGAAGGAGAAGGCCGCCGCCGAGAAGGCCGCCGAGGCCGAGAAGAAGCGCGCTGCCCGCACCGAGCGCACCGAGCGCGCCGAGCGCCCGCGCGGCAAGGCTGCCCGTGGCGGCCGCCGCGCCCCCGAGGCCGAGGCAGCTCCCATGCCCGCTCCCGCTCCCGAGCGCGCTGGCAAGGGCAAGAAGCGCCGCGGCGCCCATGAGGAGCACGCCGGCGAGGACCGCTACGCCCGCATGGCCCGCGAGGCGGAGGAGTACAACCGCGAGAAGGTGCTCCAGGAGGCCCGCGCCTCCATCGAGGAGGCCAACCGCGAGTCCACCGGTCGTCGCAAGAAGCGCAAGGAGAAGCGCGAGCGCGAGGCCGCCAAGGCTCAGCACGAGAAGGCGGTCGAGGAGGCCATGGCACACGGCCTCTCCCCGGAGGAGTTCGACACCGTGCGCGTCTCCGAGGGCGTGACGGTTCAGGAGCTCGCCGAGGCCCTCGACGTCTCCGCCAACGACATCATCAAGCGCCTGTTCCTGTTGGGCACGCCGCTCACCATGACGCAGTCGATGACCAACGACCTCGTGGAGCTCGTCGCCGACGACCTCGGCCGCTCCATCAAGATCATCACCCCGGAGGAGGAGAACTCCTTCACGTTCTACGACGACCCGGCCGACCTCGAGCCGCGCCCGCCGGTGGTTACCGTCATGGGCCACGTCGATCACGGCAAGACGAGCCTGCTCGACGCCATCCGTCACACGCACGTCATCGAGCGCGAGGCGGGCGGCATCACCCAGCACATCGGCGCCTCTCAGGTCGAGATCAACGGCCGTCAGATCACCTTCGTCGACACTCCGGGCCACGAGGCGTTCACCGCCATGCGCGCCCGCGGCGCGAAGGTGACCGACGTCGTCGTGCTCGTCGTGGCCGCCGACGACGGCGTCATGCCGCAGACCGTCGAGGCCATCAACCACTCCAAGGCCGCCGGCGTGCCGATCATCGTCGCGGTCAACAAGATCGACAAGCCCGACGCCAACCCCGACCGCGTGCGCCAGGAGCTCACCGAGTACGGTGTCATCCCCGAGGAGTGGGGCGGCGAGAACATGTTCGTCAACGTGTCGGCCAAGAAGCGCATCGGCATCGACGACCTGCTCGAGACCATCCTGCTCCAGGCCGACGTGCTCGAGCTCAAGGCCAACCCCAACACCTTCGCCTCCGGTTACATCCTCGAGGCAAAGCTCGACCGCGGCCGCGGCCCGGTTGCCACGGTGCTCGTCAACCGCGGCACCCTGCACGTGGGCGACTCGCTCGTTGCGGGCATGAGCTACGGCCGCGTCCGCGCCATGCTCGACCAGCACGGCGAGCACGCCAAGGCTGCTGGTCCCTCCGACGCCGTCGAGGTCCTCGGCCTTGCCTCCGTGCCCTCCGCCGGCGACGAGTTCCGCGTCTTCGAGGACGAGCGCGACGCCAAGAAGCTCGCCGACGAGCGCGCCCTCAAGGCCCGCATCGAGGAGCAGAACAAGGTCAAGCACGTGACGCTCGAGACGCTCTTCTCCGAGATGAGCGAGAACGAGCTCAAGGAGCTCAACCTCGTCGTCAAGGCCGACGTCCAGGGCTCCATCGAGGCGCTCGCCGACGCGCTCGGCAAGATGGACCA
>CALUOB010000095.1 GCA_944322175.1 uncultured Coriobacteriaceae bacterium
GCGGCTCGGCGCGGTTGACAAGGTCATGATGCGCATCTACTTCAAGATGCTCGAGGGCGAGGCGCGCAAGGGGGACCAGCGCTCGGCCACGGCCCTCGCCCAGATGCGCGCGGGCTACGACGGCTGCGAGCGCCGCTACCTCGATCCGCTGGTCACCGAGCTCCGGACACGCGGTTGGGCGTAGGGACGACCCGCGAGGCTCTTCTCGCCTACGCTGAGCGCATCTTGTCTACGTACTCCCTGAAGAACGGCATGTCATAGCCAATCCGACCGCGACCGCGCTCTCCAATAACGCCCTGTTCAATGAGGCGAGCACGATACTTGGACGCATAGTTGCTGCTCACACCCATGCGCTCCGCGACATCTGAAATGAAGCTCACGCCCCCGCAATCGGGCAGCATCGCCTCAAGAAACTGAACGTCCTGCTCGGAGAGCTCGCGATAGGTCGGCGCGAGCACACGCTGCTCCATGTCAGAGCGCGCGAGCTCGATGCCACGAAAACGCAGCTGCCACGAGGATGCTCAGCTTGTCGATGGGTACGGCCACGCTCACGGGACCGTTCAAGCGTAGGAACTCGGCGACCCAGCGCGCTCAAGCCCGATATACGGCAGGCGCCGCCCGGCACGCCTACGGTGCCGGGCGGCGCCCTTGCGTCCTCGCCCGCTCAACTCAGCCTACGAGCGTATAAAATCCCGGTCGCGGGCGGGCAAACCTGCATCGTCGGTCACGTAGCGCTCAACCGTCATGTGCAGGTCATACTTGTCGCGCAGCTCAGCGATCTTTGCCATCATGGGCGAGCCGTGGTGCACATCGATAGCCTCCTGGTTCTCCCAAGCGTCGATGAGCAGCACGGTCTCGGGGTCGTCGAGCGGTTGGAAGTAGCGGTAGCGCACATTGCCCGCCTCTGCGCGAACAGCGTCCGCCGTGCCGCTCGCCTCCATCTCCTCGGCAAACTTGCGCGCCGCACCGTCCTTGCCCGTGTAATACAGATTCACCGTGATTGCCATGGCGTTCTCCTTCCCTGCGAATTGCCTCGCCAGCGGTTCCGCGCAAACGGCAGCCCGCTACGCCTCTTCCAACGGCTCAAGCTCGCGAATCACCCGCGCCGGCACGCCGGCGACCACGCAGTTGCTCGGTACGTCGCGCGTAACGACCGCGCCTGCACCCACCACGACGTTGCTGCCGATAGTGACTCCCGGCACCACGATAACCCCGCCGCCGATCCACACGTCGCTGCCAATGGTGATGGGCTTAGTGGTGGTCACGAGCTTGAGCGTGCCGTCCTCCCCGCGCTTCCAGCGCTCGTGGGCGTCTACGCTGTGGTTGCCGCAAAACAGCTTGACATCCGGCGCGATAACCACGCGGTCACCGATCGTCACGAGCGCGCTGTCCTGTATGGTGCAGCTGCCGTTGATAAAGACATCGCTGCCGAGGCGCGTGTGCTTGCCGTACAGAATGCTCGCAGGCGACTGCACGGTAACGTTCTCGCCGCATGCGCCGAGCATCTCGCGCAGGATCTCGCCTCGGCGCGCCGGCGCCTTCTCGGCGTTATAGGCGCCAAGAAGCTCGCGCGTGCGCGCAAGCATTCCCTGGATCTCCGGATCGGTGTAGTCGTATTCGAGCCCGGCCAGAAGCTTCTCGTGCTCGGTCATCGCGCACGCTCCCTGCACCTCATCGTGCGTTTTCATAAGCCCTCACTCTCCTCGCCTCTCTTTGGCTTCACTATACGCTACGGTTCGTTACTTGTAAACGGTTTAATTACGCTAGTTTTCTTATTTGCCTTTTTAGCTTTTACCCGCTACTATATGCACCAGCAAACAAGAAGGGCAGGGCAATGGCAGAATTCATCCGCGCACGGAGCGACGAGCACAAAGAGCAGCGCATGGCCGAGATCAAGCAAGCCACCGACGAGCTGTTTGCCGAGCGCTCCTACCACGAGATCACGCTGGCCGCCATTGCCGAGAGGCTCGGCTGGTCACGCGCCGCGCTCTATAAGTACGTCACGACCAAAGAAGACATCTTCCTCGAACTCTGCGCTGACAAGCGCTCCGCTTACACGCGCGACCTGCTCGCCGCCTACCCCGTTGGCAGCACGTACTCGCATGCCGTGCTCACCGAGGTCTGGGTCGAGCAGCTCGCAAGCCACCGCACCTATCTCACCTACTGCGACCTGCTCTTTACCATCATCGAAACCAACTGCACGGTCGAGCGCCTTGCCGTGTACAAAAAGAACTACTACGACGAGCAGGACCGGCTCACAGCGCGCTTTGCCGAGAACCTCGGCTGCGACCCGGCACACGCGTCGCAGCTGCTCAACGCCGTGTACTACCACGCGCTCGGCATCAACGGCTGGTGCCAAGAAAACCAGCTGGTCGAACAGGCGGTCGAGCTGGCCGGCATCGCGCGTCGCACCACCGACTTCCGCACCGAGATGCGCGACTTCATCAGCATGTGCCTCGCCCACTACGCGAGCTAACCCCCCTGCCCGCGGAGAGGCGCGGCCTCCCCGTTCCGATAACCAACGTCGCCCGTCAAGCGAGAACCGCCGCGGTTCTCGCACCCAGCCCCCTACCGAAAGGACGAGCCATGACCGACCGCACCGCCGCCACCGATCCCAACTCAACCGTCGTCACCAACAGCCGCGGGCAGGCTGTGCCTCGCAGCATCACGCCCGTCGGCCGCAGCGCCTTCGCCCCGCAAGACAAGACCTCCGTTACCTGGCTCGGCGGCGCAGGCCTTCTCATCAACGCGCGCGGCACCTGCCTCATGATCGACCCCGTACTCGAAGGGTTCGACATGCCCGTGGTCTTTGAGGCGCCCGTCTCCCCGGCAGACGTGCCCGCCCTCGACGCCGTGCTTCTCACCCATATCGATAACGACCACTTTAGCCGCCCCACCTGCCACGACATCTCGGGCGTATGCCCGGCCTACCACGCGCCGCGCTACGTAGCAACAGTCGCGTGCGATGAGGGGCTGTCGGGCATCGGGCACGACATCAACGAGACCTTCACCGTGGGCAACGTAACCTGCCGGCTCACCCCTGCCTGGCACAACTGGCAGAACGACTCCAAAAAGTGGGCGTACCGCACGTGGGAACGAGAGGATTACTGCGGTTACTGGATGGACACGCCCGACGGCTCCATCTGGCTGCCCGGCGATTCCAAGCTCCTGCCCGAGCACCTCGAGATGCCCAAGCCCGACCTCATTTTGCTCGACTTCTCCGACAACGAGTGGCATATCACCTTTGACGGGGCGGTAAAGCTGGCAAACACGTACCCCAACGCACGTCTGCTCTGCATCCACTGGGGAACGGTCGACGCCCCGGACTGGTCGACCTTCAACGGCGACCCGCGCGCGCTCGCCGCCCACGTAACGAACCCCGAGCGTGTGCTCGCACCGGCGCCGGGCGAGGCGGTTGCTCTCTAACCCCTCCGCCCCCCCACTCCCCAGCCACCATGGCGCCGTGTGCACGGGCGCGGAGCCCCCAGGAGATGACCTTGCATGAAGACCCTTTACCTTATGCGCCACGGAGAAACGCAGTTCAACGCGCAGCACCGCATTCAGGGCTGGTGTGACTCGCCGCTCACCGAGCGTGGCATCGAGCAAGCACGCGCCATGGGCGCCAAACTGCGCGATCGGGGCGTGCGGGTTGACCACGCGTACTGCTCGACCGCAGAGCGCGCCGCCGACACCCTCGAGATCGCGCTCGCCGAGCTATTCGACAAGGACGCAGCCAAAGCGCCGGCAGTTGCCCCAAGCGACTCAGGCGCAGACCTCGGCGCCTATCTCTGCTCCGGCCCGCTGGGCAAGCCGGCACCTCTCGCCTACGAGCGCCTCAAGGGCCTGCGCGAGATGAGCTACGGCGATCTCGAGGCGCAGCAGGACTTTCTCGCCGAGAACGACCCCGAGAAGTGCCGCACCTTCTACCTGCAGTTTGGCGGCGAGTCATCTGACACCA
This sequence comes from uncultured Coriobacteriaceae bacterium, assembly GCA_944322175.1. Lineage (GTDB taxonomy): Bacteria > Actinomycetota > Coriobacteriia > Coriobacteriales > Coriobacteriaceae > CALUOB01. The sequence continues at coordinate 3,959 of CALUOB010000095.1, forward strand.
CGCTCGAACGCATGGTTGCTACGCTCACCACTCTCATGCTGCGCCCGGACCATGAGAACGTACTTGCCGTGGGCCACGGCGGGGCAAACTTCAACTTCCTGCGCGCCGTGACCGACCCCATGTCCATCCTTAACGCCGGCTGGGGCAACTGCACCACCTGCGTGTACGCGTTCGACGAAACGCGCGCCCACGAGGCGCCCGATGGCCACGGCGCCGGATCTTGGCGACTCACCGATGTCGTGAGACTGGATGACCCCTCAACCGCCTAAGGCCTTTTGGACCCGGCAAGCACGCAGGGGCCACAGCAAGCGCTACGGCTTCGTGTACATCGACCGCGACGAGCAGGACATTCGGTCGCTCGCGCGCATCCCCAAAGACAGCTTCTACTGGTACCAGAACGTCATCAAGACCAACGGGACCGAACTGTAAGCAGGGACTGCCGAAACTAAATCACCAACAGCAAGCGCCCGTCTCCCATAGAAGGAGGCGGGCGCTTTTTCTATAGTTGCTATAGTTGCTATTCTTGCTATTTTTGCTATTTCTCGTGACGGCGGTGATTCTTAAAGCGTGCTAGGCCAGGAACGACCTTCTATCGAAACAGCTCGTCATGAGAGCCGGTTCGTTCAAAGAAAGCAACTTTGTCGCTAGATAACCAAATGACGAGTCAATCGCCCGCGTTTGCCACATGGCACTCGTTGCGCCCTTTCCAGCTTCCGCTAAGGGCAAGCATGTTATGACGCTGGCGCAGCAATCTTGTGTTTCCGGAGTGTTCTCCAAAACAAGGTCGATGACCTTCTCGAGTTCGGACAAATCCCATCTTCTTCGACGAGCTTTCCTCTTGAGGTCACGCCGAAATGCCGAAGAGAAGTCGGCAGAAAGCTGGGGCATTATGACATCGCCGCTTTGAGAAGGTCGTGGCCATTCTCAAAACGCCCGGGTCTTCCGGTGGAGAGGAACGCGTTGCCCTTTGCCATTGCTGCCAGGCTCTCATCGTTGGGCTCTTCAGGGGCAAAGGTAAGTGTAATACGGCGCGTGTTGACCATCTGCTTGTAGAATGCGCGCGTTACCGACGAAAGATCGAGCCCGTAGTAGTCGGCCACTTCAGAAGCGCCACGCTTGAGATCCTCGTCGATTCTGATAGTAAGTGTCGAGGTCGCCATAGCTCCTCCTAGAGGCGCTGTACATACAAATATACTGCATCGTACATACAGGCACTATCCATCGTAATGCCAGCCGATTCGACATTACGATAGATCGGCTCTTCTCCGCCTCAATACACGCGGCAGCCGCCTGCCCTGGGGCAAGCGGCTCCCGCGGTGTTTAAGACTTGTAAAGGCGTGCGATAAGAGCGTTACTTGCCGCCCAAAAGGCCCTTGAGGACGCTCTCGGCGTTGGTGCCGTCGTAGGGGGCAAGGGCCGTGATGCGCTTCTGCATGCGCAGCTCATGGACCTCTTCCTCCAGGCGGCGGTTCTCCTCGCGAAGCTTGTTGAGCTCCTGCTCGCGCTGCTCGGCGCGCTCCTTCAT
>CALUOB010000096.1 GCA_944322175.1 uncultured Coriobacteriaceae bacterium
GTCTTCGGCAACGGCGCGGCCGCCGTCGAGGTAGAGAGCTCCCACGAGCGCCTCGTAGACGTTCTCGAGCGCAGAGTGCAGGCCGCGTGCTCCGGTGCCCTCCTCAGACGCGCCGAAGACGATGCAGTCGGCAAGCCCGATCTCGGCACCGACCTCGGAGAGGGTCTCGCCCGACACCAGCGAGATCTTGAGACGGGTGAGCTTGCCCTCGTCGAACTGCGGGTAGCTCTTGAAGAGCGACTCCGCAACGATAGCGCCCAAGACCGAGTCGCCGAGAAACTCGAGTCGCTCGTACGACGCGGAGACGGGCAGGCCCTCTGCTGCGGAAGGATGCGTGATCGCCGACTCGATCAGCTCGCGGTTCTCGAACGTATACCCGCAGATCTCTTGAATGGCGCGAACTTTGGCCGCTTTATGGTGGGACACGTAAAGCCTCGAAACTCATCATGCCCGCCCGCCGGCGCAAAGCCGTGCGAGCGGGCGCTTTTTCACTTCAAATGCGCTCAGCGCATACAGATAAAATTGTACCCGCTCGCCTACCGGCGCTCAAGGACAGCAGGCGCTATGCCACCAAACCGTCGATAGAGCCGGCGATGGTCTCCACGAGCTTGCCGCGCACCGCGCGCGCCGTGGCGAGCGTGCCGTTCTTGACCGCCTCGACCGAGGTGGCGCCGTGGCCGATGAGGACGACGCCCTTGAGACCGACGAGCATGGCACCGCCGATGGCGTCGCCGGAGATCTTGTCCTTGATCGAAGAGAGCGCGGGCTTGGCAAGCAGCGCGCCCACCTTGGCGCGGGGCGACGAGTACAGCGCGCTCTTCAGCTCCTTGAGCAGGAACTTCACCGTGATCTCGACCGACTTGAGGGCCACGTTGCCCGCAAAACCGTCGGCGACCATGACGTCGGTGGAACCCGAGAGCAGGTCGGTGCCCTCGCGGTTGCCCACGAACCCGGGGACCTTCTCCTTGAAGAGCGGGAAGCAGGCCTTGGTGAGCTTGGAGCCCTTCTCGTCCTCGGTGCCGTTGGAGAGCAGGCCCACGCGGGGGTTCTCGATGCCGCAGACGATGCGCGCGTACGCGGATGCCATGAGGGCGAAGTGCATCATGTCGCGAGGGTCAACGTCGGGGTTCGCGCCCATGTCGGCAAGCACCGTCACGCCGCCGGCCATGTTGGGCAGCGCGCTCGTGAGGCAGGGGCGTACCGAGCGGACCTCGGAACCGTCGCGGTACTTGAACGGCTGCACGAAGGCAGCGGCAGCGGCGGTGCAAGCACCGGTAGAGCCGGCAGAGAAGAAGCCCTGGGCGTTGCCCTTGCGCACCGCACGGCATCCGACGACGATCGACGACTTGCGCTTGCGCATGACCGCCTTGATGGGATCGTCCTCCATGGTGATGACATCGGGAGCGTGCAGCGCCTCGGCGCGACCGGCGTGCTGGGCGCAGAACGGGTCGACGATCTCGGCGGGTCCGCAAGCAAGCACCGTGAGGTCGGGGTCTGCCTTGAGCGCCTCGGCGATGCCGCCGAGAACGACCTCCGGCTTCTCGTCGCCGCCCATGACGTCTACGCAAACGGTTACCTTCTCCATATGAAGCCCTCCTTCCGCGAGCAGCGATGCTCCTCTCTGCACCCCGCTCGTTATAGAAAAGGCCGGCTCAAAGGGAGCCGGCCTTGCATCATGCTCTGCGTTGCCACCTGAGGGTTACTCGGTGACGATGACCTCGCGGTCCTTGTAGAAGCCGCAGTTGGGGCACACACGGTGCGGAAGCTTCACAGCGCCGCACTGCGGGCAGATGGAACGCGCAGGAGCGCTCATCTTCATGTTCGCGGAACGACGGTGATGGGTAGCGGCGCGGCCTTTTTTGTACTTGGGTACTGCCATGATGACCTTCCTTAACTTTGACGAGCGTGTCGCTCTCATATACATATACGATGCGCGAACACGCGCAAGCAGAGATATTAGCACAACGAATCCGCAGATGCCAACACCACAGATAACCCACAAAGCAGCCAAAACTGCGGGCTTCTGAGGCGCGTGCTAGTCGTCGAGCTTGAGGTTCTTGAGTGCGGCGAAGGGGTTCTCGTCGCTCTGAATATAGGCCTCCTCGGCCTTCTTGGCGCAGTCGCAGGACTCGCGGTTGAGGTTGCAGCCGCACACGGGGCACAGGCCGGCGCAATCGGGCTTGCACAGGAGCACGAACGGCGTCTCCATCACCACGGCGTCCCCCAGAGGGCCGGCGAGGTCTACCGTAAGGTTCTCGCCGACAAGCTCGAAGCCCTCCTCGCGCGCCTCCTCGTCGTCGGGCTCCTCAAAGAGGAAGTACTCCTCCACCTCGCCCGCAATGTCAAAGGACGCCGGGTCGAGGCAGCGGTCGCACTTGCCTTCGGCGCGCGCCCGCACGATACCCGTGACCAGGATGCCGTCGCCGGTATGCGTAAGCGCCACGTCGTAGTCAAACCCGTCGTCGAGACGATACTCCTGACCGCCAACAACATAGTGCTCGAGCGGCACGTGACCGTTTTGGGTAAACGTGTCACCTGCCTGCTCGAGGCGCTCTGAGCAGTCGATGATGATCGGCTTTATTTCCTGCATATGATCAGGCTACCAAGCAATGTCGTTCGAACCGGTGTCTGCGTTCTGGTTGAGCATCTGGCGGCAGCGCGTGACCGTGGAAGTCAGGCTCTTGAGGTTCTCCTCGAGATGCGTGAAGACCTGGTCGGCGTAGTCCTCGGCAGCGTAGCGCGTGTCGCGCTCGTACTGCTGGGCCTGGTCGCGGATCTCGTCTGCCTGCTGCTGGGCCAGGCGGACGATCTCCTGGTCGCCGGCGATGACCATAGCCTGCTGCTGAGCATCGGCGATGATGGAGTCGGCCTGGGCAGAGGCGGAAGCGAGAAGCTCGTCGCGCTCCTTGAGAATGCGCCGCGACTTCTGCCACTCCTCGGGGTAGCTCATCTTGATCTCGTCGAGGATGTTGTAGAACACCTCGGTCTCAATGACCTTGCGCTGCCCGTTCGAGCCAAACGGCGGCTTAGCTTCCTCAATGAGCGCCTCGAGCTCGTCGACCAAGCTCTCGATGCGCTCGCCGGGATTCCTCTCCCCTGGCATACGGGCTCCTTTCATGAATATTCCAGTTATGCTCCACATACTACCACATGGTGGCGAGTGGAAACACAAAACGCAATCTCTTGTGGCACTTCTGTTGACGCGAACAGCCCCTGGGGCTACACGGCGTAGCGGCGTCGGAGAGCCTCGGCAACGTTGTCGGTCACGAGCTGCGAGACGTCGCCCCCGAACGAGGCGATCTGACGGACCACCGAGGAGGAGATGTAGCCGTACTGCGGCGCGCTCATGACGAAGATCGACTCGAGGTGGTTGTCAAGCCGGTAGTTGAGGTCTGCCTGCTGCAGCTCGTACTCAAAGTCGGTCATGGCACGCAGACCCTTGACCACGGCGTCGGCGCCCATCTCGCGGGCAAAGTCAACGAGCAGCCCGCGGAAAGGACGCACCTCGACCCCGGGGATCTCGCCGAGAGCCTCGCGGGCAAGCGCCACGCGCTCGTCGAGAGAGAAGGCCGTTCCCACGCCGTTCTTGCCGAGGGACTCTGCCACGGCAACGGTCACCAGCGGGCATATGCGCCGCGCGCGCTTGACGACGTCGATATGGCCGTACGTGATGGGGTCGAACGTGCCGGGAACGAGCACGTGCTGAATAGTATCGGGCATAAAACCCTCCGTATCGCATCGGCTGCGCGTGCAGCAACATAAAGACAGGCTCGCGCTCGGTCTAGAGCGCCTCGGGATCGTAGCGAAGCAGGTCGACGGCGGTCTTTCCGTAGCGATGGGTGCGCAGATGCGCGAACCCGTGCGCCTCGAGCACGTCGGTCGATGCGGAACGCTCGTAGAGCACGACGGCATCCTGAGCGAGCATGCCCTGGCCCGCGAGGTCCGCAAGCAGAGCCTGCACCGGCCCGTTGCCGAGCGCGTACGGCGGATCGAGCGTCACCACGCTGAAGGGCGCGCCCGGAACGCGCCCTCTGCGCGCCGAGAGGCACACGTCGCCGCATACGGCGCGATACGCCGAAGCAGCGGGACCGAGCTTGGCGATATTGCGCTTGAGCTGCGCGAAGGCGCGACGGTCGATCTCGAAGAACGTTGCGTGCGCGGCCCCGCGCGAGAGAAGCTCGAGTCCAAAGGCGCCGGAGCCGGCAAAGGCGTCGAGCACACGCGCGCCGGCGATGCCCTCGGGCAGCGCCGCGTCGAGAGCCGAGGCGCAGGCCTCGCGAACGCGGTCGGTCGTAGGCCGCGTGACCTCGTTGCCCTGAAGCGCGTCGATCGTACGCCCGCGCCATTGTCCGCCGATGATCCTCATCCGCCGCTCACCTCTTTGAACACATCGCCGTAGCGTCTCACGATCTCCTGCCGCATGGGCGCAAGCGCCGGCGCGCTGAGATCGCGGGAATACCTGAGCATGACACGCGCGTCGTCACGGGCAACCGCGATGAGCTGCGCGTCGTCTTCCAAATCCACGAATCGAAGCGACACCCCGCCGTGCTGCCTGAAGCCGAGAATCTCGCCCTCGTGGCGCAGGCGCAGGTCGATCTCGGCGAGCTCGAACCCTTCCGAGCTCTTCTCGAGAGCTTCGAGCCGCTCGTGGGCAGCCGAGGTCTTACCGCTGCGCTTCGCGTAGGTCATGATATAGCAACTGCCCGCATGTTCGCCACGCCCCACGCGCCCGCGCAGCTGATGGAGCGTTGCCAGGCCGAAGCGCTCGCCGTTCTCGATCACCATGACCGTGGCGTTGGGCACGTCGACACCCACCTCCACGACCGTGGTAGACACGAGAACGTCGATCTCGCCTGCGCGGAACGCATCGACGACGCGCTCCTTCTCGGCTGCCGGCATGCGGCCGTGCAGCGCCTCCACGCGTGCCTGAGGGAACACCTCGCGCGACAGGCGCGCGAGCTCCTCCTCCACCGAATGCAGGCGCACCGGAGCGCGGCCGCCCTCGTCCGCCTGCGCCGCCGGCACATCATCAAGCTCCTCGGTGCCGTCCGAGGGAGCCACGAGCGGGCAGATGACGTAGGCCTGACGTCCCTCCTCGAGAGCCTTGCCCACTGCCTCGTATGCCAGGTCACGGTTTGCCTCGGTGAGCACCTTGGTCGCAACGCCGGCGCCCGGGACCGGGCGCTTGCGGATAACGCTCGTATCGAGGTCGCCGTACACCGTCAAAGCGAGCGTGCGCGGAATCGGGGTGGCTGTCATAAC
>CALUOB010000097.1 GCA_944322175.1 uncultured Coriobacteriaceae bacterium
AACATCTCCCATGCAGCATGGACGGCATCGAGCTTGGCGTGCGTCTCGGGCTTGCGGGGCATGAACAGCGTGCAGCCGTCGGGCGCCGTCTCGCACGAGATGTCATAGGTGCCGATTGCCTCGGCACTGGCGATGATCTCCTGCTTATCGGAGCCGATAAGCGGACGGAACACCGGGATATCGACCACCTCGTTGACCGCCATGATGTTCTCGAGCGTCTGCGAAGCGACCTGGCCCAGGCTCTCACCGGTGACGATCGCCTTTGCCCCCTCGATCTTGGCGATGCGCTCGGCAACGGCGTACATGACGCGACGGTACATGATGACGCGCAGATCGCTCGGGCAGGCAAGCGAGATCTCGCGCTGGCAGTCGCCGAAGGGCACGACGTAGAGCCTGCCGATCTGGATAGCGGGCGCAAGGGCCGCGATGATGTCTTGGCAGAGATACTCGCTCGTATCCGCCGTCTGGGGACGGCCGGAGAAGTGCACGGGTACGCAGACCGCGCCGCGGCGAGCGAGCATCCACGTGGCGACGGGCGAATCGATGCCCGACGAGAGCAGGGTGACCACCTTGCCGGCACTGCCCACGGGCAGACCGCCCACGCCGCGCTCGGAACGAGCGTAGACGTAGACGCTGCCCTGCACGACGAGCACGTTCACCGTGACATCGGGGTCGCGCATCTTGACTTTCTTGTCGGGAAAGGCCTCGCAGAGAACCTCGCCCACCTGGCGGTTAAGATCCATCGAGGTAAGCGGGTAATCGGTGTTCGACCTCTTGGCGCTCACCTTGAAGGTCTCAAAAACCCCCGCCTCACTCAGGGCGCGAATGGCGGCGCGCCCGTACTCATCGGGCTCGCGGTTGGTGTGATACGCAAGGGACACGCGCGCCACACCGGGAACCTTGCGAATGACCTCAAAAGCGGAGGACACGTCCTCCGCGCGTGAGAAGGTCACCAGGATATGACCGGAGATGCGCGTGACGCAGGAGATGGAAAAGGCGGCACAGGCCGCCTTGATGGAATCCATGAGGATACGCTCGAAGTGGGCACGGTTCTTGCCCTTGAGGCCCACCTCATGGTAGTGGACCAAGCAGACTCGACTGGCCATGGGCTTACGCGTCAGCCACCTTATGGCCGAGGGCGGCCTCGTAGCGGTCCTCGTTGAAGGAGATATCGCCGTCGACGATCTCCTCCATCGCCATCGAGATCGTGTCCTCGCCGGACAGCGCCACGGTGATGTCGTCGATGTCGGTCACCGCGAGGACGCGGTTGTGCTGGCCGCGGAGCATGCTGTTGATGTCGCTAGCGCGCTTGGAAGCGAGCGCGGCGAGAAGGAAGCGATTGTTGTCGGTCTTCTCGAGCAGCTCATCGATAGGCGGGTTGACAACAGACACGGGACCTCAGTTCCTCTCATACGAACGAATGATACGGGAGAGCTCTGCAACCGCTTGGTCAAGATCGTCGTTGACGAGGACCTCGTCATAGCGATCGGCCAAGGCAAGTTCGCTCTCCGCGTTGGAAAGGCGCAGCTCGACCATCTCGGGCGACTCGGTTCCACGGCCGACGAGGCGCTCGCGCAAGACCGCAAGCGACGGGGGCTTGATGAAGATGAGGACGGCATCGGGGAACCGCTCCTTAACCTGGAGAGCTCCCTGCACGTCAATCTCCAAAATAAGCGACGAGCCAGAATCGAGCTTGCCGCGCACCTCGCTCACCAGCGTGCCGTAGCAGTTGCCGTGGACGTGCGCCCACTCGACAAACTCGCCGGCGTTGACGCGGCGCTCGAACTCCTCCTTGCTGAGGAAGTAGTAGTTGACCCCGTCAACCTCTCCCTCGCGCGGAGAACGCGTGGTAGCCGAAACCGTCAGGCCCAAGCTCGGGAGCTCGGCACGCACACGTGCCACAAGCGTTCCCTTGCCCGCACCTGACGGTCCCGAGATGACGAACAGTTTAGACGTCAAACGGCTCACTTACTTGGTGAGAGCCTCGAGCAGCTGCTCGCGCTGACGGACGCCGAGGCCCTGGACGCGACGCGTGGCGGAGATGCCCAGCTCGTCCATGATCTTGGCAGCCTTGGCCTTGCCGTAGCCGGGGAGCGACTCGATGAGGGTGGAAACCTTCATGCGAGAAGCGATGGGATCCTCGGAGTTGAGGACGGAGTCGAGGGAAACCTCGCCCTTCTTGATCTTCTCACGAAGCTCGGCACGAGCGTGACGGGCGGCTGCTGCCTTCTCGAGAGCGGCCTTGCGCTGCTCATCGGTGAGCTGAGGGAGCGCCATGTGAACCTCCAAAATATCGTGGAACAAAAAACCGTTTAGCAGGTTGAACGTAACGTTTTCGCACGTCAACCAACGACCGGATACATACCTTAGACGAACGGCGGTCAAAGTTCAAGCGTAGAGGCCTGAATTTAGCCCGCTAGGCACCCTTGCTCCATAGAACCTGCGCGTAAGAAGCGCTGGTACCGGGGGCGGCAAGAGTGCCCTCCGCACCGGGTCACGCCGTCTCAACAAGCTCCGAGACGATGGCCTCAAACGCGGCCGCAGGATCATTTGCGCCGGTAATGGGCCTGCCGATGACCAGATGAGACGCTCCTTGGGCGATGGCGGACGCGGGCGTGGCAACGCGGCTCTGGTCTCCGAGCGCAGCTCCTGCGGGGCGAACGCCCGGCGTCACCACAAGCGCGTCCTCACCCAGAAGTTCACGCATGGCGTGCGCCTCCTGGGGCGAGCAGACCACACCGTCCACACCGCGCTCGCGCGCAAGCGTGGCCAGACGCTGCGCCTCAGAGGCGATATCGTCCGTAACGCCGATGGAGGCGAGCGCCTCGGCATTCATGCTCGTGAGCACCGTGATGGCAATGACCCGGGCACGCTCTGTGCCGGTAGCCTCAGCCGCCTCACGGGCACCCTCGCAGGCGGCGGCAAGCATATCGCCCGCACCGAGGCCGTGGACGGTGAGCAGGTCCGCACCGGTGAGGGCCGCAGAGCGGGCGGCGCCCTTCACCTGGTGCGGAATGTCGTGGAACTTGAGGTCGAGAAAGACTTTGAAACCGCGCTCCTTGAACGCGCGCACGATAGCAGGGCCCTCGGCATAGAAGAGCGTCATGCCGATCTTGACCCAGCGCGCACGCCCCGAGAGAAGGTCGCCGAGCTCCAAGGCGCGCTCACGATCGCAGTCGAGAGCGACCATGATGCGCTCGCGGGCATCTGCTTCTAGCATTCGAAGGCTCCGATCAACTCGTTGATGTCACGTACGCCCTGAGACTCAGCCCAGGCCTCGAGCTCGCCCAGGATGCGGACGGCCGCATCGGGCTCGGGGAAGCTCGCCATACCCACGGAGACGGCGCTTGCACCAGCGAGGATGAACTCGGCCGCGTCCTCACCGGAGGTAACGCCGCCGACGCCGCAGATCGGGATGTCGACGGCCTGGGCAACCTCCCAGACCATGCGAACGGCGATGGGATGGAGCAACGGGCCGGAAAGGCCGCCCGTGGGCTTGGAGACCTTGGAGCGGCGCGTGTGGACATCGATGGCCATACCCGGGATGGAGTTGATAACCGTGAGGCCGTCGGCGCCCTCAGCCTCGAGCGCGCGGGCAATCTCGGGCAGGCGCACGGGCGCCATCTTGACGAGGAGCGGACGCTTGGTGATGGGGCGGCAGGCGCGCATGACCTCGGCAGCACCCTCGGGGGTGGAGCCGGCGGCGGCACCGCCCTGATCGATGTTGGGGCAGCTCACGTTAAGCTCGAACGCCGCAGCCCAGGGGCAGAGCTCCTCAAAGAGCTCGAGGGCGACGACGTATTCGGCCGTAGAATGACCCGCCACCTGGCAGATCACGGCCGTGCCCTTGGATGCGAGATCGGCGAGGAACTCACCAGACTCGGCGACCATACCGCGCACGCCGGGGTTCTGGAGGCCGACGGAGTTCATCATGCCGCCGCGGACCTCGGTCATGCGGGGCTTGGGGTTGCCCGGCCACGGCTCGGCGGCGCATCCCTTGGTGGTGATGGCGCCGAGGCGGGAGACGTCGAAGAAGTTCTGGAACTGCCAACCGAACCCAAAGGTGCCGGAAGCGGTGTTGATGGGGTTCTTAAGCTGTATGCCGGCGAAATCGACGGCCATGGACACGCTGCTCACCAGACGACCTCCTTAGCATCAAAGACGGGGCCGCACATGCAGGCGCCCTTCATACCGCTTTTGGTCTCGACCGCGCAGGTGGCACAGGCACCGAAGCCGCAGCTCATCATGCGCTCGAGGGATGCCTCGCACGTAACGCCGGCGCGCTCTGCAGCAGCGGCGACCTTTGCCATCATGGGCTCGGGACCGCAGGTGGCAACGTAATCGAACTCTCCGCCCTCGACCTCAAGCACCTGCTCGGCAGCGGCGGTGCAAAAACCGTGGTATCCGGCAGAGCCGTCATCGGTCGCGATGGAGATGACCGGCGACCCGGCGGCCTCGAACTCGGCCTCGCCCACAAGGCGATCGGCCGAAGCGGCACCGATGCAGACCGTATAGGGGATGTTGCGGCGGGCGAGCTCGCGCGCAAGACAGAGGATGGGGGGCACGCCGATGCCGCCCGCAACGAGCAGGGCGCGGCGGCAGCCCTCGGGGATGGTCCAGCCGTGACCACCGGGGCCGAGCACCGTGGTGGTGGCGCCGGGCTCCATACGGGAAAGGCGCTCGGTGCCGTCCCCCACGACGGCATACCAGATGTCGATTGTTCCGGCCTCAGCATCCGCCTCCGCGAAGGACAGCGGGATGCGCAAAAGACTCATGGCGTTGCCGGGAACGGCGATATCCACGAACTGACCGGGCTCGAGCATGCGCGCGAGCTCGGGAGAACCGATGCGCAGGGCAAAGATGTCCTGCGCGATCGGCTCGTTTTTCACGACCGTGCACTCATGCACGCGAGCCGGAGAAGGTGTAGGCATGGCTCTCCTCTCTTGGATGCGCTCGGTCTGCGGCGGACAGTTCGCCCCAGACCGAGCTCGCTACAGGACTACAGGACGACGCCGTCGCAGAGCGTCTGCTTGCCGCCGACAAAGACGTCGGTGGCGCGACCGGTGACCTCAGTACCATCGAATCCGCAGTTGCGAGCCTTGGACTCGTAACCGTCGGCGCCGACGGTCCAGGTGATATGGGGATCGAAAACGGTGATGTCCGCAACGGAGCCCGCCTGGATGCTCACCGGGTCGACGCCGAGAATCCGGCGCGGGCCGATGCTCATGAGCTCGACCAT
>CALUOB010000098.1 GCA_944322175.1 uncultured Coriobacteriaceae bacterium
CCAAGGGCTCGGGTTATGATCGACCGGGAGGGGTGCGTGCGCGCCTCGTCCGCCGTGATCTCTCCGGCGTCCACCAGCTCCTCGACGTAGGAGTGGTCGTGGGTGATGCGCACGAGCGTGCCGTGGTGGAGCACATAGGCGCGCGAGTCGCCCACGTGCGCCACGGCCATGTGGTTTTTCTCGATAAGGACCGCGGTGGCGGTGCAGCCCATGCCGGGCTTGCCCACGCCCTCCTCGGCGGCCTTGATGACGTTGGCGTTTGCGGCCTCGACTGCCGCGCCAAGAAGGACGTCGTCGGCGGTTCCCGGCGCGCGCTCCCCGATGGTCTCAACGGCGATGGAGCTTGCCACCTCGCCGGCGGCATGTCCGCCCATGCCGTCCGAGACGACGAAGAGCGGCGTTCTGAGCAGGAAGGAGTCCTCGTTGTGCCCGCGCACCAGACCAACGTCGCTGCGCGCGCCCCACGAGATGAACTCGTTGGAGCCAGATACCGCGTCCGCGCCGGCACGCCCCTCTACGGGCATCTCGGCGCGGCCGGGAGCATTGGCGGGCTCCTGAGGAGCAGCTATGTGCGTCTCCTCCGCTGTCATCCGCGGCTCACTCGCATGATCGTGTCACCGATCTGGACCTCGTCCGACTCTCTGAGGGTGACGGGCTGGTCGATGGGGTGGCCGTTCACGAGCGTGCCGTTGGTGGAGCCGAGGTCCTCGAGCACGAGCGCGGGGCCCTGCAGGGTGAAGCGGGCATGAGTCGACGAGACGTATGGCTCGTCGACCACGATGTCAGAGGAGGGTGAGCGCCCGATGACAACGGGGCCGAGGATGTCCACGTGGAGGCCGCGGAGGGACCGCATGCCCTTCTCGACGTCAATCGACCAAATTGCGGCGTCGCGGCGCTGGCCCTTGACGAGCCCGACGCCCGTGCGCATGACCGCAAACAGGAAGAGATAGAGGACGACGACGAGAAGGACGCGCCCCACAAAGAGGACGAGCTCGATCATCTGGGGTTCTCCCTGAACTCAAGGTTGATAAAGCCAACGGTGATGAGGTCTCCGTCGCGCAGGATGCAGGACTTCACGTCCACATCGTTGACGAGCGTGCCGTTGGTGGAGTTGAGGTCGGTGATGTGCCAGTCGCGCCCGTCGAAGGAGAGCTCGGCGTGCGTGCGGGAGACGTTGGGGTCCCTCAAGATCACGCCCGCCTTGGCGCGCTCGCGGCCGATGATGGTCGAGGGCGCCTTTGCGGTGTAGGTCCTGCCGGTCTGACGGTCGACGAGAAGGCAGCTGGCCTGCTGGCCGTCGAGATCGGTTGCCTGCGGGCGGGTGGGAACGTAGTTGTCCTGGTCATCAGAAAACGCGCCCATGGTGCGCATGTTGACCAGAGGAACGCTGCGCTGGGGCACGGCGCCGGCGGGCTGGGCGCCCATCGGGGTCCCCAGGGGAGCGACGCCCATCACGGGCATCGGGGTCGAGTGAGAGGACGACGCCACGGGCTCGGGCTCGGAGAAGTCCGAGGGCAGGGCATCGAGGCCGGCGTCCTTCTCGCCGAGGCCGCCGCGAAGGGGCGTGGGTGCGGGGGTGGGCACCGGACGGTTGCCGCGCGGGTGAAGCTGTGCGGCCGCCCCGCCGGAGCTGGAGTTTCCGGCAAGAAACGCGCGCTCCTCCTCGCGCAGGCGCGCGAGCGTCTTGGCGTCGACGTTCTCGGCAAAGACGGCAAACTTCCCGGACTTGAGCGACGGGTCAACCATAAAGCGCACGAGCGGGTTGCCCACGAAGGCATACCCCTTCTTCTGCGCCTGGGCCGTCACAAAGGCTGAGGTCTCGTAGGTTATCTGCTCGTAGAGCGGGCGCATGAGGGAGTCGTCGGAGGCCGAGACGAGCACGGTGTAGAGCGCCGGCGCGGTGTCTACGCCGTCGATCTCGTATGTCTCGTTCTCCATCTCGCGCGCCGCCTTCTTGGCGAGCTTCTTGAAGGAGAAGGGCTCGGTGTAGCCCTGGGGAGCCGCGCCAAAGACAGAGCCGATGCGCGTCTCAAAGTCACTGAGAAAACTCATGAGAACCCCCGCCTTCTTGGCCCTCGTAGAGAGGGCCTCTCAGGACAGTCGCAATGCACAAAAGCACAAACAAGAGTACCGCAAGTACCATCGTCTCCCAATCGAGGGATGGCCATATACGAGCATTCTCCATTCTAGCTGCGATGACCCCGGCACACACGATGCACCCAAGACCAAGCGTCTGCCCCGCCAATCCGGCCGCAACGCTGCCGCGCATCGCAATTGAGCTTGAGGCCCAGGCGCAGGCAACCGACCCCGCCAGCATGATCCAAAACTCAGGTTGAAGCCAGGACGAGGCGAGCGCGCCTAGAAGGGCGTCTGCGGAAAACCCCGAGGACGCGGCTACGTGGAAGAGGTCCCCCATGAGGTAGCCGAGCGCCCCGGTGAGTGCGGCGGGCGCCGGGTCGAGCGCAAAGCCGGCCAGCGCGGCCCCCGAGACGGGCGAGGGCAGGCAGCAGGGAAGCAGCAGGGCAAGCGACGAGAGGTGCTCTTTTCTCGCCACCAGGACGAGCCAGGCGAGAAGGGCCACAACAAGGCCCCAGGCAATCAGGAACAGCGCGCCCTCGCCGCTGCCGGATGCCATCGACCAGGCGAGCGCGCAGCCCACGAGGGGGGCGGCGATGGGCGGCCATGCCGCGGAGACCGCGCAGCCGGCGAGCGGGAGCGCGGCCACGAGCGCGTCGGCCTCGCCGAGGGAGACCACGAGCGCGGTTCTGAGGGCGGAAAACGCCGCGAGGGCCGTGAGCGCACGGGGAAGCCACGCGCCGAGCGCCGGGAGGCGGACTCCGGGTCCGGGGCGGGGCCTGCGGGCGGCCGCTGCCGTGTCGTCGCGCTCCGCCTGCTCGATGAGCTCGCGCAGGGACTCCGCGCCGTCCTGTTCGTCTCCAAGCAGCGGCATGAGCTCGTCGACAAGCTCGTCGACGGAGGAGGTGCGGTCGCGGGCGCTGGGCTCGAGCGCCTCGAGAAGGGCCTCCTCGACCCCCGGCTCGAGGTCGGGGCGGGAGCGCGCGAGCGAGATGTCGGGGCCGCGCATGATCTTGGCGAGGGAGTCCTCGGCGCTTCTCGCCATGAAGGGATTGGAGCCCGAGAGCGCCTGCCACACCACAACGGCGAGCGAGAAGACGTCCGTGCGCTGGTCGACGAGCATGCCCTCGATCTGCTCGGGGGGCATGTAGCCCACGGTGCCGCCGCGCGCGCCGCCATATCCTGCGGCGGAGGCGAGCGAGGCCATGCCAAAGTCGGCGAGCTTCACGGTGCCCCGGCGGTCGATCATGATGTTGGTGGGCTTTATGTCCAGGTGGAGCGCGGCGTTTTCGTGCGCGTAGGAGAGGGCGCGCGCGACAGAGGACAAAATGTGCGCGCACTCCTCGGGCATGAGGCGGCCCCCCTCAACGCGGGCGAGAAGTTCGGCGAGGTTGAGTCCGTCGACGTACTCCATGACGAGGTAGGCGTAGGTCCCCTCGACCTCGTAGTCGTGAAGGGTGACGATGTTGGGGTGTCCGAGCAGGCAGGCGGTTCGCGCCTCGGCGAGCGCCTCCTCCGCGGTGGTGCCCGACCCATCGGCGAGCGGAATCCGCTTGATAGCAACGCGCCGCTGAAGACGCGTGTCCCAGCAGGTACAGACCGCGCCGAAGCCGCCGGTGCCCCTTCTTTCCAAGACCCGATAGCGCCCGAGAAGCACCTCCTCGCGCGCGCTCCGAGCGTCGCTTTGCGGCGTCTCGCCCACGGCACCTCCTCGTTTTAGTTGCGTATTGGCCGTGCGTGGGAACATTTTACCGCGACGGGGCCGTGAGCGGTGCGCGCGACGCGCTGGGCGGCTTCTGGCCGGACTATCTCGTGTGCGCCACGGGCGCCGTCATCCAGGACCGCGCGGGGCGCACCGTGCGCGCGTCCCGCATGACGGCCGAGGAGATGTACGCCCTCGTCGATTACTGCGAGGACGACGAGCTGCCGCTCGACTTCGTGTTCGACGACGGCTATTACGTCTATGTCGAGTACGAGCGCATGGCGCGCCTTGCGGTGCCCAGCGTGCAGAAATTCCTCATCGACGGCGAGGACCAGACGCGCCACCTCGAGGACATGCCCTATGCGGCGTGCGTGTGTGCGCCGGACGGCCGCTTCGACGGCTTTTTTGAAAAGTACGGGCACCTGGGGCTGCGCGCGCTGCCGTTCGCCGAGCGCAGCAGCTTTTACGACGTGGTGCACCGCACCGACGACAAGGCCGATTCCATCGGCTACCTGCTGGAGAAGCTCGGCGCGTCGTGGCGCGATACGGCCGCCTTCGGCGACGGCGTGAACGACGAGCGCATGCTGGCCTGCGCGGGGCTGGCCGTCGTGATGGCCGACGCCGAGCCGCAGCTCAAGCAGCCCGGGCGCGTCATTGCGCCGCCGGCCGCGCAGGACGGCGTGGCCTGGGCCATCGAGCACTGCATTCTGTGAGGAAGGGGGCGCGGGCCGCATGGCGTTCGCACCGGTGTACACGCGCGAGAGCCGCACGCTGATCGTGGGCACATGGCCCAGCCCGAAAAGCCGGGCGCAGGGCTTTTACTACGGCCACCCGCAAAACCGCTTCTGGCCGATGCTGGCAAAGCTGCTCTGCCAGCCGGCGCCCGGCACGGTGGAGGAGAAGATCGCGCTGCTCTGCGCAAACGGCCTCGCGCTGTGGGATACGGTCGAGCACTGCGAGATCACCGGCGCGTCGGACGCGTCCATCCGCGGCGCGACGCCCACGGACATCGAGGGGCTGTGCCGCATTGCGCCCATCCGGCGCGTCTTGTGCAACGGCGCGGCGGCCTACGGGCTGTACACGCGCTTTCACGCCATCGAGGGCGTGCAGGCCGTGCGCCTGCCCAGCACCAGCCCCGCGAACGCCGCGTGCAGCTTTGCGCGCCTGTGCGAGGAATGGGGGCGCTACATCGGCCCCGGCGCGGCGCAGACGTGAGCGGCCGGCGGGAGAAAAGAATGGCCAACAGGAGAAAGGGCGGCCGGCGCGGCCGCAGGACGCACCCTTTGCGGCGAGCGGGAGAGCCCCGGCGCTGCAAAGGGGATTTTTTTGCCTCGAGCGCGCCGGCTGTGCCGGCAAAACGACCGACTGTGCGCAAAGCCTTGCGCCGCGCGCGGCAAAGGCTTTATACTGAGGGCA
>CALUOB010000099.1 GCA_944322175.1 uncultured Coriobacteriaceae bacterium
GTCGGGGTGGATACCTTGCTTCATGGCAGGACTCCTCTTCTTCGGCCCTGGTTTCCGACCAGGGCAGGGGTTCGTCTTGGTTCCGACCAAGACACATAGCCGTATGACTATATCAGAAAGACTATGGCGCGTCTGTGGAGAATTGCGCGTAAGATGGAGCGGTGAGAACGCGTCGCCAGAGCGCAGGCCCGGAGGTCCCCATGTTTCTTTCCATCGACGTAGGCAACACGCAGACAACGCTCGGGCTCTTTGACGAGAAGGGCGCGCTCGTGCGCGGCTGGCGCATGTCCACCACCGCCACAGACACCTCCGACATGTTGCACTCGCGGCTCTGGGGCTTCTTCATGAAAGACGGGCTCTCGCTCGCAGACGTTACCGACGCGGGCGTGGCAAGCGTGGTCCCCGCACTCGAGCGGGCGTGGAGGCGCTGTCTTGAGGTTCATCTCGGCCACGACCCGCTCGTCGTGCGCGCTGGCGAGAACTACGGGATGCAGGTGGCGATGCCCAACCCGCGCCAGGTGGGTGCGGACCGCATCGCCAACGCCATCGCGGCAAGGACCACCTACGGCGCGCCCGTGATCGTGGTGGACTTTGGCACGGCGACGAACATCGACGTTGTGGACGAGAGCGGGGCATATCGTGGCGGCGCCATATCGCCGGGGCTCATGCTCTCGGCGGGAGCGCTCTTCTCGCGGGCCGCAAAGCTTGCGAGCATTCCCATCGAGGCCCCGGAGCGTGCGCTTGGCGACTCTACGGAGGCGGCACTCCAGTCCGGCCTGGTCATCGGCGCGGCGGCACAGGCGGAGGGCCTTGTCGCGCGCATTCGTGCCGAGCTGGGCGCGCCGGACGCAACCGTGGTGGGCACGGGCGGGCTCGCGCGAACGGTGGCGCGGGCAACTACGCTCTTTGACGCCATCGACCCCGACCTCACGCTGCGCGGCATTCGCGAGATCTGGCTCCTCTCGCGCTGACGGTTGCGCCCGCGGCATTGCGGGAAGACGCCGAGCGAGACTACGGCAGCGGCCTGATCATCGCCTGCTCAGGAGCTATCTCGAGCTCCTGCTCACCGTTCTCGAGCCGCACCGTGGCGCGACCCCACACGTCGACGCCCGCCAGCGTGCCGCGCCCTATCACGCGGCCGCCACGAATGACCTCAACCGACTCCCCCATGCCAAGAAGAACGTCGAAGTAGTCGCCCAGCAGGCTGGCGAGGGGGCCGGCGGCGCAACGGCCCTCCGCGTGCGCCTGCTCCCAGGTATGCGCCGAATCGGCGGCGGCGTGCTCGATTGCCTGCGGGTCGAGGTCCTTGTCGTCCTCCCAGGAGAGGTCGCAGCGCACGAAGAGGCCCTCGTCGTCATAGCCCGCGCGGGCATCAACGCCCACGAGCGGTTCGCCCTCGGACGAGACCACGCCATAGGGCCACGAGAGCCGCGCGCCGAGCAGGCGTGCGACGCCGAGCGCGCAGGCGTACGGAGTGCCCGTCACATAGCCCATCGGCACGGCGGGGCGCAGGGTCAAAGACGTGCCCGTTACTCCCATGAGATCTCCCCGAGGTCTGCCGTGACGTGCCCCACGCGCTCGTCGCGCGGGGTCACGGGGACGCCCGCGTGCATGAGGAAGCGCTCAGGGTCGTGCATGAGGTCCTCCATCGGAACGATCACGTAGTCGCGCTCGCCGAGACGCGGGTGCGGGAGGACGAGGCGGCGCCCGGCGTGGGCCTCGCCCTCAACCCAGATGAGGTCGCAGTCGATGATGCGCGGGGCGCTGCCCGGCTTCTTGGGGTCACGGTCCTTCTCGCGAATTCTTCCGAGATCGTCCTCAACCTTGATGAGGGCGTCCATGAGCACGAGCGGGTGGAGCTCCGTGCGGATCTCGGCCACGGCATTTGCCACCGGGGTGGCGATGCCATAGGCAGGCTCGGTCTCGTAGGCGTGGCTCATGCTGACCACGCAGGTGAGCGGTATCTCGTCGATGAGCTGGGCTGCACGGGCGAGGTTTGCCACGCGGTTGCCAACGTTGGAGCCAAGGCTCACAAAGCCCTGGCGCGCGTCCTTGTGGGAGACGGACCAGTAGGCGTTCACCGCCTGCGCCACCGCTTCGACGTTGTGGACGCGAAGGATGCGGGCGCCGTTCTCGATGGCGGCGATGCAGACGCCGGCGGTGGCGGCGTCGCGGGCGGCGGCGTCGGTCACGCCGGAGACGGCGCCGACGAAGCGCTTCCTCGAGACGGCGCACATGAGCGGATAGCCCATCGAGGCCATCGAGCGGGTGGCGCGCTGGATGACCACGTCCTCATCGGCAAACTTGTCGAACCCGGCGCCCGGGTCCATGCAGATGCGGTCGCGGGACACGCCGGCGCGCTGGAGGGTGCGCGCCTGATCGCCGAGGAAGCCCATGACCTGGCGCATGATCTGGGCGCCCTCGGGAAGGGTGAAGCGACGCTGGGAGGTCGCCGGATGGGGCAGCGCGCTGCCCGTGGGGCGCGACTCGTCCAGCTGGACCCGGCGGCGTGGCGCATGCGTGCCGAGGCCGCCCTGGTTCCAGTGCATGACAACGCAACCGCAGGAGGTGTCGGCCGCAACGTCGACCATCTCCGGATCGGTGAAGCCGCTCACGTCGTTGATGATTGCAGCGCCCAGGCGCACGCACATGCGGGCGACCTCGGCATGGCGCGTGTCGATGGAGACTATGGCGCCGGCCTCAACGAGCGCTCGAACCACGGGGATGACGCGCTCGGCCTCCTCCTGGGGAGAAATCGGCTTGTGACCGGGACGGGTTGACTCGCCGCCCACGTCGATGATGTCGGCCCCTTCATCGAGCATGGCCAGGCCACGCGCGATGGCGACCTTGTGGTCGAGGTTCTTGCCGCCGTCAGAGAACGAATCGGGCGTCACGTTGAGGATTCCCATGATGCGCGGACGGGCGAGCGAGATCTCGTGCGTGCCACAGTGCCAGGTGGCATAGTTCTCTCGAAGCATGCTTCCTCCTCGGGGGCGGGTTCTTCTTGCCACATTGTACCCGGCGCGAGCGCGACGCGTCGGCGCGCGGTCGCGCCGGGCCCAGCGGCGCCCCAGGCGTCCCCCTCATCACGGGCTCGTGCGCAAAAGCGTCGCTCGTGCCACAAACCGGCGGACGCGTGCGCAAAATCCGCGCTCGTGCCACATGAAAATCGTTCAAAACGGTGATTTGATTTACTTGTTTATACACTCAACTGCGGAGATGTAACCGGGCTACTCGAGGCACCCCCAAAACCATGTGGCACGAGCGAGGTTTTTGCACAGGGCATACCCCGGTTTGTGGCACGAGCGGCGATTTTGCACATTGTTACCGGCGTCCCGGCCGCCAAACGGGGCTAGAAGTCAAACGCGGCAGCGATGTCGCAGGCACAGACGAGGTCGGAGCTTGTGTCGGCAGGCGTAGGGTCGCGGTTGACGACCACGATATCGTTGCCAGAGAAGTAGTTGATGAGGCCGGCCGCTGGATAGACCACGAGCGAGGTTCCCCCGATGACAAGCAAGTCGGCCGAGGCGATAGCCTTCACGCTGGCAAGAAGCACCCGCTCATCAAGCTGCTCGCCGTAAAGAACCACGTCGGGCTTCACGAGGCCGCCGCACTTCTCGCAGTGAGGAACGCCCTCGCTCGCCAGGACCCACTCCGCCGAATAGGTGGCCCCGCAGCGCGTGCACACGTTGCGATGAACAGAGCCATGCAGCTCGTGCACCACGCGCGAGCCCGCCGCCTGGTGCAGGCCGTCGATGTTTTGCGTCACAACAGCAGCGAGGCTCCCCTCCTGCTCAAGCTCGGCGAGCTTGACGTGGGCCCGGTTGGGTCGCGCCGAGAGGCAGATCATGCGCTCACGATAGAAGTCGTAGAACTCCTCGGTATGCGAGACAAAGAAGTCGTGGCCGAGCATCTCCTCGGGCGGATACCTAAAGTGCTGGTGGTAGAGGCCGTCGACCGAACGAAAATCCGGGATGCCGCTCGCCGTCGAGACACCCGCGCCGCCAAAGAACACGGCGGATCTTGCGCGCTTAAAGCGCTTGGAGAGTTCTGTCGCAGCCTCGGCAGCATCCGTTATCGTGCGAGCCATGGTGACCTCCTAGGATTGGGCTGGCATCATTCTCGCACCTTGGCGGTCCGCGCGGGTAGGTGATGGAGAATCCGTCGGAATTGGTTCGACAGGACACATTTGGGGAAGAAGTAGCTTTATGCGTGACGTAAGGAGGCCTACCGTGAACGCACCCGAGAGCAACGTTTTTGACTGCGCCCTTGTCTTCGAGGGCGGCGGATACCGCGTAAGCTACACCTGCGCCTTTGCAAACGTACTGCTAGAGCAAGGCATTTACTTTGACTACGTATGCGGCCTCTCCGCCGGGGCAAGCACTACGGTCAACTATCTCTCGCGCGACACCAAGCGCGTGCGCGAGGCGTTCATGACCGACGGTGTGGCAAAGGGCCTCGTGGGCCTGCCCTCGCTTCTGCGCGGCAACGGATACTTTGATGCCGACGCCCTCTACGAGGGCGCGCTTCGCGACGGAACGCTGGAGTTCGACTGGGACAGCTTTGCCGCCAACCCCGCGCGCCTGCGCATTCAGGCCTTCGAGCGCGATAGCGGGCGCACCGTGCGCTTTGGTCGCGAGGACATGACGGACGCCATGCGCATGATCGACCTCGTGCGCGCCAGCTCCACGCTCCCCGGCATGATGAAGCCGCTCGAGGTGGACGGGCGTGTCCTTCTGGACGGCGGACTCGGAGTCGGTGCGGGCATTCCTGTGTGCATGGCGGAGGACGACGGCTTTGACCGCTTTGTCTTTGTTGCCACGCGCCCGCGCGGCTACCGCAAGAAGGAGCCGGGCGCACGAGACCGCCAGATGTACAAAGCCCTCGCCAAGGACTACCCCTACCTCAGAAATGCGCTGCTCACACGCTGGGAGCGTTACAACGCGGCCATAGATCACGTGGAGGAGCTCGCCGAGAAAGGCCAGGCCCTCATCATCTATCCCGACGAGATGCCCGTGAAGAACAACACCGTGAACCCGCGCAGGCTCGCAGCCGCCTACGACGCCGGTCACGCCCAGTACGTTCGCGAGATGCCGCGCGTGCGCGAGTTTCTCTTCGGCGCGCCCGATGCCGGCCCGCGGCCGGAGGACCCCGACCAGGGCACCGGCTAC
>CALUOB010000100.1 GCA_944322175.1 uncultured Coriobacteriaceae bacterium
CGCGGCAGGGAGATATATTGCCAGCCCTCCCGGCCCCGCGCAAGGGGGGATCGCGGGTTCACGAATCCTCCACAATCTCAGGAGGAGGGAGAGAGGGCCAGAGCGGCTCCGGCAGCTACAAGCTCGGCGAGATCCTCCTGATTCGTTGCCTCCGCACGCACTCTTACCAGGGGTTTTGCATGGGACAATCTGATCGAAGCCCACGAACCGTCTTCAAAGGCAACGCGCAAGCCATCCAAGTGGCTCACCTCTACTGGAGCCCTTCCCGCAAAGGTGCGCGGATTAAGGCCGGGCCCCATCATGCGGAGCATTTCGCGCTGACCGTTGTCTATACGTATATCGCGACCCCCGAAGACCCATGGACCCACGACGTTTTCGAGCTCCTCAATAAGCTCGCCCACGCGCAGCCCGCGCTCCCCCATGAGGTCGGCGAGCATGACGTGTGCCAGCAGGGCGTCGCGTGCATACATATGTTGGGGTATCGTCAGCGCGCCGCCCTCCTCGATCGCCATGAGGACCTTGCCGCCCGCCATCTCTCTATACATACGGTGAAAGCCCACCGGCGCAACCGACACCGGGCATCCGAGAAGCTCCGCCGTTTTTCTCACGACCATGGAGGCTGTGCTCGGCACGACCACGCGCCCGCTCATGCCCCGGTGCTCTACAAGGTAGCCGAGCAAGAGAGCCGCCACCTTTTGCGGCGCTATCGCGCGGCCGTGCTCGTCCACTACACCCGAACGGTCGCCGTCACCGTCGCAGGCCAAGCCAGCCCATGCGGCACTGTCCACGACCGCCTGCTCGCAGTCATCGAGCCACGGCTCGATCGGATCGGGCCGAACCTCCTCGCCCACGTTATAAGCGCCGCGATGGATCTCGTATGCCTCAACGCCCATGCGCTGCAAGATGCGCGGCAGCACGCCTTGCGCGGCACCGAAGAGCGGATCGCAGAGCACGCGCACGCGCTCGCGATGTGCCTGCGGGCCCACAAAAGCCAAGAGCGCGTCTTCGTAAGCCGTGCACATATCTACGCGCCTCACGCTCCCGCGCCCCTCGGGGGCATCGGGCTTGAGGTAGGCGTCGAGCTTCTTGTAACACTCGAGGCCAGCCGGCGAACCGTCACTGTCGACAAGCGCCATGCCGAGGTACTCGCTCGAGCGATGAGAGCCCGTCACCATAACGCCGCCGCACGCCTCGTCCTCGTGGGCAACCGCCCAGCTCACCGCGGGAAGAGGGCAGCACGCCTGCGACACCTCGGCCGCAAAGCCGCACGACGAGAGCACCGCGCCAGCGAGCAGGGCGGCGTCTTCGGCGCCGGGGCGCATGTCAAACCCCACGCAGATTTTGGACCCTATGCGGGTGCGCGTGAACCACTTGGCCGCCGCGGCGGCAACACGCGCCACGTTTTCTTCTGTGAAATCCTCGCCTACGCGAGCCTTCCAGCCATCTGCAGCAAACCGAACGGCTGAGCCCATCGACACATACCTCCCCGCCGGCTGCGGGGCCGCCGGCACGATCGTCAAGCGCCCGCAGGAACGCGGAACGCAGTGCATCGATCTATGTACCCAGGAGCGGGCGCGTCATGAGCGGCTTTGGTTGCTTGCTTGCCGCTTGCCCATAAGACCCGCACATCCCTTAAGCACGGCAAAGCGTCTCAGGCTTCGTCGATCACGTCGCGCAACGCGCAGGTAGTGAGCGGGGTGGTTCCGCAGCATGCCCCGAGAAGGCGCACGCCGGCATCGATCCAGCTTCTCGCCGCACGGGCGAACGCCTCGGGATCCTCATGCCATACGAGGACGCCGTCGTCGTCGCGCTCAGGATCGTCCGCGTTGGGACGCACGCTCACCGGCGTCAAAGCCGACGACAAAAGTCGGGGCACCATCTTATCGGCGGTCTCAAGCGAGCAGCAGTTCACACCGACCGAAGCGGCTCCGCGCTTCTCGGCAAACAGCACGGCGGCCTCAAGAGGCGTGCCATCGAGCAACAGGTCACCCTGCTCGTTAACCGCAAAGCTCACGCAGATTGGCATGCCCGCCGCAATGTCGGCAGCGGCAGCAAGGGCGGGCTCCAACACACGCAACGAGGTAACGGTCTCGAGCATGATGCCGCTCGCACCTTCGACGAGAAGCGCAGAGATCTGCTCGCGATACGCTGCGCGCGCATGGCGGAACTCAGGCGAATCGCGCTTGAGCCAGTCGATTCCGTTGGGACCGATCGACCCCAGCACAAAGCGCGCCCCGGCCTTCCGAGCCAGGCGAACCGACAACGCATTGGCCTCGCGCACGCTCGCATAGATCTCGTCATGTGCGAGAGCGCGCTCGTTGGCCTGGAAGCTGTTGGTGATGAGAATATCGGCGCCCGACGCCGCGTACAGCGCGTGCAGGCGCTCTACGACCACGGGCTCATAGAGGTTCCATGCAACCGGAGGAATTTGCTCTCCTCCAGGCTCGCTCATAAGCAGGGTCCCCATGGGCCCTTGAGCGAGAAGCGGCCCCTCGCCAAGCGCTTGCCTGAGCTCGGCGCCCTCTTCTTGTCGATAGGTATCCGGATCCGCGCCCACGACGCCCTCTCTAGAGTCAGCCATCAGTCTTCGACGCTAATGCCCTGCTTCTCGAGGTACGACGTCCAACGGTTCATGGTGTCCTCGGAAAGCGCGTGCTCCATCATGCAGGCCTCGGAGTCGGCGACCTCGAACGCAACGCCGAGCTCCTGCACCAAGAACGTCCTCAGCAGGCGATGGCGATGCCACACCGCCTCGCCGATAGCGCGACCCTCCTCGGTCATGACCACCTTGCCGTAATGGGACTGCTCAACGAGACCGGCGTTCTTAAGCGCAGTGACCGCCTTGTTGACCGAGGCCTTGGACACGTCGAGACGGGTCGCAATATCGACGGACCGAACGCCCTCGGCGGCTTCGGGATGCTCGTGGATGATGCGAACCATGCATTCGAGATAGTCCTCGTTCGCAACGGTCAGATGCAGCTCTGCAGATGCAGCTGTGGTTTCCATGCGTGCGTACCTCCGTTTATCATTCCACCTAAGTCTACCCCATCTGCCGAGCGCCACACGCTGGCCATCCGTCAGCGGCGAGCGCGGCAACCGTCCCGAAGGGAGCCTTATGTCCGACGTTCTCGAACGGTTCTTACGCTACGTGCGCATTGACACGACGTCGAGGGAGGAGCGCTCCGACCGCGTCCCCTCAACCGAAGAGCAGGTTGAACTCGCGCGTCTGCTGGGAGAAGAGCTCCGAGCGCTCGGCGCCCGCGACGTTTTGGTAGACGACCACGCGTACGTAACCGCGCACCTGCCCGCAAGCCCCGGCGCCGAAGCGCGCCCCGGGCTCGGCCTCATCGCCCATCTCGACACAACCGAGGACGCGCCGGGGCACGGCGTCGACCCGCGCGTGATCACCTACGAAGGCGGCGACCTTGAGACGGGCGCGGCGCGCATCACGCCTCAGCAGCTGCCCGCGTTGAACGACCTCGTGGGTCACGAGCTCGTCGTCTCAGCCGGAGACACGCTTCTCGGAGCTGATGACAAAGCGGGCATCGCCGAGATCATGGCGCTCGTTGCGCGCCTTGCCGCGCACCCCGAGCTCCCCCATCCCCCCATCGCCGTCTGCTTTGCGCCCGACGAGGAAATCGGACACGGTGCGGGCCTTCTCGACCTCGAGCAGTTTGGGTGCGCCTACGCCTACACCGTTGACGGCGGCCCTATCGGCGAACTCGAATGGGAGTGCTTCAACGCCGCCGCGGTAACCATGCGCTTCCAGGGGCACACCACCCACCCGGGCGACGCAAAGAACGTCATGGTAAACGCCGTTCACCTCTTTGAGGAGTACCAGGCTATGCTTCCGGCTGCCGAACGTCCGGAGCACACCGAAGGCTACGAGGGCTTCATTCACACCGCGAGCGTGTCGGGAACCTGCGAGCACGTGACGGCGCGCTACATCGTGCGCGACCACGATGCCAAGAAGTTCGCGCGCAAGCTCGAGGTCATGCGCGCGGCAACGAGCATGATCTGCCTGAAGCACGGCGCACATGCGGCCGAGATCGAGGTGGAGGAGCAGTACCGCAACATGGCCGACGCCGTGCGCCCCTTCCCCGAGCTCGTAGACCACGCACGTGCCGCCTACCGAGACTGCGGGTACGAGCCCCGCGTGCTTCCCGTGCGCGGCGGCACTGACGGCGCCCAGCTCTCGCTGCGCGGCCTGCCGTGCCCGAACCTCTCGACCGGAGGGTTCTGCTGCCACAGCGTGAACGAATTCGTTCCCGTATCGTCGCTCGAGGGCATGGTCGACGTCCTCCAAGCGCTCGTCGCCCGTTTTGCCTGACATAGAACGACCGGCGCAAGCGTGCGCCATGTTATGAGAAGAGGGGGCGCGGATCTTGCCGATCCGCGCCCCCTCCCGTACTGAAGCTTAGTATGCGGGCTGGCCGCCGGCACCCGGGTCGCCTTGTGGCGCCCCTCCCGTCGCCGCGGGGTCGGGGTCGCCGTAGGTGCCCTGACCGATGTAGAGCCCTGTGTCGTCGTCGTAACCGTCGCCGTCGTCGTCCACCGGGCCCGTGGGACCGTAGCCGTACACGTCGTCGTCAGACGACCCAGCTGTAGAGCCGTCGGCAGACGTGTCGGTGCCGTACGCGTAGTCCTCGGAGGAGTTGCTCATGACGTCGGCCATGGTGGAGCCCGAGTTCGAGGATTGGCCCATCGTCTGCGGACCCTCGGGATCCTCGCCGGCGTTGACGCGCTCCATCATCTCGGCGAGCTGGTCCTCGTACACAAAGACGTAGCTCACGCCGTTGATCATTGTCGTGCCGTCGGCATACGAGGGAAGGTTGGCAGAGTACATCTCGTCGGTGTCCATACCGCGCATGGCGTTGGCGAGCGAGACGATGTCACCGGGAGTCAGATCGGTTGCGACCATATCGGCGAGCGAATCGACCAGAGCCGGGATCTTCGTGGCGTCGAAGTTGTTGAGCACGGAGTCGGCGAGCGCCGAGATGACCATGCGCTGATGGCGCATGCGCGTGTAGTCGCCGTCGGCGTACTGGTAGCGGGCGCGGCAGAACGTGAGCGCCGCCTCGCCGTCCATGTGCTGTCGGCCGGGCTCGATAACCACGTCGCCGGCCTTGGGGTCGTCAAC
>CALUOB010000101.1 GCA_944322175.1 uncultured Coriobacteriaceae bacterium
CTCGTGCTCGCTTGCGGGCCAGAGCTCGCAGGGCATGGGCGTGGCGCCCACGGCAACCACGGCATAGCGCTTCTCGCCGTGGGCCGCCATATAGGCCTGGAACCGTTTTGTCCCTCTGAGTGATGCCGCGTGGAACCAGCTGCAGAGGATCACGAGGTCCGCGTCTGCGGCGGTGGCCTCGATTCTTTCAAGCGGGACTGCCTGGCATCCGAGCTCCTCCGCAAGCCAGTTGGCGTATCTCTTGGCAGAGCCCGTCTGTGAGCAGAAGGTGACGACCGCGCTCATGGCGACCCCTTTCGGCGGCTGGTGAATTCCACGTTCTTCTCGCCAGTCTACAGAGTCGACGTCAGCTCCCGGTAAGCCGTCGGCGAGATGCATGCTTGGAGGGCTCTGGCCGCCGGTGCGACAGTTCCTACCGGATGAAGTTCGTCTGCTGGCCGGCTTCCTGTGCGGGAAGCTCCACGCCCGCCGCGCGGCCCGCCTCAAGGCACTTGAGCATCCAGGCCATGTTGCGGCCGAGCTGGCGCATGGTCCAGAGGCCCTCGGCGTCCTGCTCGGTCTCTGCGGCTACGTTGCCGTGGACGTTGTTCCAATAACGCGAACTCACCACCGGCATCTGCGCGATGGTAAAGAACTTGTTGATGTCGTCGAAGGCAGAGGTGGTGCCGCCGCGCCGGGCGCTTGCCACGGCAGCCGCGGGCTTGTAGGCGAGCACGTTTTTCTCGCCCGCGCGGCCGTTGCTGTAGAAGAGGCGGTCCATGAAGCCCAAGAGCGACGCTGCGGCGTGCGCGTAGTGCACCGGCGCGCCAAAGACGAAGCCGTCGGCTTCGGCGGCCTTGGGCCGAAACTCGTTCACCACGTCGTCAAAGGCGCAGCGGCCGAGCCTGGTGCAGCCTCCGCAGGCAACGCAGCCGCCCACGGGCCGTGCGCCGATCCAGAAGATCTCCGTCTCAATGCCCTCGGCTTCGAGGGTGCGTGCCACCTCCTCGAGCGCGCGGTTGGTGCTCCCCGCCTTGTGCGGGCTTCCGTTCACGAGCATGACCTTCATGGGTCTCTCCTTCCGATGGTGCGCCGTTGTTAGCGGTTCTCGTAGTGGCCTCGACAGGAGATGATCGGTACCCTGTCTCCGTCAACCCGGTAGGTGAGACGGTCCTTCCCGTCTGTGCGCGCGCTGCCCAGCTCCTCTCGCGAGCGTCGGAACAGCTCGGCTTTTCCGATTCCCGGTTCGGTTATGTGCATGCACATAATTTTAATCGACATCAAGACATAGCGCGTGGCAGCTTCCGCGTGGCGGCGCTGAGAAGGCGGCGGTGCTCATGGCACATGATCATTCTATTACTTCAGAGAACATCACGGTATACGTTATAAGCAATTGTGCAGAGACGCTTGTCAGCAGAGAATATAGACAGGGGAATTGTCCCTTATAGCGTAGGAGGTAGGTCATGCAGTATGCAACGCTCGGGCATTCCGGAATCAAGGTATCTAAAATCTGCTTAGGAGGCATGAGCTTCGGCAAGGCCTCGCCCGACTTTCACCAGTGGACGATCGGACCTGAGGACACCAAGAAGGTGATCGCCCACGCTCTCGATCGCGGCGTAAACTTTATCGACACGGCCAATACCTACGCGTTCGGCACAAGCGAGGAATACATCGGCCGCGCACTCCGGGAGCTCGGCGTCCCGCGCGAGCAGGTGGTACTTGCCAGCAAGGTCTTCTTCAACGAGGGGCGTCTCTCGCGCGAGGCCATCAACCGCGAGATCGACGGCACGCTCAAGCGCTTGGGAACCGACTACCTCGACCTCTATATCATCCATCGCTTTGACTACGGCACGCCTATCGAGGAGACCATGGAGGCGCTCGACGGCTTGGTGCGCGCGGGCAAGGTGCGCGCGCTCGGCGCGAGCGAGATGTACGCCTACCAGCTGCACAACATGCAGGTGGTTGCCGAGCAAAACGGCTGGACTACGTTTACGAGCATGCAGTGCCACTACAACCTGCTCTACCGCGAGGACGAGCGCGAGATGATTCCCGTGTGCCGCCAGTTTGACATGGCGCTCACGCCCTACTCGCCCATGGCCTCGGGGCACCTGTGCCGCCCCACGTGGGACTCGGACTCCAAGCGCTCCGTCACGGACGCGACCATGCGCAACAAGTACGACGCTGCGCGCGAGAACGACATGCAGGTCATCGCGCGTGTGGCAGAAGTCGCCGAGAAGCACGGCGTGCCGATGGCGCAGGTGGCGCTTGCCTGGCATTGGGCGCGCGGCGTGGAGGCGCCGATCGTGGGCTGTTCCAGGCCCGAGCGCGTTGACGACGCCGTGGCGGCGCTCGATGTGGAGCTGAGCGCCGACGAGATCGCCTACCTCGAGGAGCCGTACGCGGCGCACGAGCTCGTGGGTCCGATCGGCCGTCCGGGCGAGAAGGCGCTGGCCGGCACGACCGATCCCAACAAAAAATAGGCGCCGTTCTCGCAAGAGTCTTCTCGCCTGCGCACATGCCGCGGGCGAGAAGTGTCGCTCGCGGTGCTGGAAAACAGCAAGTACGACTATGGGGGAGACAAATATGAGCAAGACATTGGTTGCGTACTTCTCGGCAAGCGGAACGACGGCACGTGTGGCGCGCGAGATCGCCCGGGCCACGGGCGCGGACCTGTACGAGATCGCGCCGCGCGTGGCGTACTCGGCCGCTGACCTCGATTGGAACGACAGTACGAGCCGCACCTCGCTCGAGCGCGCCGACGACGCCGCGCGCCCCGAGCTGCTGAGCGCCCTGCCCAACACCGAGGACTACGACACGGTGTTCGTGGGCTTTCCGGTGTGGTGGTACGTGGAGCCGCGCATCGTCGACACATTCATCGAGGGCGTTGACCTGGCGGGCAAGACGGTCGTTCCGTTTGCCACGTCGGGCGGGTCGGGCATCAGCGGGGCCGAGAGGCGCATGCACGGCCTGCGCCCCGACGCTGAATGGAAGCCCGGCAAGCTTCTCAACGGCGCAAACGCCGCCGCCTGGGCGCTGACCGTCCTCTAGCTGGCGCCGGCCTGTTTGAGCTCTTCCAAAAACAGCTGCGCCGCGTGCGAGAGCGCCACACCGCGCTTCCAGGCAACGTCGATGGGTGACACGGCGGGCGGGTACATGAGCCTGAACTCGAGGCCGGTGCCGGGGCCGGCGGGGGTTACTCCCTCAAAGGTGATCATGCGGCCGATGCCCTCGCGCACAAGGAGCGCTGCGTTGTAGCTGAGGTTGAACGTTGCGGCAACGTTGACCTCGGAGGCGTGGTTGCCAAGCCAGGCCGTGAGCACGTTTGACGGTGCATTGTTGAGCCACAGCCGCTCGGGAACGATGAGCGGGGCGTCGCCAAGGTCGGCGGGGCCCACGGTCTCCTGCGCCGCAAGCGGGTCATCGTCGCGCATGAGCACGCCCCAGGCGTCGGTAGGGCGCAGACGCAAGGAGTCGTACCGGTCGATGTTCTGGTAGTTCATGAGCACGGCAAAGTCGTCGACGCCGTGCTCAAGGCGCTCGATCAGGTCAATGGCGTTGCTGCTGTGCAGGCAGAAGCGCACGTTTGGGTGCTGGTCGCGGAAGGCGCGCGCCGCCTGTGCGATGACGCGAAAGCCCTCGCTTTCGCCGGCTCCTATGTGGATGGTGCCGGCGACGATCTCGTCGGGCTGAGCAAAGTCCGCCTCGGTCTGATTGGCGAGCCCCACAATCTCTTCGGCGCGGCGGCGCAGATAGAGGCCTTTCTCGGTGGGCACGACGCTGCGGCTGTGACGCTCGAGCAGCTGTGCTCCCAGCTCGCGCTCCAGCGCGGCTATCTGGCGCGAAAGCGCCGGCTGCGTAATGTGCAGCACCTCTGCTGCGCGCGACATGGTTCCCTCTTGGCAGATGGTCAAAAAGTAGCGGAGTGTGCGGAGCTCCATGGCGCCCTGCCTTTCTCGCCAATGCTCTGCTTCTGCAGCAGCAAGCATAATAAGAACTCATAACGCAGTATACAACATAAGCAATAGTATTTCTCGGGTGAGAAGCGCATCATGATGGTGTGCCGTTAGCGGAACGCGGCACGAGAGGCGCAACGGGGAGGGGTGATCGGTGGCTACACGTGTTGAGCTGTGCTTTGAGGGCCTCTGCGTGGCCTGCGACCTTGACGATACGCCGTGCGCCCGTGCGCTGATCGAGCGCCTTCCGCTCGCGCTTTCGTTCTGCGGTACGGGTGTGGCGCTCTGCGCCCAGCTGCCCTTTGCGTTGCCCGTCAAGGCATGCGAGGCGCGCTGCGGTTGGCGCAACGGAGACGTTGGCTTTAAGCCGCAAGGCACGTGGCTGACCGTGTGCCTGGACGACGAGGAGAACTCGGCGCGCTACGGGAGCCACGTGGTCGTGGGGCACGTGGCGACCCTCGGGGATCTTGCGAAGCTGAGCGGTCTTGTGGGTACCCACAAGGCTCGGCTGGTTTGCGCGGCGCCGCACGGCGAGAAGAACGGGTGAGAAGCGCCTGCCGCGCGCGCTTGCCCCCGGGGGCGGAGAAGTGTTGGTAAAGGCAGTGCCGGCGCCTTTGAGGCCGGCGGGCGGTAAAGCGCCGCCTTGCAAGAAAGGGGACTATCATGGCAGTCAAGCAAACCGCAGGCCGCAACCAGCTGGGCGTTGTGGCACCCAAGTTCGCCGAGCTCAACGACGACGTGCTCTTTGGCGAGGTGTGGTCGCGCGAGGACAAACTCTCGCTCAAGATGCGCTCCATCGTCACGGTGGTGACGCTCGTGGCCAAGGGTATGGTCGACAGCTCGTTTGAGTACCACATGGCAACCGCCAAGAAGAACGGCGTCACGCGCGACGAGATGGCCGAGATCCTGACCCACGAGGCGTTCTACGCCGGTTGGC
This sequence comes from uncultured Coriobacteriaceae bacterium, assembly GCA_944322175.1. Taxonomy (GTDB): domain Bacteria; phylum Actinomycetota; class Coriobacteriia; order Coriobacteriales; family Coriobacteriaceae; genus CALUOB01. The sequence continues at coordinate 4,870 of CALUOB010000101.1, forward strand.
CCAACACGTGGGCTGCCTTCCGCGTGCTGCTCACGGTGTACGGCAACGAAGCCGACGACGGTACGGGCCAGAGCTTCTCGCCGATGTTTGGCAAGGGCAACCCCAACGACGGCTACGCCCAGTACTTCATCGGCCAGTCGTATCTGAACCCGCTGACCGACCCGGCCGAGTGCGGCATGGCGCTTTCTAAC
>CALUOB010000102.1 GCA_944322175.1 uncultured Coriobacteriaceae bacterium
CACCACGTCGGGAGCAAGCTCGCCGATGCACTGGGCAGAAGGATCCACGAGCACGGCCACGACGCCTGATTCGGCAAGCGAGCGCGCCTCGGAGGCGTCGCGCGCAAGACGCGCCGCAACACCCTCCACGACCGCCTCTCCGAGACGGATCGCCTCGGAGAACGCAACGGTGCGGCGCACCGTGGTGGGCTGGGCGATATCGCACATCACGATCCTGCACCCCGCGGCGTGCAGGCGCACCGCAATGCCTGTGGCCAAGTCGCCCGCCCCGCGGATCACGACCAGCATCTTGCTCCCCTTCCTCGCCGTTCCGGGCGTCCCCGGCCGCGCCGGCTGCGGCGCGCTACAATCACAATCATCTTACCTAACGCCGCCGGACCCACGGCCGGCAACACCCGTGAGCGCCCAAGGAGCCGCCATGAGCGAGGCCGTTTCCTTCCACCTGCTGCCGAGCCTGCTCGACGTGAAGCCCGGCGTCACCGCCGTTGTCGGCAGCGGCGGCAAGACCACGCTGCTCGCCACGCTGGCGGAGCTCCTCACCGCGCAGGCGCAAGGAGGCGCGCGCACGAGCGTGGTTCTCGCCACCTCGACGCGGATGCTGCCCTTCCCAGAGCTTCCGCTCTATACAGGAGACAGCGCCGACGAACTTGCCGACCTGCTTCGGGCGCACCCGGTCGTGTGCGTGGGCACGCCTGCCGAGCAGGGCAAGCTCGCCGCAAGCGCCCTGCCCTTCGGCGCGCTCGCCCAGCTCGCGGATTACGTGCTCGTAGAGGCCGACGGCTCCAAGCGCCTGCCGCTCAAGGCGCACGCCGGCCATGAGCCGGCCGTGCCCCGCGAGGCGCAGGTCGTTGTCAACGTCGTCGGCGCCTCGGGCTTCGGCGCAATCGTGCGCGAGGCGGCGCACCGCCCCGAGCTCTTCTGCGCGCGCGCCGGCTGCGCCGCCTGCGACCCGGCAACGGCACCCCAGGTAGCGCAGGTCATCCGCGCCGAGCAAAAGGCGGGCCTTCTCCCCCGCAATCTGCACGTCCTCGTCAACCAAGCAGACAACGAGAAGCGCCTCGCCGAGGCCGCTGCCCTGCGCCGCGCCCTCGGAGAGCCCATCCTCGCGACGAGCCTCTCTGCGCGCAGGCTCTGGCGCATCGCCTGAACCTGCGCGCCTTTTCCGCGCGTGCGGCGCACCCTCGTCCCAGATCCGACGACAACGCGCCGCCGAGCAGCCTAGTGACGCGGCACGTAGCGCCCGGCAACGGCGCCGGTGGGCTCCCCGTCCTCGGCTGCGAGCACGCCGTTTACGTACACGAGCTTGGCGCGTCCGTGCGCCTCGAAGCCCTCCCACGGCGTGTAGTCAACCGCCTGGTGCTGCGTGGCCGCCTCGATGGTCCAGCGGGCGCTCGGATCCCACACGCACACGTCGGCATCGGCGCCGGCAGCGAGGCGCCCCTTCTCGGGCCACATGCCAAAGAGCTTGGCCGGGTTCTCGCTCATGAGGCGGCAGAGATCCTCGGGGCCGAGCTCGCCCTCGAACGTCGTCGCCATGACCACGGGCCGGTGCTCAACGCCCGGACCGCCGTTGGGGATCTTGGTAAAGGCGCCGCGCCCGCGGTCCTTCTGGCCGTGCAGGTTAAACGAGCAGTGGTCCGTCGCCACGGTGTCGATCTCGCCGCCGAGAAGCGCTCCGCGCAGCGCGCGCACGTCTGAGGGCTTGCGCAGCGGCGGGCTCATCACGTACTTGGCTCCCGCAAATCCGTCCTCGCCCTGCTCGAGATACCGCGTGTCGTCGAGGGTGAGGTACTGCGGGCAGGTCTCGACGAAGATGTTCTCCTGCCCGCGGGCCTTGGCCGCGCGCACTGCCTCAAGACCCATGGCGCTCGAGAGGTGCACCACGTTCACCTTGGCGTCGCCGGCGAGGTGCGCCAGGTAGAGCAGGCGGCTCACCGCGTCAGCCTCGGCCTCGGCGGGACGCGAGAGCGGGTGCCCCTCGGGACCGGTGATGCCCTGCTCGAGCACGCGACGCTGCAGGGCGTTCACCACGTCGCCGTTCTCGCAATGCACGCACAGCACGCCGTCAAGGTCGCGCAGCGCCTCCATGATCTCGAGCGTCTCGGCATCGGTCAGGCGCAGGTGGTCGTAGGCAAGGTAGGTCTTGAACGACGTTACGCCCGCGTCGCGCATGGCGCGCAGGTCGGCGCGGTTGCGGTCGTTCCACTCGGTCACCGCCATGTGGAAGGCGTAGTTGCCCGCGCAGGTGCCGTCGGCGCGGCGGTGCCACTCGTCGAGCGCCTCGGGCAGCGTAACGCCGCGGTCGGCCGTGGCGTAGTCCACGATCGTCGTGGTGCCGCCGCACACCGCGGCGCGCGTGCCCGTCTCAAAGCTGTCGGCCGTCCAGTCCATGCCCGTCCAGCACTGCATATGGGTATGCCCGTCAATGAACCCGGGGAACACCCAGCAGCCCGAGACGTCGCGCACCTCGTCGCCCTCGCCGGGCACGACGCCCTCGGGTGCGACGCGAGCGATCTTGTCGCCGTCAATAGCCACGTCGGCGCGCACCAGACCCTCGGGCGTCACGCAGACGCCGCCTTTCAGAATGATCATCGCATCCTCCTCACTCCGCCGGCGCGGCCCCGCCGCGCTGTGCCGTCTTGTCTCCGCGCGCCTCAAGCGCCGCCTCCACGCGGCTCACGTCGCCCGGCGCGTCAATATCCCAGAGCTCCTCGGGCACGCTCGCCTCAACCAGCTCCACGCGGTCCTCGCCCGCGAGCACCGACCGTCCGCCGTCGGCCCCTTCCAAGGCGAGAAGCTCGCCGAAGAGCCGCCGCGGAAAGAGCACGGGGCTTGCCGGCGCGCCCTGCCACGCAAGGCGCACGCAGACGCCAGGATCGGCGATAAACGCCTCGGCCAGACGCGCGTAGGTCTCGGGGAGCACAAGCGGCTGGTCGCCCGGCACAAAGAGGCACCCGCCCCAGCGCATAGCGCCGAACTCGAGCCCGGCGCGCACCGACGCGCTCCGCTCGCTGCCGCCGTGCAGCATGCAGCCCACGCCGAGCGTACAGGCGAGCTCGGCCACCGCGGGCCAGCGCGTGGCAACCACCACGTCGAACCCCGGGAGAAGACCGCCCGAGCTGCCGGCGAGAACGCCGCGCGGCACGGAGCGGACGGTCCGCTCGACGAGCGGCGTGCCCGCCACAGGCGCGAGCAGCTTTGCTCCCGGCACGTCCGAGAAGCGCCTCCCCTCGCCCGAGGCCATGACCACGCATCCGATCAGCATGCGCACCCTCCGATCCTGCCGCACCGCGGCCCGTCTGAAAAAACGGGCCGCCGGCCGCCGCGCCGCGCGCGAGCGGCCGAGCGGCCCGCCACAAGCAAGAGGCCCGGACGGTACTGCCGTCCGGGCCGATCCAGCCTGATAATTGCTTACCGTACGATCCTTGTACCCGTCTTGCCGGCGATGCCGTCGCGGGCCTTCTCGAGAAGCGTGATGAGCGCGCTGCGACCCTCACCCGACTCCACGAACTGCGTGCAGGCCTCGACCTTGGGCTTCATCGAGCCCTCGCCGAACTCGCCGGCGTCGGCGAGCTCGCGGGCGCGCTCGGGAGTAAGCTCGTCGAGCCACTCCTCATGGTCGGTGCCGAAGCCCACGGCGACCTTCTCGACCGCGGTGAGGATGATGAGGGTGTCGGCGGCGAGCTGCTCGGCGAGCTTCTCGGCGGCAAAGTCCTTGTCGATAACGGCCGCGGCGCCCTTGAGGTGGAAGCCCTCGGTCGGCAGCACCGGAATGCCGCCACCGCCGCAGGCGATGACGATGTGGCCGCTCTCGAACAGCGTGCGGATCGTGGCGATCTCGACGATCGAGCCCGGCTTGGGGCTCGCCACCACGCGGCGGTAGCCCTTCTTGGGGTCGAACATGAAGTCGTAGTCGCGCTCGCGGCGCAGCGTCTCGGCCTCCTCCTCGGTCATAAATGACCCGATGGGCTTGGTGGGGCGCTCAAACGCCGGATCCTCCGGGTCGACCTGAACCTGGGTCAGCACCGTGGCCACGCCCTTGTCGATGCCGCGGCGCAGCATCTCCTCGCGCAGGGCGTTCTGCAGGTCGTAGCCGATGTAACCCTGGCTCATAGCGCCGCAGACCGACAGCGGGCAGGGAATGTACTTCTCGGGATCCGAGCGCGTGAGCTCGGTCATGGCGTTGGCGATCATGCCGACCTGGGGGCCGTTGCCGTGGACGATGACGACCTCGTTGCCCTCCTCGATAAGATCGACGATGGCGCGGGCGGTGTGCTGCACGGCGATCATCTGCTCGGGCAGGTTGTTGCCGAGCGCGTTGCCGCCAAGGGCGATGACGATGCGTTTGGTCATGGAAGGCACCTTTCTCGCGGAAACCGCCGGCGATGCGGCCCGCGACGAGTGAGGAGAGCGGGAGATAGAGGGCGCCGAGAAAAACGGATGCCCGGGAAGATGCGCTTATCGCGCACCCACCCGGGCAAGCGGGACGATTTGTGTGGTTAACGTCCGATCAGGAGCGCGATACAAACCAGAAGAACAAAACAGGAAACGTTGACGCCGCGGAGCGTGAGCACCAGCCCAGGTCGCCTGCGAAAAACAGTTCAAACCGTAAACCAACCCAGGTCGCCTGCGGAAAGCGAGGGTGCGCAGCGTCTGCCGGATCGCCCTGAAGGAGGAGCGCATTGGCCTTTGGGCCATGCGCGACGAATGAAGGGCGAGGCGGCGTGCGCTGCGCAGCCGCAGCGTCGACCGGTCCGGCGTTTGGTAAAACGCCGGGACCCCCTTAAGCCTGGTACCAGCGCGGGGTGCCAGCGGCCTCGAGAGCCTTGAGGGTAGCCACGGGATCCTTGACCTTCTGCAGGAAGATCATGGCCGCGATGGCGTACGGCTTGTAGCTGGCCTCCTTGTACATGCCCACGCG
>CALUOB010000103.1 GCA_944322175.1 uncultured Coriobacteriaceae bacterium
TTATCGAGACGCCCGGGCATACGCCTGGCGGCATCGTTTTGTTCTGCGCCACCAGCGACGGCATGTTTGCCTTCGTTGGCGACACGCTCTTCCCAGGTTCCGCAGGGCGAACCGATCTTAAAGGCGGAGACTCAAACGCGTTGATACGCTCTCTTGGGCGCCTTGCGCGCGAGCTCCCGCCCGAGACGGTCTGCCTCCCAGGGCACGGTCCTTCGACGACCATGGCAATCGAGCTCGACTCCAACCCCTACATAGCACAAGCCGAGCGTCTCGGCTTCTGATCACGCGCGGCGCCCACGAGGCGCCGCGTTCTTTTGTCCTCAAGGTGTTACGCTCGAATGTCTTTTGCTAAAGGAAACCGTATGACACATACATCTGGCACTGTGTTTCCCGATGGGTTTCTCTGGGGCGGTGCAACGGCTGCCAACCAGGTGGAGGGCGGTTGGAAAGAGGGAGGCAAGGGCCTTTCGGTTGCCGACTGCACCACGTACAAACCGTCGGTCGACGTAAAAGACTACAAGGCGCTGCACGGCATAACGAGCGAGCAGATCGCCGAAGCGGAGGCCTCTGACGACGAGCGCCTTTATCCCAAGCGTCACGGTATCGACTTCTACCACCGCTACAAGGAGGACATCGCGCTCTTCAAAGAGATGGGCTTCAAGACGTTTCGCATGTCCATTCAGTGGACGCGCCTGTTCCCGACCGGCACCGAGGACAAGCCACTGCAGGAAGGCATCGACTTTTACCGCGACGTTCTCAAAACGCTCAAAGAGGCCGGTATCGAACCGCTGGTGACGCTGCACCACTACGAGATGCCGCTCTATCTCGCCAACCACTACGACGGCTGGTACCAGCGCGAGGTCATCGACTTCTTCCTGCGCTTCTGCAGGGTCTGCTGCCGGGAGTTCGGGCAGTACGTGAAGTACTGGCTCACGTTCAACGAGATCGACTCGGTCTTTCGTCATCCTTGGACCACTATCGGTATCTGCGAGGACCGTTATCCCAAGGATACGTGCGAGGAGATCATCTACCAGTGCGTCCACAACCAGTTCGTAGCGAGCGCTCTGGCCACCAAGATGCTTCACGAGATGGTTCCAGGTGCGCAGATGGGCTGTATGGTGACGCGCACTACCACCTACCCGCTCAACTGCGACCCTAAGAACATGCTGCTCGCGCAGAAGGACAACCGCGAGAACTACTTCTACAGCGATGTTCAGGCGTTCGGCGAGTACCCCCAGCACGTCCTCAACTATTGGAAGCGCGCGGGCATCCACGTCGAGTTCGGCGCGGGCGATGAGGCCATCCTGAAGTCCTATCCGGTCGATTTCGTGTCGTTCTCGTACTACATGTCAATGGTCGACTCCGTCGATGCTGCCAAGCGCGAGAAGGTCGGCGGCAATCTGGCCACCGGCGTAAAGAACCCCTATCTCAGCACTTCAGACTGGGGATGGCAGGTCGACCCTGACGGGCTTACGTATTCTCTCATCGATCTCGCGGACCGATATCGCAAGCCGCTCTTCATCGTCGAGAACGGGCTCGGGGCACACGATGCGGTCAATCCCGACGGTACTATTGACGACGATTACCGCATCGCATACTTCCGCGACCATATCAAGGCAATCGCTGCCGCCATCGAGGAGGGCGTCGACGTTATGGGCTACACGCCGTGGGGATGCATCGACCTCGTCTCGATGTCTACGTGCCAGATGTCCAAGCGCTACGGCTTTATCTACGTCGATCTCGATGACGAGGGGCACGGCACCTACAGGCGCATCAAGAAGAAGAGCTTCGCTTGGTATAAGAAGGTGATCGCTTCAAACGGCGCAGATCTTGCATAACATGAAGGCTGTATTCATATGCCCTAATCGAGCGCTTATTCACTTACCGGTTTCAGGACGCCCGTCGAGTGGTATCCTTAACATGTGTGGTTAAGCATCCTATTTTGGAGGTACAGATGCTCGTTAACGCTGCTGACATGCTCAAGAAGGCCGAGGCCGGTCATTACGCCCTCGGTGCGTTCAACACCAACAACCTGGAGTGGACGCTCGCCGTTCTCCAGGCTGCCGAGGAGGCCAAGAGCCCGCTGATCATGCAGTGCACTGCCGGCGCTGCCAAGTGGATGGGTTCCTTCAAGGTCTGCGCCGACATGGTCAAGGCCGCTGTCGAGGCCCTGAACATCACGGTTCCCGTTGCCCTGCACCTCGATCACGGTTCCTACGAGGACTGCTTCAAGGCTATTGACGCTGGCTTTACGTCCATCATGTACGACGGCTCTCATGAGGAGACCTTCCAGATCAACCTCGACCGCACCAAGGAGCTTGTCGAGCTTGCTCATTCCAAGGGTCTCTCCATCGAGGCCGAGGTCGGTGGCATCGGCGGCGTCGAGGACGGCGTTACTTCCAACGGCGAGCTCGCTGATCCCGACGAGTGCAAGCAGATCGCTGACCTCGGTGTCGACTTCCTGGCTTGCGGCATCGGCAACATCCACGGTGTTTATCCTGCCGACTGGGCCGGCCTCTCCTTCGACCGCCTCGGCGAGATCAAGGCCAAGACGGGCGATCTGCCGCTCGTTCTCCATGGCGGCACCGGTATTCCGGTTGACCAGATCCAGAAGGCCATCTCGCTCGGTGTTTCCAAGATCAACGTCAACACCGACCTGCAGCTCGCTTTCGCCGCTGCTACGCGCAAGTACATCGAGGAGGGCAAGGACCTGCAGGGCAAGGGCTTCGACCCGCGCAAGGTCCTGAAGCCGGGCCGCGACGCCATCGTCGCCCGCACCAAGGAGCTCATGGAGGAGTTCGGCTCCGTGGGCAAGGCCGAGTAGCACCTCGCTTGCACTCACGTTTCCTGAAGGCGTCCCGCATATGCGGGACGCCTTCTTTTGTCTGCCTTGCAAGGCATGCAACCTTGGCAAAGCTCAACTGCCTGTGCTACCATAACCAAGCTTCACTTTTTCAAGCCCGAGTGGCGGAACGGCAGACGCAGGGGACTCAAAATCCTCCGGTGGCAACACCGTGTGAGTTCGAATCTCACCTCGGGCACCCTTTTCGGTGACATTGCTATCGCCTGTTTGTGCCCGCCTCTGAGCGGTGCTTCGAACTCACGCGAGTGCGCGGAGCGAAGGAAACGCGCGAGCGTTTCCCGCGCAGCGCCCGAGGGCCGCAGGCCCGAAGGGTTTGCGCGCGACGAAGGAGCGCGCGTCGAATCTCACCTCGGCACCCTTTTGGGTACTTTGTGAAGCTGAGTGCGACGTGCTAGTATATCTAGCGATCGCATGCCGCGTATGCGGCTGAGCCAAGCGGAGCCACATTGGTTCCCACCTTGCGGCGCCTTGAGCAGCTGCCTGGTCGTACAACAGATCGTCAAGCTATGCTTGCGTTTTGACCGTATGCCCCGGCGTTGTTCTGCAGCGCCGGGTTTTTTATTCCACAACGAGGAGGTGGAGAAGATAGCTAGGTCCAACGAGCCCCGTGTGAACGAGGAGATCAACACCCCGACGTGTCGCTTGATTGGTGTTGACGGATCGCAGCTCGGTCTGTTCGCTATTCGCGACGCGCAGCGTGTTGCCGACGACCAGAACCTCGACTTGGTCGAGATCGCGCCCCATGCCAACCCGCCCGTGTGCCGTGTCATGGATTACGGCAAGTACAAGTACGAGCAGGCCATCAAGGCAAAGGCCGCGCGCAAGAATCAGTCGAAGGTCGAAGTCAAGGAGATGAAGTTTCGTCCCAAGATCGACGTCGGCGATTACGAGACCAAAAAGGGTCATGTCATGCGCTTCCTTAAGAAGGGCGCGCGCGTGAAGATCACGATCATGTTCCGCGGCCGCGAAATGGCCCATCCGGAGCAGGGCCTCAACGTTCTTGAGCGTCTGGCGGCAGATCTTAAGCCGTACGCTACGGTTGAGTCGCAGCCTAAGATGGAAGGCCGCAACATGCATATGCTCGTCGCCCCCATCAAGGGAGCTTTTGACGGCGACACCGATAAGAAATAACGGATCGATTTAAAGGAGAACCACGATGCCTAAGATGAAGACCCACAAGGGCACGGCGAAGCGTTTCCGTCGCACCGGTACCGGCAAGCTTATGCGCGCCAAGGCTTATAAGAGCCACATCCTGACCAAGAAGACCGCCAAGCGTAAGCGCGGCTTCCGTCAGGAGACCGAGATCTCCTCTGCCGACAGCAAGGTCGTCAACGCACGTCTCGCCGGCAACTAAGTACTTCATCGTTTCGCCCATCAGGAATTCAAGGAGTTGATCAACAATGGCACGAGTCAAGCGCGCCGTTAACGCCAAGAAGAAGCGCCGTACTGTCCTCGAGCGTGCGAAGGGTTACTATGGTGCCCGTTCGCGTCACTACAAGGTCGCCAAGGAGCAGGTGCAGCGCTCCCTCCAGTACCAGTACCGCGATCGTCGCACCAAGAAGCGTGAGATCCGCAAGCTCTGGATCACCCGCATCAATGCGGCTGCCCGCATCAACGGTCTTTCTTACTCGCAGTTCATGCACGGCCTGAAGCTGACCGGCATCGAGCTCGACCGTAAGGTTCTCGCTCAGATGGCGTATGAGGATCCGCAGTCCTTCGCTGAGCTGACCGAGATCGTCAAGAAGGCGCTCGAGGCCTAAGACATAGAGATCTATATATGAGGGGCAGGGGAGACTCTGCCCCTCATGTTATGTAGCTCCACTTATATAGCGTGATCCAAGGGTTGAATGACCGGTCTGGAACGCGCTGACAGGTACCGTTAAAGAAACGTACGCAACCGTTCGCCGATGATTAGTTGTGAACAAAATATGAACACGCTAATCATATTGACGAAGGTGATACCGAAGCGTATATTACTTCCCTGCCGCGCGGCCCCACGGGGAGCGCGGGGCACCTTGAGAACCGGATACCGGCGAGAACCTGCGGGAGCCCCGA
>CALUOB010000104.1 GCA_944322175.1 uncultured Coriobacteriaceae bacterium
AAAGCCCGATCCAGACACCGCGCACGACGTGCCTAGACGCATGCGGGCGTTGTTGAGATAGCGCGCCTCGCGAATGAACCAGGTGGCATAGGCGCTCGAGATCCACGAGCTGTCGAAGTTCTTGGAGTTGCGGTAACTCGTGACCGCCATGAACCCCTGGTCAAACGCGTCGTTCATGATGCTGACATAGTTCTTGGACAACAGGTTGTCGGCGTCAAAGATGAAGAAGCCGTCGTGCTTGCCGGGATACTCGGCGAGCACGCGCTTGACCGCGTAGTCGAGCACCCAGCTCTTACCCTTGCGGGCAAGGTCGTTGCGCTCGTACACAATGGCACCCGCGCGGCGGGCAGCCTCGGCGGTGTTGTCGGTGCATGCGTCGGCGATCACAAAGATATCGATCTTGTCGGCCGGGTAGTCCTGGTCCTTGATCGACTGCACGAGGTTGGCGATAACCGGCTCCTCGTTGTGCGCCGCAATAAGAAACGCGTACGTATGGAGCTTCTTAGCGCGCGGAATCTTGACCTCGCCGCGCACAAGTCCGACGAGCATGTAAAACGCCTGATAAGAAAAGAACACCGTGAACAGCGTCATCAGGATGAAGTTGAACACGACAATGGGCGTGTGATCCACTTGATACCTTCCCTCAACGCAAAAAGACGAGAAGAGCAGCTTAGGCAGGCACGGCAAAACGTACCGTCCGCCCGGCTATCCGCGCCACCAAGCGGCAGGGCCTCCCCTGCTCCTGGGAGCAGCGCTTCTCCTAGCCTAGCGCTCAGCGTGCCGCAGCGCGCGCTTAATACCAGAGCTGCGGAACAATTTCATCTCCGGCTGGGGTGCGGCCCATCGAGAGCGGCTGGATCTCCTGCAGCACGTCGAGCAAGTCGTCGGGCAGCGTGTCGCGGCGCTCGATCTCCTCGCCGGTCACGGGATGCGTAAACGACACGCGCCACGAATGCAGGAACTGCCTCGTGAGTCCGCGGTCCGCCTGGAGATTGCCGCGCCCGTACAGCGGGTCGCCCACGCACGCATGCCCGATATGGCGCATGTGCACGCGGATCTGGTGCGTACGGCCAGTGTAGAGATGACACTCGAGCAGCGTGTAGCCTTCGTCGCGCGGACCCGCCTCAAAGCGCTCGAGCACGGTGAATGTGGTGATGGCCTGCCGGGCAAGCGGATCGTCGGAGATCGCCATGCGCACGCGGTCGCGCGTGGAGCGCGCGATCGGCGCGTCGACGATACCGGTATCGGGCGCGATGTAGCCGTGGACGAGCGTGATGTAGCGCCGATCGAGCGTGCGGAGCCTGATAAGGTCCTGCAAGGCGCGCTGCGTGGCGTCGTCTTTGGCCGCGAGCATGAGCCCCGAGGTGTCGCGGTCAAGGCGATGCACGATGCCGGGGCGGTCGTCGCCCTGCAGACGGCCGAGGTGCTCGGGCCCGCAATGGTATACGAGCGCGTTGGCGAGCGTTCCGGAGGCGTGCCCCACCGCGGGATGGCACACGAGCCCCGCCTGCTTGGAGAGCACGATAAGGTGATCGTCCTCGTAGCGAATGTCGAGCGGAATGGGCTCGGGGGCGAGCGTAGGCTCGGGCGTCTCATCGGGAAGCGACAGCTCCAGCCCGTCGCCCTCGCAAAGAACGCGCTTCTTGCTCGTCTCGACCTCGCCGTTTACTAGCACGGCGCCCGCCTCGATGAGGCGGGCGCAGGCGCTGCGCGACGGCGTGGCGTCGAGCGACCCCAGGTACGCGTCGAGCCGCTCACCCTGCCCAGCGGCGCTCACCCTATGTCTGAACACTCCGGACATGATCCTCCTAGCCCTGCTCTCCCCGAGCCTCGTCGCCATCGTCTGCTGCAGGCGAGAAAAACGCGAACCCGATAAAGGCGAGCGCCACGCCCACAACGATGCCGATGTCGGCGATGTTGAAGACTGGGAAGTCAATGAACGTCGTAGCGATGAAGTCGGTTACAAACCCGTGCAGCACGCGGTCGACGGCATTGCCCACCGCGCCCCCGAGCACGAGCCCGAGACCTACGACCTCGAGCTTCGAGACCTTCTCGGCGCGAGCTAAATACCAGACTGAGAAACCCACGACCGCCACGGCGATGCCGACCGACACCAGGCCGAAGCCCTGGCCGATACCGAAGGCGGCGCCGCGGTTCATCACGAACGTGAAGTCGATGAGCCCGGGGATAACCGTGATCGGAAAGACGCCTGCAAGCGCCGCCTCGCGCACGGCCTCCTTGACCGCCTGGTCAAAAACGAGAAGCGACGCGCCCAGAACGCCCCAGACGGCAAAGCGCCACAGGCGCGGCGGCACCAAGGCCCGAGAGCCCTTGATGCCGCCGCCTGCGGCATGCGTGTTGATCTGATCTGCCATGTGCGGGCCGCTTTAGGCCTCGACCACGGCGGCGCAGCGCGCGCAGAGGTGCGGATGCGCCTCGGAGGAACCGAGCTCGCGGTAGTTCCAGCAGCGCTCGCAGCGCTCGCCATGGGCCGGCTCGACCGTCACGAGCAGCTCGTCGCCCTCGGCGAGCTCGACCTCGGACACGATGCAGAGCTCGGCCAGGTCGGACGCGCCCTCGCCCTTGAGGGCGGCGTACATCTCGGCGGGAACGGTCGCGCTCACACGGACCTCCTGCGTCTTGGTGAAGCGACCGGCGGCGCGCTCCTTCTCAAACGCGGCCGTAACCGCGTCGCGGAACTGAAGCATCGCCTCGTAGGTCGGGAAGCTCTTCTCGGCCTCGTCGAGGGAAACCGGAGCCTCGTACCAATCGAGAAGCGCCGCGTACTCCTGGTTGTCGCGGCACGCGGCAGGTGCGTAGGCCATGACCTCGTCGCACGTGAAGGCGAGGATGGGCTGAAGGTCGTGCAAGAGCATTGAGAGAACCTCTGCCCAGACGGTCTGGGCGCTGCGGCGCTCGAGCGAGTTGGGGGCGTCGCAGTACACGCGGTCCTTCGTGACGTCGAGGTAGACGTTCGAGAGCTCGGTCACGACGAAGTCGTAGAGCGTGCGGTACACGCGGTTGAAGCTGTAGTCGGCGTAGGCGCGCGAGACCTCCTCGTGCACCTGCGAGAGACGCGCGAGCATGAGCTTGTCGAGCGGCAGCATGTCGTCGTAGGCAACGGCGTCCTGGGCGGGGTCGAACTGGCCCTCGAGCTCACCGAGCAGGAAGCGGAACGTGTTGCGGAAACGGCGGTACGCCTCGGAAGTGCGCTTCAAGATCTCGTCGTCAATGGCAACGTCGGTCGAGGTGTCGACCGAGGCCACCCACAGGCGCAGGATATCGGCGCCGAGCGTGCCGCAGACCTTGTTGGGGTCGATGACGTTGCCGAGCGACTTAGACATCTTGCGGCCCTGGCCGTCAAGCGTGAAGCCCTGGCTCACAACAGCCTTGTACGGAGCGAACCCGTTAGCGCCCACGCTCGTGAGCAGCGAGCTCTGGAACCAGCCGCGATGCTGGTCGGAGCCCTCGAGGTACATGTCGGCCGGGTAGTCGAGCTCCTCGCGGCCCTCGCAGACCGCCTTCCACGAAACGCCGGAGTCCCACCACACGTCGAGAATGTCGCGGTCCGCCTTGAGGTGATGGCCGCCGCACTTGGGGCACACGCAGGCGTCACCGAGATAGCTCTCGGGGGCGTCGGTGAACCAGGCGTCGGAGCCCTTCTCCTTGAAGAGCGCGATCACCGCGTCGAGCGTGGCGTCGTTCATGACCTTCTCGCCGCAGTCGGCGCAGGTGAAGCTCGGAATCGGCACGCCCCAGTTGCGCTGACGGCTGATGCACCAGTCGGGACGGCCCTCGATCATGGAGCCGATGCGGTTCTTGGCGTGGTCAGGGTACCAGGCAACGTGGTTCATGACCTGGTCGAGCGCCTGGCCGCGCAGGTCGGTCTCGTCCATCGAGACGAACCACTGGTCGGTGGCGCGGAAGATCGTGGGCTGCTTGCAGCGCCAGCAGTGCGGGTAGGAGTGCTTGATCTTCTTCTCGGCGAGCAGCGTGCCGCGCTCCTCGAGACAAGCGATGATCTTGGGGTTGGCGTCGTCGGTGTCGAGCCCGGAGAAGGGACCGCCCGTGCCGTAGTCGTCGCCCACGTAGAACTTGCCGTCGTCGTCGACGGGCATGATGATCGGCAGGTCGCAGCGCATGCCGGTGTAGTAGTCGTCGACGCCGTGGCCGGGGGCGGTGTGAACGCAGCCGGTACCGTCCTCGAGCGTGACGTAGTCGGCCGTCACGATCTTGCCCGAGACGTCCGAGAAGATCGGCTGCTTGTAGGTGATGCCCACGAGGTCCTCGCCGTGGACGCTCCACGGCTCGGCGGCACCGGCGGGCACAAAGAGCCTCGCGTCGTCCTTGTGCGCGATCTCGTGAAAGACCTTCTCCCAGAGGGCCTTGGCCATGATGCCCAGGCGGCCGTCGGCCTCAACGGCAACGTAATCCGCCTCGGCGAGAAGCGCCACGCCGGAGTTGGCCGGCAGCGTCCAGGGCGTCGTGGTCCAGATAACCACGTCGACCGGCATGCCGGAGGCGGCGAGCTCCTCGGGCGCCTCGTTGAGCTCGAAGCGCACGAAGATGGAGGGGCTGACCTCGTCGGCGTACTCGATCTCGGCCTCGGCGAGCGCGGTGTGGCAGTGCTTGCACCAATGCACCGGCTTGCGGCCGCGATAGATCATGCCCTTGTCGAACATGGCCTTGAAGACCTCGATGTCGGCGGCGTCATGCTCGTGGTAGAGCGTGAGATAGGGGTGCTCCCAGTCGCCGAGCACGCCGAGGCGCTTGAAGCCCTCGCGCTGCAGGTCGATGTTCTCGACGGCGAACTCGTGGCACATCTCGCGGATCTTCTCGACCGGGGTGGCGTTGAACTTCTCGGTGCCGAGCGCCTCCTCGA
>CALUOB010000105.1 GCA_944322175.1 uncultured Coriobacteriaceae bacterium
CCTTGGTCGTGCCGTCGAGCTTGGTCATGATGACGCCCGAGAGGCCGAGCGCCTCGTTGAACTCGAGCGCCTGGTTGAGGCCGTTCTGACCCGTGGCGGCGTCGATGACGAGAACCACCGAGACGGGCATGGGGCCCGCTGCGCACTTGGCGGCGCGCTTGCGGGTGACGTTCACGACCTTGGCAAGCTCGCGCATGAGCTCGTCGGAGGTGTGCAGGCGTCCTGCGGTGTCGATGAGCACGAGGTCGGAGCCGCGGGCGTCGGCCTCGTCGAGCACGTCGTAGCACACGCTCGCCGGATCGGCACCGCGCTCGCGCTTGACCACGGGCACGCCGGCGCGCTCACCCCAGACGTCGAGCTGCTCGATGGCTGCGGCGCGGAAGGTGTCGGCGGAGCCGATGACCACGTGCTTGCCCTGGTGCGCCATGGCGTGCGCGATCTTGCCCACCGTGGTGGTCTTGCCGGCGCCGTTGATGCCGACGAACAGCACGCACGAGGGCGTGTCGGAGAACGGGTCGTGCTCAGGCGTCACGAAATCCTGCGCCAGGCGCTTGGCGAGCGCCTCGCGCAGCTGAGGCGCGGTCTTGAGGTTCTTGCGCGCCGCCTCGTCGCGCAGGTCGTTACTGACCTCGATCGCAACGTCGGCGCCCATGTCGCCCATGACGAGGGTGTCCTCGAGGTCCTCCCAGAACTCCTCGGTCACCTCACCGCCGAAGTAGAAGACCTCGTTCAGGGCTTCGCGGCTCCGCTCGAGGCCGCGCTTCAGGGAATCAAACAAACCCATGCTACCTAACACCACCTTGCTTGATACGGTCCAGCTTCTGGCTCACGACGCGGCTCACGCCATCAGCCTGCATGGAGACGCCATAGAGCACGTCGGCGTCCTCCATGGTCCTGCGCTGATGCGAGATGACGATGAGCTGCGTGCGGTGGCGCAGCACGTCGATCGCATCGAGCAGCTTGGAGAGGTTCGAGTCGTCCAAGGCGGCCTCGACCTCGTCAAGTACGTAAAACGGTACCGTACGGGTACGGTACACGGCAAAGAGCAGCGCGAGCGCCGTGAGGCTCTTCTCGCCGCCGCTCATGAGCATCATCTTGGTAATGCGCTTGCCGCGCGGCTGCGCGACGACCTCGATGCCCGTCTCAGACGGATGGTCCGGATCGGTCATCTCGAGGTGCGCGGTACCGCCCGGGAAGAGCATGCCGAAGATCTCCTGGAAGTTGCGGTCGACCTTCTCGAAGGTCACGAGGAACTGTCGGCGCATCTTGCGGTCGATGGCCGCGGAGATCTTCGTGAGCGCGCTTCGGGCGCTCTCGAGGTCCTTGAGCTGGACCTCGATGTAGTCGGCGCGCTCCTTGAGGCGATCGTACTCCTCCATGGCCACCTGGTTGACCGGACCGAGGTTGCTGATCTGAGCCGTGAGCTTGCCGAGTTCGCGCTCGGCCGCCGCACGGTCGTCGGGGGCCGGCAGCTTGAGCGCCTCCTCGAGAATCACGGCGCCGTCCTGCGTGATGGCGCGCACGGCGTTCTCGACCTGAACCTCGAGGCGCCCGCGTTCGACCTCGATGGCATGCTGCGAGGCGTTTGCGCGCTCGAGCTCGTCGTGAGCGCTGCGCGCCTCGGCCTTGGCGCCTTCGATCGTGCGTTTGAGGGAGTCGGAGTCGGCCTCCTCGATACGCGAGCGATCGCGCAGGTGCGCGGCCTTCTGCTCGGCGCAGTCGAGAAGCGCGCGATAGGTCTCGCGCAGCGGATCGACGCGCAGCCTCAGCACCTCGAGGGAACGCGCCTGCCCCGACGAGGTGCGGATGCGCCGCTCGATGCCCGCGAGACGGTTGGCGAGCTCGGGTTCGCGACGCTCGAGGTTGCGCAGGCGCTCGGCCGCCTGGGCTGAGCGCACCTTGATTTCGGAGAGACGGGCCTGGGCGTCGGCCTCGAGCAGGCGCGCGCGGGCCATCTCGTCGCTCTTCTCGTCGAGCTCCTCGTTGAGCGCGGCGGCACGGTCCTCGGCATCCTCGCGTGCACAGGAGAGCTCCTCGAGCTTGGGCTGCGCGGCGCGGACGGCCTCCCCGGCCTCGGCGCGGCGGCGCTCCACCTGCGCGCGCTCCGAGGTGCTCTGGCGAACGATCTCGTCAAGGCGCCCGACATCCGATCGGACGGCTTTGAGCTCGCCCTCGGCCGCGGCAATGGAGCCTGCGACCTCGGCCACGCGCTCGCGCGCTGCGGCAAGCGCCGCCTGCGCGTCGTCGACCGCTGTCGAGGCGGTACGAGAAGCCTCCTCGAGCTCGGGCAGAAGCTCCCCCAGCTCGCGGATGCGGCGCTTGCGCTCGAGCACGCCGCGCGCCTTGTCGGCCTCGGTGCCCACGCGCACAACGGCGCCGCAGCTCACGCGCGTGCCGTCCGGCGTCACGTACACAACGCCGTCGACTGCCGGCGCCGCAAGCGCCTCGTCAAGCGAGCCCACCACGCGCAGGTTTCCGAGAAGAGCGCCGACCGCGCCCTCGAAACCGGGACGCACGACGAGCTTGTCCATCAGCTGGTAGCCAGGGGCGTCCGGCGCAGGACACGCCTCCGCCGTCTGAGAGATCACAAGCGCATGGCCGGAGCCCTGCGCCGCCTCGGCACAGGCCGCAACATCGGCGAGGGCCTCGGCATCGGCCACCACGAAGGCGTCGACGTCTTCGCCCAAGATGCCCTCCACGAGCTGCTCGAGCTCACGAGGCACCTCGATGACGCCGCCGATGCGGGCGCGGATCACATCGGCGCGGGCGCGCTCCACATGAGCCGCCAGAGGCGATGCGGCGCTCGCTTGGCGGTCGAGCTTCTCGAGGCTCGACAGCTCGACCTGGACCTCGGACAGATGACGCCTGGCCTCGGTTTCGGCGTTGCGCGCCGCCACCACGGCGTCGGACGCATCGGAAACCGCCTGCTTGGCCTCGTCGCGGGTGCGGCGCGTCTCCTCGAGCTCGGCTGCGAGCTCCTCGGCACGGTCGCGCCTGCTGGCAAGCGACGCCTCGGCGTTCTCGATGGCCTCGGTCAGCTGGTCTATGCGGCTCGCGTACAGCGAGTCCTCGACCTCGGCGTTTGCGAGCGTCTCGCGCACCTTCGCAAGCTCGAGCGCCGCGCTGTCGGCGGCGCGCTGCTGCTCGCGCGCCTCGCGTCCGATGCGCCCGATAAGGGCATCGAGCTCGGTTCGGGCACGGCGCAGGCGCTCGGCCTCGGGCTCGGCCTCCATAAGCTCGTCCGCGGCAGCGTCGGCCGCGCCGCGCACGTCCTCGAGCTCGCGGCGCACGTCCTCGAGCTCGCCGGCAATGCGGCGCTGCTGATGCTCGGACCCCGAGAGCGAGCCGCGCAGCTCCTGCAGGCGCGCGGCCATGTTGCGGCCCTTCTCCTCGAGCAGGCGCATGTCGGACCCGAGACGCGTTACCACGTCCTGCATCCGGCGCCGCTGCTCGCCGAGGTCGCCTACGAACAGGCCTTTCTTCTCGAGCATGACCTGGAGCTTCTCGAGCTCGCGGTCCTTCTCGTCGGCGCGGTAGCGCGCGACCTCGATCGCCGCCTGCGCCTCCTTGGCACGGGTCTCGACGCCCGCCCACTGCTCCTGCAGGCGCCTCAAGTCGTCAACGGCGAGCACCGTCGTGAGCTCTTGGGCGCGGGCGGTGAGCTCCTTGTGCTTGCGGGCGCGCTCAACCTGGCGCTCGAGGGGCCTGAGCTGGCGACGGATCTCGCGGTTGATGTCGCGGGCGCGCGTAAGGTGCTCGTCCATGCTCTTGATCTTGCGCAGGCTCCGCTCCTTGCGGCGCTTGTGCTTGGAGATGCCTGCGGCCTCCTCGATGAGCGACCGGCGCTCCTCTGGGCGGCTCTGGAGAATGGCGTCGAGCTTGCCCTGGCTGATGATGGAGTGGGTCTCTTTGCCCAGGCCCGAGTCGTGCAGGATGTCCTGAATGTCCATGAGGCGGCAAGGGCTCGCGTTGATGAGGTACTCGCTCTCGCCGGAGCGGTACATGCGGCGCGTGATGGCGACTTCGTTGAAGTCGACCGGAAGCGTGCGGTCCGAGTTGTCGAGAACGAGGGTCACCTCGGCCACGCTGACCGGCTTGCGCGCCGACGAGCCCGAGAAGATCACGTCTTCCATGGCCTGGCCGCGCAGCTGCTTGGCGCTTTGCTCGCCCAGGACCCAGAGAATAGCGTCGGAGATGTTGGACTTGCCCGAGCCGTTAGGGCCCACGACGACCGTGAGGCCGGGCTCGAAAACCATGTGAGCCCGGTCGGCGAACGACTTGAATCCTTTAAGCGTTAGGGACTTGAGATACAAGGGGACCTCGCTTTATGCGTTTTTGCGCGGCGTCACGACGCCCTCTTTGGTAAAGCCCAGGCGCTCGAGCGCGTCGCGCGCCGCGGCCGCCTCGGCCTCCTTCTTAGAAGAGCCCTCGCCGCGACCTGCGCGAATGCCGCCCACGAGCACCACCGAGGTAAAGGTCGGGCTGTGCGCAGGGCCCGCGGTGCCCACCACTTTGTACACGGGCGGCTCGGCCTTGTCGCGCTGGATGCACTCCTGCAAAAACGACTTGGGGTTGCTCGGGCGCTCGGCGCGCTCGGTGGCGAGATGGGGCTTCAGCGTGCGCATGATGAAGTCTTCGGCAACGGCGCGGTCGCCGTCGAGGTAGAGAGCTCCCACGAGCGCCTCGTAGACGTTCTCGAGCGCAGAGTGCAGGCCGCGTGCTCCGGT
>CALUOB010000106.1 GCA_944322175.1 uncultured Coriobacteriaceae bacterium
CCAACCGTCTGCTCAAGCGCGTGCGTGACTACGCGCAGGTCAAGGGTGGAGGGTCCATTACGCTCGATGTGACCCATCAGGCCCTGGTCTTCTTCGAGATCGACGAGCTCGGCCTCGACTGGGTTGACGTTCGCATTCTCGAGACGCTTGCCAAGACCTTCCACGGTCGCCCTGTGGGTCTCTCAACGCTTGCGAGCGCCGTGGGCGAGGACCCCGGCACCTTGGAAGACGTGTACGAGCCGTATCTGCTGCAGCGCGGCCTTATGGTGCGCACGCCGCAGGGTCGCGTCGCCACGCTTGCCGCCTTCGAGCATCTCGGCATCGAGCCGCCGCAAACCACCGCATAGCAAGCGCGGCATAACAAGCGCGCCGTTGCAGGCCCGTGGGGCACAGCAGCCCGCGGGCCTTTATCGTCTTTGGCAAATTGTTCGGGACCTCGGGTATCGTTCGGGGTTACGATGAAAGAACATCGCCGTAGCACGTCGAAGGGAGCGCCATGCTGACAGACATCGAGATTGCGCAGGCGGCAACGCCGTTGCCTATTACCGAGGTGGCGGAGAAGGCCGGCGTCGACACGGGTCATCTGATCCCGTATGGTTTCGACAAAGCGAAGGTAGATTACTCGCTGCTCTCCGAGCCTACCGACCACAAGGCCAAGCTCGTCCTCGTGACTGCCATCAATCCCACGCCTGCCGGCGAGGGCAAGACCACCACGACCATCGGCCTCGCCGACGCGCTGCAGCTGCGCGGCGTCAAGAGCGCCGTCGCGCTTCGCGAGCCCTCGCTCGGTCCGGTGTTCGGCGTGAAGGGCGGCGCTGCCGGCGGCGGCTACGCCCAGGTCATCCCAATGGAAGACATCAACCTGCACTTCACCGGCGACTTCCACGCCATTGGAGCTGCCAACAACCTGCTCGCCGCCATGCTCGACAACCACATCCAGCAGGGCAACGAGCTCGGCATCGACCCCAAGCGCATCACGTGGAAGCGCGCGGTCGACATGAACGACCGTCAGCTGCGCAACGTGGTCGACGGCCTCGGCGGCGGCGCTAACGGCGTGCCGCGCGAAGACGGCTTCGACATCACGGTCGCCTCCGAGATCATGGCGGTGTTCTGCCTCGCCACCTCGATCCCCGATCTCAAGGAGCGCCTCGGCAACATCGTCGTAGGCTACACCTACGCCGGCGAGCCGGTCCGTGCGCGCGACCTCAAGGCTCAGGGCGCTATGACGGCGCTGCTCAAGGACGCCCTTAAGCCCAACCTCGTCCAGACGCTCGAGCACACGCCTGCGTTCGTGCACGGCGGCCCGTTCGCCAACATCGCCCACGGCTGCAACTCGGTCATCGCAACGCGCATGGCCATGCGCTTCGGCGACATCGCCATTACCGAGGCGGGCTTCGGTGCCGATCTCGGCGCCGAGAAGTTCCTCGACATCAAGTGCCGTATGGCGGACCTGCATCCCGACGCGGTGGTTGTCGTTGCCACGGCGCGCGCGCTCAAGTACAACGGCGGCGTTGCCAAGGCCGATCTCAACGACGAGAACCTCGATGCGCTGAAGGCCGGTCTGCCCAACCTGCTTCGTCACGTCGACAACATCCAGAGCGTGTACGGTCTGCCCTGCGTTGTTGCCATCAATCGCTTCCCGTCCGATACCGAGGCGGAACTCGCGCTCATCGAGGAGGAGTGCAAGAAGCTCGGTGTGAACGTGGCGCTTTCCGAGGTCTGGGCAAAGGGCGGCAAAGGCGCGCTCACGCTGGCCGACGAGGTCATGCGTCTGGTCGACGAGCCCAACGACTTCCGCTTCAGCTACGAGACGGGCGTTCCGGTGGAGGAGGCCATCGAGGCCGTTGCCACCAAGGTCTACCGCGCCGACGGCGTTGACTTTACGCCTGCGGCCAAGAAGCAGCTCGCAACCCTCAAGGCCAACGGCTTTGGCAACCTTCCGGTCTGCATCGCCAAGACCCAGTACTCGTTCTCCGATGATCCGGCCAAGCTCGGCGCACCCGAGAACTTCCGCATTACCGTGCGCGAGCTCAAGGTGTCTGCCGGCGCTGGCTTCGTGGTGGCGCTGACGGGTACGGTCCTCACCATGCCCGGCCTGCCCAAGGTTCCCGCCGCCGAGAAGATCGACGTGGACGATGAGGGCAACATCACAGGCCTCTTCTAACGGGATCGACGCTGCGGCCGCGGCTGGCGGGCGCCTCGGGCCTCACTCGTCGGGCATGACTCGGGCTCGACGCTGTGGGCGCCCCTGGCGGGCATCTCGGGCTTCACTCGTCGGCCATGGCCACGAGGCCAATGGCCTCCTCCTTCGGGCCGACCTGCTCCGCCGGGCGCGCCCTCGCTTTCGCGCAGGCAACCTGCTCCGCATCGGCCGGCTCCCCTCCTGGGGAGCCGGCCTCGCTATGTTTACGGTCGACCTGCGGGGATCGTGTCATCTTCGTCCTGACCGACCTACTCCGCCAGGGGTGCCCTCGCTTTTCGACAAGCAGCCCGCTTTGCTTTTGCTCGTCCCGTTTGGGGCAGGCCTTGCTGCGTTTTGGTCGACCTGTCAGGATCGTGCTCACCTCTTTCGGGCCGGGCAGCTCCGCCGGCGACGCTTCCGCCTTCCGGCAAGCCGGGCGCCGTGCGTCGGCGCTGCCGTTTTTACGGGAAATGGAGGTTCCTCTGGGAAGTGCGGGGTATCCCGGAGGACGGCGAGGGCCTGAGCTGGGGTTTCTCCGGGCTCCGTCGGCCGTCTGCCCCCGGATGGCGAGAGTAACCTCCATTTCCCGTAAAAACTTCTGCTCCGGCGGGTCCGAGGAGCCGCGGGCGGGGGCCTTCTGCAAACCGAAGCCGGGTTGCACCTGAAAAGCGAATCCGGTTTGCAGAAGGACCTGCGGAAACGCCGAACCCGGCTCCGTTTTTCAACGACAACCCGATCTCGGTTTGCGGAAGGGCCGGGCGCATGGCCGCAGGGCGGATCCGCACGGGGCCGATAACGGGATCCGATGACAGCGCGCATGTGCGGCGCTTCCGCCCGGAGGCCATGCGCCCGGCCCGGCGGGATCAGGATGGCCTGAAAGAGGTCTAGCCGGCCGGGAGGATGCCGATCCTGATCTCTATCCGAGGTTTTGACGGTTATTCGAGTACTTTTGGCGACACCCTGAGTAGACCGGGGCCTCCTACCGGTGTTTCCGCAGGTCAGAGCGTTCCTGGATTTCGGTCTACTCGACGGTTCCCGAAAAGTACTCGAATAACCGTAAAAGCTGCTGGAGCGGGCTTCTGTAAACCGGTTTTCCGAGGCTCGTTCGCCGAGCGTCCGGCGATGCCGGACCTGCGCCCGTCGACCGACGCCATGGTCCCGACAAAACAGGGGTCCAAAGTGTCGGGAACGTGGCGTCGGTTGATGAGGAATGTCGGAACCGTGGCGTGGGACGCGGTGATTGTCCAATGCGTTGCGCACTTCTGCAATTGTTGCCCTATGTCAACGCTGGCGGGCTTTCCGTATGAGACGCGCGTGCTCGCGGAAGCCCCGCGCTCCGGTTCAAGAGCCACTTGAGAAATTGTTCTTACTGCAAGCACTATTAAACGCCTCCAGCCTGATAACAATCTCCGTTCCTTCTGGCAGCGCGCATACCGCCTCTGAGCTGGGGAAAACCAGCAGTAACGCAGGACGAACCGGTCCTGCACCGGCTCGAGGAGGTAGGGTATGGACAGGGATCAGAATCTTGAGATGGCATCGTTCGAGCTGATCGCAGCATCGGGCGCGGCGCGCAGCATTGCCATGGAGGCCATCAAGACGGCTCGCGAAGGCGACATCCCGGGCGCAAAAGCCAAGCTCGACGAGTCGCAGGAGACGTTCGCAGCAGCCCATGAGGTCCAGCACGCCGTTATGGATCTCGAGGCGCTCGAGGAGCGCGTGTCGGTTGACCCGCTGTTCGTTCACGCTCAGACCCATGTGATGTCCTGCCTCGTGACGCAGGACCTCGCAGAGGAGTTCGTTGCGCTGTACGAGAAGATCAACGCGTAAGCGCCCCGTCCCATCGCGAGATACCCTGCCCCGCGCGTTCTTGCAACGCGCGGGGCTTTTCTTTGCAAGCGGGTTGCGCGCGTGCGCGTCGTCTGCGACGCTACGGTGGTTCTGTATACTCTTGGGTGCTCGACGGATGGCTGGGCGCGGCTCAGCCGGCGTTTTGTGAAGGGGAGACCACGGTATGGCAACGATCATTGACGGTAAGGCACTTGCGGCAAAGATCAGGTCCCAGGCAAAACGCGAGGCGGAGCAGCTGCGCGCCGAGGGAGTCGTGCCGGGGCTCGCTGTCGTGCTCGTGGGTAACGACCCGGCCTCGCGCACCTACGTTCGCGCTAAGCACCGCGACTGCGAGGAGTGCGGCATCCCGTCCTTCGACTACACGCTTCCCGAGCAAACTACCCAAGAAGAGCTTCTCGGCCTGCTTGCCGAGCTTAACGCTCGGCGCGACGTTGCCGGCGTTCTCGTGCAGATGCCCCTGCCTGCGCATTTGGACGCCGAAGCGGTCATCGCCGCCATCGATCCGGCTAAGGACGTCGACGGGTTCCATCCCAGGAACCTGGGCAAGCGCGTGCGCGGGCGTCCGGGATTGCGCCATTGCACGCCGGCCAGCGGGATTCGCATGCGCGAGGAGTACGGCAACGATCCGGCTGGACAGAACGCCGTAGTCG
>CALUOB010000107.1 GCA_944322175.1 uncultured Coriobacteriaceae bacterium
ACCTCCGGCTGGAGCCGCCTCGAGCGCGGGACGCTCGCCCTCATGGTGGCCGCCGCGGCGCTGCTCGTGTGCATCGGGCTTGGCCTCGGGCCGGTCGTGGCGGTGGTCGTGGTGCTTCTCGCCTTCGTGACCACGATCATGAGCGCGCAGTCCGTGGGCCAGACGGGCATCGACCCGATGGAGATCTTCGGCCTCATCGTGCTTCTTGCCGTGGCGGCGTTCTCCAGCGCGAGCCAGGTGCAGCTCTTCTACGTGGCCGGCGTGGTGGCCGTGGCGTGCGGCCTGGCCGGCGACGTCATGAGCGACTTCAAGACCGGTGCGATCATTGGCACGAGCCCGCGCGCCATGTGGGTGGGCCAGGCCATCGGCGCGCTTCTGGGCACCGTGGTTGCCGTGGCCGTGCTGTGCACGCTCTTTGCCGCATACGGGCCGGGCGCGTTTGGCTCCGGGCAGATGTTTGTCTCCGCGCAGGCGAGCGTGGTGGCGACGATGGTCTCGGGCATCCCGAGCGTGCCGGGCTTTGTGATCGGACTTCTGGGCGGCATCGCGCTCTACTGGGCCGGCCTGCCCGCGATGATGTTTGGCCTGGGCGTCTACCTGCCGTTCTACATGTCGCTCACCGCGGCGCTCGGCGCGGGCGTGCGGTGGATCTACGAGCGCGTCTGCGCGGCGCGTGGCGTGGAGGACTCCGAGGAGAAGGGCGTGGTCGTGGCGTCCGGCGTGCTGGGCGGCGAGTCGATCGTGGGCGTGGTGATTGCGCTGGCAAGCGTGGCCATGGGCCTTGCGGGGTAGGGCGCGCACCGTGCCCGCAGATCGCAGTGGTATGTGTGTTACTGGATAAAGCAAGCAATAATACTGATAAACGTGCATGAAAACGATTGCATAATCACGTGAATCAGCTTGCAGCTTTCCGGTTCTCCTCGTATGATGAGCCTAGGGATTTCCATAATGTGGAAAAGGAGAGGTTCCTATGGGTCTGTTCGACATGTTCAAGAAGAAGGCTCCGGCCGCGCCCGCCGGCCCCGCCCCCGTTACCGCCAACGCCGACGCCAACACGCTTGCTGCTCCGGTTACGGGCAAGGCCATCAAGATGAGCGACGTGCCCGACCCGGTTTTCGGTGCCGAGGTCCTCGGCAAGGGCTGCGCTATCTGGCCCGACAACGAGATCGTCTATGCGCCGTGCAACGGCACGGTCACCGTTACCATGGGCCATGCCGTCGGTCTCATGAGCGACGACGGCGTCGAGGTTCTCGTGCACGTGGGCGTTGACACCGTCAACTTGCAGGGCGAGGGCTTCAAGGGCTTCGTCAAGAAGGACGACCGTGTGACCGCCGGTCAGCCGCTCCTGCAGTTCAGCAAGGACGCCATCGCCAAGGCAGGCTACAAGGACAGCGTGGTTCTCGCCGTTTCCAACACGGCCGAGTTCGCCGACGTCCAGATGATCGTCGACCCCGACACCGCCGTTTCCGCCGGCGACGCCGTGGTCAAGGTCGTGCGCAAGTAACTGCCGAGACGCATTGGGCCCCGGACGGGCAGCACGGTGCTTTGCCGCGCTGCCCGTTTTGCTCTGAAGGGAGAGACATGCAGTCGTTTGTCTACCGCATGCGCGGCGTTGCGGGCCTGCACGCGCGCCCCGTAGCCCAGATCGCCGCCGAGGCGATGAAGTGGGCGAGCGCCGCCACCGTTCGCGCGGACGGCCGGTCGGCGGACGCGCGCAACCTCGTGGCGCTTATGGGTCTCGACGCGCGCCAAGGCTGCGAGCTCACGGTGGAGGTCGAAGGCCCCGATGAGGAGGCCGCGGCCAAAGCCCTGCGTGCGCTCTTCGATTTTTAACGAGAAGCTCGGGCACGGTCGCCTCGCGGCGCTCTGCATCTTTTGCGCCCCGTTGCCGTGACGGGGCTGCGGGCAAAGTGTTTCCGTCTTGTTGGCCGGGCCGTGCGGGCGTGCGCTCGCGCGGCCCGCTCCGTATAATGATGCCCGTATGCAACGTGCCGCCCTTCCTGGTTTGCGCCAGCGGCGGGGGCGGCGAAGGAAGAAAGCGGGTATCCCGTGGCCCTTACGACAGAAGATGTGCGTGGCATCGCCGATTACGCGCGCATTGCCTTGGAGGGCGAGGAGCTCGAGCAGATGACGGCCTACCTCAACGACGCCGTTGCCATGCTTGAGCCGATCCTTGCCTATACGGCCGACGACGTCGAGCCGACCTACCACCCCATCGGCGACCTCTCGAACGTCATGCGCGCCGACGCGCCCGATCCGGCGCACGGCCTCTCGCTCGACGCCGCGCTCGGCAACGCCGGTGCTTCGCGCGACCGCTCGTTCCGCGTTCCCTCGATTCTCGGAGACGGAGGTGCGGCGTAAATGGCAAATTTTGACAAGCTCACCGCGGCGCAGATCGCCACGGGCGTAAGCGCGGGGGCATTCTCCGCCGAGGACGTGGCCCGCGCCGCGCTCGACGCCATCGCCGCGCGTGACGGAAGCGTTTCGGCATTCTTGCAGGTAACGCCCGAGGCCGCCCTCGAGGCTGCCCGTGCCACCGACGCCGCCCGCGCCCGGGGCGAGAAGCTCGGCCCTCTGGCGGGCGTGCCGGTAGCTGTAAAGGACAACATGAACCAGGTGGGCACGCGTACCACCTGTGCCTCGCGCATGCTCGAGAACTACGAGAGCCCCTACACGGCGACCTGCGTGCAGCGTCTCATCGACGCGGGCGCGACGCCGGTGGGCAAGACCAACATGGACGAGTTCGCGTTCGGCTCCTCCACCGAGACCTCGGCCTTTGCCCGCACGAACAACCCGTGGGACACCGGGCGCGTGCCGGGCGGCTCGTCGGGTGGTTCGGCAGCGGCGGTCGCCGCCGGCGAGGTGCCCCTTTCGCTCGGCTCCGACACGGGCGGTTCCATCCGCCAGCCCGCGGCGCTCTGCGGCGTGTTCGGCATGAAGCCCACGTACGGCGTGGTGAGCCGCTACGGCGTTGTGGCCTTCGGCAGCTCGCTCGACCAGGTGGGTCCCTTCGGCCGCACGGTCGAGGACGTGGCGCTCGGCATGAACGCGCTCGTGGCGGGCGGCTCCGATCCGCTCGACAGCACGTCACAGCCCTGCGGCACCGATTTTCTCGGTTGCCTCGACCAGGGCGTGGAGGGCGCGCGCGTGGGCGTGATCCCGCAGCTGCTCGATGCCGAGGGCCTTTCTCCCGAGGTCGCCGCCGCCGTGCGCGGCGCCGCCGACAAGCTCGAGGCCGCGGGCGCCGAGATCGTCGAGGTCGAGCTGCCCCATATGGACGCCGCCATTGCCGCGTACTACGTCATCGGCCCCGCCGAGGCGTTCTCCAACCTCGCGCGCTTCGACGGTGTGCGCTACGGGTACCAGGAGCCGGGGTGCGCCACGCTCGCCGAGCAGAGCTCGCTGTCGCGCGCGCACGGCTTTGGCATCGAGGCCAAGCGCCGCCAGATGCTCGGCGCCTACCTGCTCTCGTCGGGCGTGTACGACGAGTACTACTTTGCCGCCCAGAAGGCGCGCACCCTCATCACAGGCGACTACCGCCGCGCCTTCGAGCGGGCGGACGTGCTGCTCATGCCCGCCGCGCCGCGCGCCGCGTGGCGCTTCGGCGAGATCTCCGACCCCACGCAGATGTACCTCTCCGACGTCTTTACCGTGCCGATCAACATCGCCGGCAACGGCGGCATCTCGGTGCCGCTCGGCCTCGGCGCCGATTCCGGTCTGCCGGTTGCCGCGCAGCTCGTGGCCCCTTCGTTTGGCGATGCCGCGCTTATCCGCTTTGCCGCCGCGCTCGAGCGCGCCTGCGGCGCCGCGTCCGTGGCGCCTGCGTGCGCAGGGAAGGGGGGTGAGCTCAAATGAAGCAGCTCGCCGAGGTCCTGAAGGACTGGGAGGCCGTCATCGGCCTCGAGATCCACACCGAGCTTACCGCGCTCGACACCAAGATGTTCTGCAGCTGCAAGCTCAGCCACGACGACGCGCCCAACGCCAACGTCTGCCCCGTGTGCCTGGGCCTTCCGGGCGCGCTGCCGGTTCCCAACAAAAAGGCCATCGAGAGCATCGTCAAGGCCGGTCTTGCCACCAACTGCGAGATCCAGAAGCACTCGATGTTCTACCGCAAGCACTACTTCTATCCGGATATGGCCAAGAACTTCCAGACCACGCAGGGCCCCATCGCCTTCTGCATGCACGGTCATCTGGACCTCGAGGTCTCGGGGCAGGGTGCCGCGGAGCGTCCTGACTGCGCGTTCGGCAGCGCCGAGGCGGCAAGCCTCGCCTCGGCTTCCGCGGGCGCCACGGGCCTCTCGACCATGAAGACGGCCGACGCTCCCCAAGCGGGGTCCAGCCAGGGCACCTACGACACGGCGCTCGCCTCGGGCCCCGTGCGCGGGGAGGACGGCTCCTACACCGTGCCGATCCGCATCCTGCGCATCCACATGGAGGAGGACGCTGCCAAGATGGTGCACGTGGGCGGCCAGGAAGGGCGCATCGCCGACGCCGCCGAGAGCCTCATCGACTACAACCGCTGCGGCACGCCGCTCATCGAGCTCGTCACCGAGCCCGACCTGCGCACGCCCGAGGAGGCGCGCCTCTTCATGGAGAAGCTCCGCCGCATCTTCCTCACGCTCGG
>CALUOB010000108.1 GCA_944322175.1 uncultured Coriobacteriaceae bacterium
CAAGGGGCTGAACCTCTTCGCCAAGCCCGGGCAGAAGATCGCCTTCGTGGGCGCAACCGGTGCGGGCAAGACCACGATCACCAACCTCATCAACCGCTTCTACGACGTCAACGCAGGCGAGATCACCTTCGACGGCATTGACGTGAAGAACATCGCCAAAGACGATCTGCGCCGCTCGCTCGGCATCGTGCTGCAGGATACCCACCTCTTCACCGGCACCATCGCCGAGAACATCCGGTTCGGCAACTTGGACGCCACCGACGACGACGTGCGCCGCGCCGCGCAAATCGCCAACGCCGACAGCTTCATCCGCCGTCTGCCCCAGGGCTACGACACCATGGTGACCTCAGACGGCGCGAACCTCTCGCAGGGCCAGCGCCAGCTTCTGGCGATCGCGCGCGCCGCGGTGGCTGACCCGCCGGTGCTTATTCTGGACGAGGCCACAAGCTCCATCGACACGCGTACCGAGATGCTCATCAGCCGCGGCATGGACCAGCTCATGCAGGGGAGAACCACGTTCGTGATCGCGCACCGGCTTTCGACCGTGCGCGACGCCGACGCCATCATCGTGCTCGAACAGGGCAAGATCGTCGAGCGCGGCAGCCATGACGAGCTTCTCGCCCTCAAGGGCCGGTACTGGCAGCTCTACACCGGCGTGCTCGAGTTGAGCTAGGCGCGGCGCGCGCGGGGTGCGGCATGTGGCCGGAGCGCCCCGCGCAGGCGGTCGCGCCAACGTGCGCTGCGGCGATTGTTGAGATCTGTTGTCGTTGCGCGCCCTTTGCGCGGGCGTGACATTGTTCGCACATCTCGCGCGTATCATAATGCGGGTTTTTAGAAACGAGCTGATGGGCGCCGGCTGCTCCGGCGCCGCGAGCATACCGAGGCGGGAGCACCTATGCCGAACTATGATCTGATCGCCTTCGATCTCGACGGAACCATCTTCGACGGGCCCAACAAGTTCATGCGCCCGCGCGTCGAGCAGATCATGGTCGCCGCGCACAACGCCGGCGTCAAGACCGCCGTGGCGAGCGGCCGCCCGGTTCAGATGCTCGGCGAAGACATCGCGAGCAAGCCGTGGATCGACGCCTACATCACCGTCAACGGCGCTTGCACCGTGCGCGCGTCTGACGAGAAGATCCTGGACCAGCACGTTATGACCGGCTGGCAGGCGCTCGTGATCGTGGAGTGCATCGAGCACGCCGCGGGCGGCGAGGTGGGTTGGAGCGTGTTTGCCCCCGGCCATGCCAGCTTCAATCGCGAGCAGCGCGAGATGCTCGCCCGCAAGAACGCCGCCAAGGGCCGCCCCGGTGCGAGCTTCATCGAGAACTCGAGCTCCGAGAGCGGCGACATTGCCCTCATGGAGTCCATTCAGGCCGAGGTCGTTAAGTTCGCGCGCGGCGTGCACAAGCTCGGCTGCATGTTCAATACCGTCGAGGAGCGCGAGAGGGTCGCGCAGAGCCTCAAGGACTCCGGTTTGGCAGACATGCTCGAGCTCGCGCTCGTAGGTCCCACTGAGTACGAGATCACCCTCAAGGGCGTGAGCAAGGGAGCGGCCCTCAAGGTACTCTGCCGCCGCCTCGGCGTCAACGAGCGCCGTGCCGTGGCCTTCGGCGACTCGGGCAACGACGCCACCTTTGCCCAGAGCTCCTGCACCTTCGTGGCCATGGGCAATGCCACGCCTGAGATCAAGGTCATTGCCGACGATGTTTGCCCCTCGGTTTCCGAGGACGGCGTGGGCGTGTGGCTCGAGGAGCATCTGGGGCTCTAGGGCCGTTCTTCTCGCCCTTCCTGTTGGGGCATCTGCGCTCGAGCTTGGCTCGGGAGCGTGGTTGCCGTCATAGAACGCGCTATAACAAGGCGCCGCGCCTGGCTGTGATGCCGGGCGCGGCGCCTTTTACGTACTCCGGTTGTCTCTCGGGCCGTTGCCGTATCGGAGGTTAGGCGAGCACGGAGAGGACCCAGTCGACGTCGGTCGTGCTCTTGAGCTTCTCGACCACCGCGTCGTCTTCGAGGATCTTGCAGATGTTCGCAAGTACCTCGAGGTGCTCCTCGCCCTTGCCGGCGATGCCGAAGACGAGGTAGGCCTTCTCGCCGTCAAAGTCGACGCCCTGCGGGTACTGCTGGAACACCACGCCGGTCTCCTTGACGGAGTCCTTGGCCTCGCCGGTGCCGTGTGGGATCGCGACGCCCATGCCGAGGTAGACGCTCGTGAGCTTGTCGCGCTCGACCATGGCGTCAACGTAGGGCTCGTCCACGCAGCCGAGCTTCACGAGCAGCTCGCCGGAGGCGCGGATGCAGTCCTCGCGCGGCAGGCGCTCGCAGCCGAGCTGGATGCCCTCGCGCTTAAGGGCGATCGCGGGCTTGTCGGCGCGGACGGGCTCGGGAGCAGGCGCGGGCGCTGCGGCCTCTTTGAGCTCGGAAGCCTTGGAGATCTGGGTGAGCTGGGCGTAGAGGTTGTCGAGCGCGGGGTCGTCGAGGAAGTTGTCGATCGTGACGAGCTGGGCGTTCGGGGCGCTCTTGCGGGCGCGGTCGGCGAGCACGCGCTGGCAGACCACGATGTTGGCCTCGGCGGGAACGGTGTCGACGCTCGAGTGCTTGACGGTCAGGTCGGGGCGGTCGGCCTTGATGCGGTTGCGGAAGCGGGTGGCGCCCATGGCCGAGGAGCCCATGCCGGCGTCGCAGGCAAAGATCACGAGGCCGTTGGTGGTGTCGGAGATTACGGCGGCCTCGGCGGTGCCCTTCATCTCGCGCATCTGCTGGCTTGCCTCGTCGAGGTTGGCAACGTCCATGGAGCGGACGAGCGGGGTCGCGATGACGAACGAGACCACGGCGGCAATGACCACGCCGATGATGTTGACGACCATGCAGTCAGAGGGCGTCATCGAGAGGAAGGCGATGATGGAGCCCGGGGAGGCGGCGGAGGTGAGGCCCGCGCCCGTGAAGCTGAACCACGCGATGGCGCACATGTTGCCCACGATGGGGGCGATGATGACCTTGGGGTTCATGAGGACGTAGGGGAAGTAGATCTCGTGGATGCCGCCGAAGAAGTGGATGATGACGGCGCCGGGGGCGGACTGGCGGGTCTTGGCGTCCTTGCAGAAGAAGCAGTAGGCGAGAAGCACGCCCACGCCGGGGCCGGGGTTGGCCTCGAGCATGTACATGATGGAGCGCCCGGTCTCCTCGGCCTGCGCGATGCCGATGGGCGTGAAGATACCGTGGTTGATGGCGTTGTTGAGGAACAGCACCTTAGCCGGCTCGATGAAGATGGCCAGCAGCGGCATGAGGCTGTACTGCATGAGGATCGTCACGCCGCCCATGAGCACGGCGAGGATCGTGGTCATGATGGGGCCGATGGCGATGAAGCCGATCATGGCCAGGAACATGCCCATGAGGCCCACGGAGAAGTTGTCGATGAGCATCTCGAAGCCCGCGGGCGTGCGGGTCTCCATGAACTTGTCGAACTGCTTGATGATCCAGCCCGACAGCGGGCCGATGACCATGGCGCCCATGAGCATGGTGGTGTCGGGCGCGCCGGCGATGCAGCCCATGACGGCGATGGCGCCTACGATGCGCCCGCGGTCGCCGCCGGTGAGGTAACCGCCCTGGGCGGCGATGAGAACGGGGATGAGGTAGGTGAGCATGGGCGAGGCGATGCTGGCGAAGCCCTCGTTGGGAATCCAGCCCGTCTCAATGAACAATGCCGTGAGGAAGCCCCACGCGATGAAAGCGCCGATATTGGGCATGACCATGCCGCTCAAGAACTTGCCGAACTTAGACACGGAGTCTTTGATTGACATAGCTACCCTCCCTTCAAACGGAACCTGTGCGGTTCCAACGGTGTGTGCGTAAGGGTTTCGTTTCGACAATGCCTATAGTAAAGCTGTTGTTTCAAAACACCATGTGCAATTGAATATCGTCTGTAAACGGTACGAATACGCCGGTGAACGGTCCAATTGAGCCGTAATTTCAAAAACTTCTGTTGTTGTATTGACAGTTGTGATGCTGTTGCTATGATAGCCACAGTTTTCGTTTCGACAAATCAGGCAAGAGTTTCGAAAGAGGGAACAGGAGGATCCGGATGATTTACACCGTGACGCTGAATCCCGCGCTCGACAAAACGGCCCGCGTGGATTCCTTCACCCTCGACGCGGTGAACCGCGTCGTCTCGTATCGACAGGATCCGGGCGGCAAGGGCATCAACGTGTCCAAGGTCATCGCCAAGCTCGGCGGCACCAGCAAGGCGCTCGCCCTTCTCGGCGGCGCAACGGGCAAGGCCATCTCGCAGATGCTGGGCGAGCAGGGGCTCGACTGCTGGTCCATTAACGCTTCGGGCGAGACGCGCACGAACCTCAAGATCGTCGACCCGGTGGCAGACACCCACACCGACATCAACGAGCCTGGCCCCGAGGTGGCCGAGAAGGATCTCGAAACGGTTCTCAGGTACCTGACCCGCGACATCGAGAAGAACGACATCGTCGTGCTCTCGGGCAGCCTGCCCCGCGGCGCCAAGGCCGGCATCTACGGCGAGTGGGCCCGCGCCTGCGCCGAGGCGGGCGCGCGCGGCTTTCTCGACGCGCTTGTGGCCGCTGCGCGCAGCCAGT